>NZ_JAJKFV010000009.1 GCF_020966775.1 Rhodopirellula halodulae | reverse complement strand
TTTTCGGTTGCCATCGGTCATCGCACACTCCGTTGCTTCGAGGAGCTCAAAGTATCGCGTTTATCAGGCTTTCAGCAAATACCAGTTTCCGGATAGGCTCTTAGGCGATGGTGGCGCATTCTCGGGTCAGTTCGTGGTGCTACTTTGCGAGACTCTTTGACGTTGTACTACTCAGCTATCGCCGGCCTTTTCGACTCGCTCCGTGATCTCCAGCAGTGGCGTAATCCAGTTCTGGTTCGGAAGGCACATGTGGTGGTGGATTCAATTGGCACCTTCTCATTGCGAAAGCATTCCGACGATCTTTGGATAGTTTCGCCAACAAGAGAGCCCGCAATCGGCAAGCTTCTCCGGAATGAGCTGGGAATGGGTGACACATTCGTTGATGTTGGGGCGAATATTGGCTTCTACACCGTGCTGGCCGCAAACTCCGTCGGTAAGCTGGGAAAAGTATTGGCGGTAGAGATGTTCCCACCAACAATGCAGATGCTCTATGACAATATTCATTTAAACCATTTGGAAAATGTCGAAGTCGCAGAGACAGCGTTGTGGGACATGTCGGGAAGCGAAGTAATCGCGAATGCTCCCACGGGGAAGTTCGGTCAGGCCAGCATTCAGGAATACGGAAAGCATTCCACGGAAGCGCGTGTGACTACTACTATTTACTCAAAGACTCTCGATGAGGTCTGTCGTGGTCTAACTGAGATTCACCTGATGAAAATTGACGTCGAAGGCTCCGAGGAGCAGGTCATCAAAGGAGGAGAACGAACTCTTGGAAAGACAAAGTGCGTTGTATTTGAAGATCTTACGCGGAGAGGATTGGGGTGCCCGGTAACGTCACGACTCAACAAACTAGGATTCCGCGTCGAAACGCTCGACCCAAATAACAAAGTGGCGTGGAACAAGAACCGGTAAAACCAAAATCGACCAGCGGCCGGTCGACACTTTCAACCGGCTGCGAATGTTTACAGGTTTTCCCTTCGGATATTGAGCATGCGGGCCATGCTTGGTTGCACAGTCGCTGGTCCCGAGGTTTTGACTGTGCGACGCAAGCTTTCCATCCTAACACAGAGTGCAACAACTCCCAGCTACAGCTCATGCCGTCGGATATACTTTTGAAATGAACACACTTAACAGCTTCTACCTTTCGCAATTCTGGGGACATTAATGCAAAGTGAGTTAATCGCACTCTTAACTCCGGATCTCAGAGGAGGTGGAGTTGAGCGGATTCGAGTGACGCTAGCCAGGGAGTTTTGCAACTTAGGGTTTAATGTTGAGTTTGTGCTTGCCCAGGCGCGCGGTGAATTGTTGGCTGAGGCAAGAAAGGATTTCCCGGTTGTAGATCTTGCGTGCGACCGCTTGCGTTCAGTTCCTATTGCACTGCGGAGCTATCTTCGCATCCGCCAGCCAACCGTACTGTGTTCGGCAATGTGGCCATTGACCGCAATTGCGCCGTTTGCTGCAAGCAACACCGGAACCCGCGTCATCATCTCCGAGCACGGGATTCTTTCAGCGCAATACAGGGACTGGGGGAATGCGCATCGCGTGGGTTTACGCGGCTCCACCGCAACCGGCTACCGATTGGCACACGCGCGTGTTGGCGTTTCCGCTGGTGTTGTGCGAGACATGGCAAAGCTATCGGGTATGCCAGAGAACCAATTTCGTGTGATCAACAATCCGATCCCACCGAGTGCAACGCCAACAGCGGACGAGTTCGAGAAAGCGAGTGCGTTCTGGTCTGTCCCCAAGGGGGGGCGCATCATCACCGTGGGGACACTTAAAAAGGTTAAGAATCATGAACTACTCCTTCGGGCGTTTTCGATGATGAGGACGGTTGGAACCGAGTTGCTAATTCTTGGTTACGGTGAATTGCGTTCTGAACTACAGCAACTCAGTCATCAACTTGGAATTGCGGACAGAGTTGTCTTTGCTGGATTTCACCCGAATCCCACAGCCTTTTATCAGACCGCGGATCTGTTCGTTCTTTCGTCGAATTTTGAAGGGTTTGGGAACGTCATCGTTGAAGCACTTGCATCCGGCACTCCGGTGGTCTCAACGGATTGCCCAGCTGGACCGGCAGAAATCTTGGAAGGTGGACGCTGGGGCAGATTGACTCCCGTTGGTGACGCAGTGGCCTTGGCCGCAGCTATGGACGCTTCATTGTCGGAGGAGCATGATTTCGATGCTCTTCAGAATCGGGCGAATGACTTTCTTCCCACGATTGCAGCCAAACACTACCTTGATGCGTTTGGGTTGTCATGACCCCAACACTTTATATCACTCGCAATGGCATGCTCGAACCACTCGGGCAGTCGCAGGTGCTCTCATACCTGCGTGGGCTTTCGAATGACTATCAAATCACCCTGATCAGCTTCGAGAAGCCAGAGGATTGGGCGGACGAGACGGCTGTGCAGCGGGTGCAGAAGGACTGCGATCGGCATGGGATCCGCTGGCTTCCGCAACCGTTTCATCATCGGCCCAAGGTGCTTGCTCCAGCGTGGAGCATGCTGACGTTCCTATGGCTTTGCCTGCGCGAAATCCGCCGTGGCAATGCAGAACTGATCCATGCTCGCAGTTACATCCCCGCTGCTGTGGCGATGGTTGCCGGGAAACTGACGGGTACACCTTTCATCTTTGACATGCGGGCATTGTGGCCCGAAGAATTGATCACCGCTGGCAGACTCAAACGCGGTTCGTGGATGCACCGAGCGATCGTTTGGGCGGAGCGCACCTGCTTGAAGCGAGCCGCGGCGGTCGTGTCGCTGACGCATGCAGCGGTGGAATATTTGCGGGAAACGTATCCCGATGAGTTAGAAGGTCAGCGGATTGTGGTGATCCCGACATGTGCGGATCTGGAACGATTTGCTCCACCGAGTTCGCGTCCTGCCGAACCACCGATCTATTCCTGTATTGGGACGGTTTTGAGCGGTTGGTTTCGCACGGACTGGCTCAGGACGTTCTTTAAAGTTGCCGCGAAAAAGTCACCCAACGCACAATTCGAAATTGTCACCCGAGACGACGCTTCTCAGGTCCGCGAGTCGATCGACCCAAAAGACCTTCTGGGAGAACGGCTACAAATTTTAGCTCGGAAACCGCACCAGATGCCATCGGCGGTCCAGCGCCACACGGCATCTGTGATGTTCTACGCGGGGGGCTCAATATCCGAACTAGGTCGTTCGCCAACTCGCATGGCCGAAATCCTCGGTTGTGGACTCCCTGTGGTCGCCAACGAGGGTGTCGGTGACGTCGCGAGTATCATCAAGCGCTACAGAGTGGGCGTTCTGGTCAAAGAAAACACGCTCGATGACATGCCCCGCGCGTGGTCAGCACTTCAACAACTGGAACGAGATCCCGAACTACCGCAACGGTGTCGACGCGCCGCTGAAGAGACCTTTTCGCTCCACTCGGGGACCGAAAAGTACAAAGACATTTACGCGAGGATACTTCGTCCATCATGATGCCGCAGACGAGAGTGTAGTGGTGTTCGACAAACACGTTTTACAATTCACATGCTCTATTTAATCATCTTCGTTGCCTTGATTTTGATTCGTTCCAGCAATCGCGTCGGAACGGAGAACAGCAAACTCCTGTATTCAGCCTGCCTGATTTCGATTTTTCTGTTTTCAGCATTTCGGTTCGAAGTAGGACCAGACTGGAGCGGTTACCTCAATATCTTCCGGATCCAACAGTGGTCTGACTATCTCGATGCGTCGACCAGAAGCGAGCCTGGATACTGGTTACTGAACGAGTTTATCCACGAAATGCACTGGCCTTACCCTTCGGTCAATGTCTTTTCGTCAATGATATTCTTCGCTGGGCTGCATGCACTAGCAAAGCGACAACCAGATCCGCTGGGATTTTTTGTCCTGTGTTTTCCAATCCTTATCATCAACATGCCGATGTCAGCCGTGCGTCAAGCTATGGGGATCGGAATGCTATGCTTCGCCTACAACGCTTTTGTTGACAAAAAGCTCATCCCTTTTGTTGCTTTCGTTATCATCGGAGGCAGTTTTCACAATAGCGCTTTAGTATTCCTTTTACTTGCTCCCTTGGTAACCGGCGAATACACCCGAAACCGCTTGATTCTTAGTGGACTACTTGCTATTCCCGGCGTCATCGCCTTGGCAAGCACTCGAAGTGCTGAGGTCATGCAGTCCCGCTATATCGAATCCAACGTGGAAGCAGCCGGGGCAATCTTTCGCGTCATGACTCTGGTTGCGACATCGCTCTTTTTCCAATTCATGTTGAAGTCAACCTGGAAAGCGAGTTTCAAAGACGAGTTCAAACTGGTCAGTCTTGGAAGCCTGATGATGCTCGCACTTGTTCCACTGGTGGCTTTGTCAACTGTGGTTGCCGACCGGTTCGGATACTACTTGATCCCCATCCAAACTGTTATCTTTGCTCGAATCCCTTTTATGCTTCGAGATGATCAGTACCGTCGCTTGTTTTCTATCGCACCCTATGCTGGACTGTTTCTTTTGTTCGCCGTGTGGACTCAGCAGTCATGGATTTTTCAGCTTACGTACATCCCGTATCAAACTTGGCTATTTGGATTCCCGTCCGGCAGTCGTTATTAAATGCATCAAACAAAGCCAATTTCGACGAATGAGGCCGGAATTGCGGCCAGTAACAACCGGCTAAATAGTTCGATACAAGCAATTTCTTCGGCGATCCCTTTCAACTTCTTTTCTATTGTCTGAACCTAGTCCAAAACGGGTAACATTTGTCAGCGATGGCACCCTTGCGCCGACCACGAGGTTTCGAGTGGATCCTGTGGCATCCCTGCTGAGCCAGCGTGGGTGGCAGACGAGATCCATCTATGGCTATGGAGCCTTTGACCAACGCATTCCTTCTTGGCGTTTGCGGAAGCTCTATCGCTTCGCGTGTCGAGCCAAGCGTGCCGTGACAACCGCAATGCTTCCGTCTGATATTCCAGTGCTCCTGCAACGCCTGGCGATTCCGACCTGGGGCACTCCGGAATCAATTTTAAGCGGCCGCAACAAGAAAGTTGTGTTTGACTTTGACGATGCCATTTTCATGGACCCGTACTTGCGTGAAAGCCGTTCACGCCGGGCAGCACTGAACCGAATCTTTGAGCGTTCTGCTCATGTCGTGGCTGGGAACTCATGGCTCGCTAGTCATGTAAAAGCAGACACCCCTGTGTCAGTCATTCCAACATGCATTGACACGGACCGATACGTGCCGATTGAAAAACCATCGGACTGGCCGCTCCGCATTGGATGGATGGGGACAGCAACCAATCTTCGCTTCTTGGAACAACTGGTTCCTGCGATCACCGAGCTTCGAAGAAAGCATGACTTTGAAGTTTGTCTTTGTAGCGATGTCCAAAACGATGATCTGCTCAACAAGCTTGGTGCGAGCTTCCAGCGTTGGAGTCCCGAACGGGAAATTGAAATACTCCAATCGTTTGACATCGGTCTGATGCCGCTATCCAACCAAGATTGGTCGCGAGGGAAATGTGCGTTCAAGTTGATTCAATACCAGGCGGTCGGAATTGCCACGGTCAGCTCCGCAATTGGAATGAACGAGGAAGTCGTCACCGATGGCGAAAACGGCTTTTTGGCACACAATGAAAATTGGGCAGAGCCACTCGATCAACTTCTTTCTGATCGTGACTTGCGAGCGCGCATGGGAACGTTGGCTCGCCAAACGGCGGTGGAACGCTATTCACTACCGGTAGCAGCAGATGCGTATGAGTCAATTTTTGAATCGTTGATTCGCCAATGAGCTCGTTTGCAAAATTCGGATTGTTTAGGTCCCAATACGATAAAAGCGGTGTGCTTTGCCGCCCGAAAACATCAATCAGCTTCCGGGGACTAGCTAGCTGATGTGTGGCCTTACTGGCTTCGTAGGACTCGGCTCAGCTGACCGAATTACCGAGATGACGGATCGGCTGATTCATCGTGGCCCTGATGGCGGGGCGACATGGACGAGCGACGACCGCTTCCTCTCGCTCGGCCATCGACGCTTGTCCATCATCGATCCGCGAGTCATCAGCGCGCAACCAATGCGTTCGCGATGCGAGCGATACGTCATCGTTTTCAATGGAGAGATCTACAATTTTCGCGAACTGCGTGCGAAGTTGTCTGGACACCCTTTCCGCACTGAGTCGGACACGGAGGTGTTGCTGGAAACGATTGGCAAACTTGGCGTCAGCGAAACGCTGCCGTTGCTAAACGGGATGTTCGCGTTTGCCGTCTATGACACCCATCGCGAGGAACTTCACTTAGCGATCGACCGACTGGGAGAAAAACCGCTGTATTATGGTGAGGTGCAAGGAATGGTCGAACCCGTTTTTGCGTTTGCTTCCGAACTGAAGGCGATCACTTCCCTCCCAAGGTTTTCGAACCCCATCGATGACGAAGCTCTAACATCGTATCTACGATACAACTATGTTGCAGCACCTCGGTCAATCTACCAGGGAATCCGCAAACTCGAACCGGGACAACATCTGACGTTCCGTGTCAATCATGGTCATGCGGAGCTCGCGGATTCGCATCTCTACTGGGACGCACAAGCAGTGGTTGAGCAGGCACTCGCGAATCCGCTGGTTGGTTCCGAGCAGCAATTGCTCGACGGGCTCGAGGATCAGATCCGGCAATCAGTGGCATCACGAATGATTTCGGATGTGCCACTGGGAGCTTTTCTGTCTGGTGGTTACGACTCAACCTTGGTCGTGGCGATGATGGCGGCGTCGGTCAATCAGCCTGTTCAAACGTTTTCGATTGGTCAGCAGGATCCACTCTACAACGAAGCCGATCATGCGAGGGCAGTCGCGAAACATCTGGGGACCGATCATACGGAGTGGATTCTATCGCCGGACGACGCACTGGAAGTCATTCCCAAACTGGGCACGATGTTTTGTGAGCCATTTGCTGACGCATCTCAAGTCCCGACTTACCTCGTCGCAAATTTGACCCGGCAACATGTGACGGTGGCACTATCGGGCGATGGTGGCGACGAGTTGTTCGGTGGATACAACAGGCACTTCCGTGCCGGCAGTCTTTGGTCCCGAATCAGACGAGCTCCCGTTTGGTCTCGCAAAATGATGGCCCATGTTATCCAGAGCGTTCCAGCGACGCAGTGGGACCAGATCTACAAGCGATTCTCTTTTTTACGCGGACGAAGTGGTGAATTTGCTTTGCCGGGTGTCAAGCTTCATAAGCTTGCGGGGGTTCTGCATTCAGATTCACCAGTCGACCTTTATCGACGACTGGCATCGGTCAATCAGCTGCCACTAAACCTGCTGAAAAATCATCGAGAGCCAATAGATCGGTTGTCGGAATCCGGCAATTTGAGTGATGGAATGCAGTTCGAAGAGTTGATGATGTTCCTGGATATGGTGACTTATTTGCCAGGTGACATTTTGGCCAAAGTCGATCGGGCGACCATGGCAACGAGTTTGGAATCTAGGGTCCCACTCTTGGATCATCAATTGGTCGAACACGCCTGGCGAATGCCTCTTGCCATGAAGGTCCGCGACGGCGACGGGAAGTGGGCGCTCAAGCAAATTGTTCATCGCTATGTTCCCAAGGTATTGATGGAGCGACCGAAAATGGGCTTCTCGATTCCGCTGTCACATTGGCTGCGAGGCCCGTTGCGTGGTTGGGCGGCAGATCTTTTGGATCGCGACCGACTGTTGGCGGATGGTCATTTCGATGCGAATGCAGTCCATCGTCTGTGGCAGGGACACTTATCGGGCAAGCAAGAAAATGAACACCAACTTTGGGCGGTGCTCATGTTTCAGTGCTGGAGAGCCAGTCAAACTTGATCCCCTGGGTACTTTTCCTGTCGATGCTGGTGGCGATTTTCGTTTACGGCAATCGCCTGGTGGCCGACTGGCTGGCGGGGACACTCGAAAAACAATTTCGGGAGGTCAATCCACTTCAAGGCCGCAGTTTCGAACGCGTCATCTTGCTCGGTGGGGCGACGGGTGAAACGGATTCCGGTGGGTTGCAAGTGAACGAAAATGGTGACCGCGTCGTGATGGCCGCTCGACTGTTTCATTGCGGGAAAGCGGAAAAAATCGTTTGCACTGGGATTCGCAATTCGGATGACAGTCGCTTTTCGACGGACGAAGCCGAACAATCTCGACGGCTATTGATCGAGCTCGGCGTGCCAGATCTTAAAATCGAGAAGATTGGCGGCAGCAACACAGCGGAAGAAATGATGGCGGTCAAAGAGGTTGCCGCCGAACAGCCGATCGGGGTCATCAGTTCGGCTTGGCATTTGCCTCGCGTGCTCCGACTGGCAGAACGATTTGGCGTCGATGCGGTTCCAGTCCCCTGTGGATTCTTGTGCAATTTGAGTCGCAAACGTTCATTGCGAGTCCGCATACGAGACTTCATCCCCGGGCATCGAGCGATGATGATGAACACCTATGCGATTCGTGAATATGTCGCAATGACCCTTGGCCGTTAGACCGACACTGTCCCACTGCCCCAATCAAGCTGACAGCCAATTTCAAATCGAGTTCCTCCACTAAACCACGACATTGCCGAGATGCTATCTGAAGAACAGTCCTTCTCTCACAGAGTCGTGTTGTTCGCCAACACCGATTGGTATCTCTATAACTTTCGGTCGGGGCTTGCTCGTTCACTGAAGGATCGGGGACATCAAGTCACAATGGTGTCTCCAGACGGTCCCTACGCGGAAAGGCTGGACAAAGAGTTTGGCTGGCGTGAACTGGACTTGAGTGGAGGCAGCAAGAATCCGCTGGACAATCTTGCCGCTTTGAATCGAATTCGTTCGCTTTACCGTGAGATCAAGCCGGACCTGGTCCATCACTTCACGATCAAGTGTGTGCTTTATGGTGGATTGGTCGCTCGGCAGATGAAGATCCCGACAGTTCAAGCAGTCACAGGGTTGGGGCATATCTTCACGGAGGACAGTCTCCCCAATCGCTTGATCCGCGCCGGCATTCGTCCGATGTATCAGCGGGCCTTGGGTGGCGAGAACACCCGGGTCATCTTCCAAAACACGGGTGATCGAGATTTCTTCCTCAATGCGGGTTTGGTCTCCGAGAAGCACCTTGAGCTGATCCGCGGTTCTGGGGCCGACTGTGATCGATTTCGGCCGCCGTCGGGTGAGCGAAGGCCGGGTCCGTGCCGGTTTCTTTTCGCATCCCGATTGATCCGTGAAAAAGGGGTCTATGAGCTGTTAGAAGCGGCCAAGCACCTCAAAGCGAGCGGTGAACCGTTTGAGTTGATGGTTGCGGGTGACCTGTACCCTGGGAACCCCAGTTCACTCTCATCAACTGAGCTGGAGGAGATGAAGCAACACGTGACCTATCTGGGGCATGTGGACGACATGGAGCCTCACTTTCACGACGCCGATGTGGTGGTGCTCCCCACCTATGCCGAAGGCACGCCGCGGGTCCTGCTGGAAGCGGGGGCGTGCAGGAAACCGCTGATCGGAACGGACATTCCAGGCTGCCGAGGAGTGGTGGAAGACGGCGTAAACGGTTTTTTGGTTCCTGCCAAGGCGGTGCCTCCGCTTGTCGACGCTATGCGGAAGCTGTCGGGTGACAGCTCGCTTCGGCAGACGTTCGGCCGAGCGAGCCGGCAAATCATCGAGCAGGGTTTCAGCGAGACCGAGGTCATTCGCAAAACAATCGACGTCTACCGAAAGGTATTGCCGAGTATTTGACGCGTTTTGGATTCGACAGGAGACGATCTCGTAGCCGGATTCGTCAAGAATTCGGACACCTGACCAAAGCGAACGATCGTACCTCGCGTTGCAGTTCACAATCCGACTTCGTTTCCCCCCAGTCGCAATCCACAACGTCTGCAAGAAGCAAACATGGACGGCGCGTGGAAATCTGAATTCTGGCGAATCCAGCTACGAGAAATAACACTTCCGTCCTTACGACGCGGATTGGGAATGTCTCGTCCAATGCCGCTTCGGTCGCCGGATTCGGGCCAACACGGGTTGTAGCCGGATTCGTCAAGAATTCGGACGCCTGACCAAAGCGATCGATTGTTCCTCGCGTTGCAGTCCACAATTCAACTTCGTTTCATCTTGTCGCAATCCGCAACGTCAGCGAGAGGCATTCATGGGCGACTTGTGGAAATCTGAGTTCTGGCGAATCCAGCTACGAGAAATAACACCTCCGTCCTTACGACGCGGGTTGGGAATGTCTCGTCCAACGCCGCTTTGGTCGCCGGATTCGGGCCAACACGGTTGGTAGCCGGATTCGTCAAGAATTCGGGCATCTGACCGGAGCGATTGGATGTGCCTCGCGTTGCAATTCACAATCCAACTTCGTTTCCCCCTGTCGCAATCCGAAACGTCAGCGAGAGGCATTCATGGGCGACGTGTGGAATTCTGAATTCTGGCGAATCCAGCTACGAGAATTGCGAGTTGGTGACGGATTACTAGCTGGGCCGATGGACACGAGCGGATGGAACCTTGGGGCCTCGTTTGCGTCTGACTGTCGACGTGGTCCCTTAAATTCACCGATCGCCCGTTCGTGTCGCGCTCGTGCGGATTCCGCTGGCGGTGCGGATTGTAGCTCTGGCGGATTCCGGATTGCCGAATTGCTCGACGCTTTTACTAGCCCCGCCGAAGCTGGGTTCGTACACTTTGACGGACCAAATCGGGATGTATCAAGAAGCTCTCCCTGAGTCAGCGGCTTGATCGTTTGATGTTTCGTGACGTTTGACTCGTCACAGACCAAAGCTCAACCTCTTCTCTATTGTCGGATTCCGGATGGACTTCCCTTCCAACTCATCCTCTGATTCTAGCTCCGCTTCCGGTGGAGCCACTCGCGGCAAGGAGTCGTTTTCGTCATACCCCACTCCCAATCCAGGTGCGATGGGATTGGCAGCGACGGGTTCTTATCCCGCGATGAACACGGGCTGGCAACCGACGCACCAGGTCGCCAACGAAACGGCTGACATCGCCGCTGCGATCTGGCGTTATCGCTGGGCTGTCCTCATCCCGACGATCCTCGGACTCGTCGCTGGATTCTTGGTCTTCTTAAAAACTCCCGAAACATTTCAGTCGGCGACCCGATTGATGTTCGAATCCGATCGTCCCGCGGTCATGGACAACCTGACCGGTGACTTGGTCGGCGGTGTCCCGACCATTGAGATCCTGCGATCGCAGCTTTTTAGCGATACCGTTCTTAACAGTACCTACCAACATGAAAAATTAAGATCATTCCACGAAGAGTTTGACAACAATCCGATGGTGTTTGCGGGCCTTGCGAACAAATGCTTGGAATTCGAGACGGACCTGCAAGACCTGCGGGGAGCCTCCTCGATCGTTGCCAACATGACGTTCGAGCACACGGACCCCGAGTTGTGCGAGGCGGCGATCCAGGCCTTTAGTGCATCGTTCCAGAAATTCTTTGCCGATCGTCACAAGAGTTCACGATCCGAGCTGATGAATCTGATTTCCGTCGCGACGGACCAGCTTCAACCAAAATTGACCGAGCTGGAGGAACGCTACCGAGAGTTCCGAACGACCGCTCCGTTGGTCTGGGACGAAAACGGAGCTGCAATCAACCCGCACCGGGAACGCCAGCTTTACCTGACTGGCCGCCGCAGTGAGCTGTTTGAACAACTCCGGCAGAAATCGATCGAACTGTCGGCGATCCAAAGCATCGCTGATGAAGACACGGACCCAATTGTTCGTCTTTCGATCATTGGTCAGCTCATCGGCAAAACCTTCGAGGTTCCCGGCAAATCGATCATCAACCAGAACATGCGGGAAGGCGACGAAGAGCTCGCACAAATTCAGCTCGACCGGCAACTGGTTCCCTTGATGATCGAGCGTAATAAATTCGCCGCAGAATTCGGCGATCAACACCCGACGGTGAAGGCACTTGATGCGGAACTTTCGATGATGAAAAGCGAGCTGAAACGACTGGTCAAAGAGCAATCGGAGCGGATCGTGGAGCTGATGGAGGAGAACAAGGTCGAAGGCGTGGACCCCGCAAAACGAGCCATGGAGTCGGTGAACGTGATCTTGACGGCGTCCAACGCGGAGGTTGAGTTGCTGAAGCATCAGATCAGCGAGATTGATTCGCAAATCGCGACCGAGAAAGCGGAAGCCGTCAAACTCGCCAAGTTTGAGCAAGACAACACGTCGTTACTGCGTGAGATCGACCGCAACCGTGAGCTGATCAACCAACTGGAGGAACAGATGGCTCGTGTTGAGCTGACTGAAGAAGACGGCGGTTTGCGTCTGACCGAATTGCGAGCTCCCACCCGTGCGTACCGAGTTGGCCCGAATATGCTACTGATGCTCGGAATCGGCATTGGAGCCGGAATTTTGCTGGGTTGCGGTCTCGCGTTGCTGCTCGAGAAAAATGCGAACACGTTCCGCGAACCCGAGGAAATCGTCGCTGCCGTGGGAGCCCCGATCCTCACGCACGTTCCGTTTTTCAAGGGACGTGTGCGGCGTAAGAAGGGAGAACAATCGAATCCGTTTGAACACTTGGATTCGCACTTGGCTGTGGTGCATGCACCTTCGTCGGTTGCGTCGGAGGCGATTCGCTCCTGCCGGACGTCGGTGCTGTTTGAACTGGCTGGTATTCAGGGTGGGAAAGTCCTGCAGGTTACCTCGCCACTGCCCGGTGACGGGAAATCAACGATCGCTGGAAACCTGGCATGCAGCATTGCTCAGTCGGGCAAACGAACGCTCATCATTGATTGCGACCTTCGGCGTCCTCAAGTGACCGACAACTTTGCAATGGCGGACCAGCTCGGCTTGGTCGATGTGCTGAACGGCAAATGCGACCACGTCGATGCGGCTCATCCGACGCCATTGCGAACGTTATTCATGATGCCATCGGGGCCGATCCCGGCCAACCCGGCCGAGGCGTTGACGCTGCCTGAAATGAGCGAGTTGCTGGAAGCGTTGCGTGAGGAGTATGACTACATCATTTTGGATACTCCGCCACTGTTGGTGGTGACGGACCCGAGCATCACCGCCAGCATGACAGACGGCGTGGTAATGGCGCTGAAGGTACGTCGCAAGAGCAAGCCAAATGCGAAAGAGGCGGCGTCGATTCTTACCAACGTGGGCGCGAAACTGCTGGGGGTTGTCATCAACGCTTCCGACGAAGGCAGCAACAACGACGGCTACAAAGGTTATGGCTACTACCGCTACGGGCGTCATACCAATCGGTATTATCGCAAGACCGCTGAGAATGGTGCGAAGGCTGGTCAACGACGCACGCCCGTGGTGGTTTCCGGACGATCGAGCGGCGTGAAGAGTGCCCGTCCGATCGCTGTGCAAGCTCCTGTCGCTGCACCGCCGGTTGAGCAAGATAGCTCGTCGGACGTTTAGAAAACGGTGATGGCCGTAGCCGAATTCGCCAGAATTCGGATCGAGGCTTTGCTGACGCTGCGGGTTATGTTGCGATAGGTGACGCTCAAGACGTAGCCGGATTCGCCAGAATTCGGTTGTCAAAGAGGTTCGCGAAAACTTCGTTCCAGCCGCCGAGCCTACGGGGATCCTCGTCGTTCCGTCTTGAGTCGCGGCATTAGCGAGGGTTGAGACGGACGCTTTCATCTGAATTCTGGCGAATTCCACTACGGGTCATGGAGTTTCTGGCCTCGTTGACGCAGCGGGGCATGTTGCGATAGGTGGCGTTCAAGAAGTAGCCGAATTCGTCAAGAATTCGGACCTCGACGACGTGCGGAGGATCCTCGTTCCGTATTGAGTCGCAGCTTTTGCGAGAATTGAGACGAGTGCGTTCATTTGAATTCTGGCGAATTCCACTACGGGTCATGAGCCCGTGGCCCTGCTGACGCGGCGGGTTAGGAATTTGATTCGGGCTACTTTGGATTTTCCGAATGGGGAATCCTGAACCCGTGCGATTCATGGCATTTTCACTGAGCAATCCTGGCGATTGCGTCTGACTCTTCTTATGATGGGCGTCCCTCCCCCCTGCCCATTTGATCAGTTTTCATGACCACTGAAGCAACGCCCATTGGCCCCATGCGGACGAAAGCAGCGGCACCACCCGCTGTGGTGCGCACCCCCGTTATGCAATCCGTTTGGACTTGGTTTTGGGCGGCGTTGTTGGTGGCTGGTCTGCCGATGCTCACCATCTACTTCACGCGGATGTGGCGACTGGATCACTACCAGTACTTCCCGTTTGCGATCGGAGCGGTGGTCTGGTTGGCTTGGTCTCGAAGCGATCGTTATTTTTACGCTCCGTCGCGACTGAGCTCGCTCGCACTCATTGCCATCGGTGTCCTGGCGATGCTTGGTAGCTGGAGTGTCCAGTCGCCGTGGATGATGTCGATCGCCTTCGTATGTTTCGCCGCGGCGTGCTTGGCAGTGATGCGAGGTCCGGCGGATAAAAGCCTGCTCGGGCTCGCACTTCCGCTGCTGCTGCTGGTTCGTTTGCCGCTCGGCTACGACCAATTGCTGGTGATCGAGTTGCAGCGGCTGACGACGTTGATGTCGAGCTTGCTATTGGACGTGCTCTCCATCCCACACGCGGTCACACGCAATGTCATTGAGTTGCCTGACCGCGAATTGTTTGTCGCGGAGGCGTGCAGCGGCATTCAATCAGTGTTCACGATGGCGTTCTTGAGCACGCTGATCGTGGCCATCAATCGTCGGAAACTGTGGCTGGCTCCGATTTACTTGGTCATCGCGTTGATCTTGGCCGTTGGGGGCAATGTCCTTCGGGTGACGATGGTTGCCGTCGCCGATCAATGGCTTTCGCTGGATCTGGCCAGTGGTTGGGCACACGACATTCTCGGTTACACCACGCTCGCGATTTCGGCGTTCTTTCTGTGGTCCTTCGACGGGATGGTCATGACGCTGATGCATGTGACCGGAACCAGTGCCGAAGAGCACGCGGACAATCCGATCGTGGCCGCTTGGAACTGGGTCGTTGACGACGGGCAAAACGTGGATGCGGTGGGCGAGTACTACCGCAGCAATCAGCCGACGACGGACTCGAATAAAGTGGGTCTGCAATTGCAGTTAGCGAGGTTGCTCAATCGCTTGCAAGCCAAACCGTTCGCCATCGCCATGGGCGTGCTCGGGGTTGTTTTGGTGTCCGTCACAACCAGCTCGGCGATGAAGGTAAGTGCGATTGGGATGGAGCAAGGCGCACAAGGAATGTTCTTGGACGGGTTGATCTTCGACCCGCCCGCGTCCCTGATCGCGTCCGGAAACACTGGGTTTGAGCTCGTTTCGCATCAAAGTTCCCGCGAGAATGAGAATCCGATCCTGGGTCGCAACGCCGATGTATGGAAGTTCTCGGCGGTGGTCGGTGGAGTACCGATCCAAGGACAGTTCGTGCTCAGCCAAACCTACGCGGAATGGCACGAACTCTGTCTTTGCTACGAGAATCAGGATTGGCGTTTGCTCAATCGCACCCTGGAAGAAACTGAAGCGTCGGCGTCAGCAGCCACCACAGCTGAGCCATTTGCATACGCTTTGTTCGGCGGGGACACGGAGGCTCGAGGACATCTGTGGTACACGGCCATCACGTCAGACGGCGATTTTGTGTTTCCGCCCGAACGCCCCGGACGGATTGGCAATCGTTTGGCGGAAGCCTCCGATGGGCTGGAAGAAACAATCGAGCCCATGATGATGCTGCAGCTTTGGGTCGCGTCGCCCCAAAAGTTGGACACTCAAGCGGTGAATCGGGTAGACGAAATGTTTGACGGGTTGCGGCATAAAATTGCGGTCGCTGTGAAGGCATCACGTGGGACAACGCCGCAGCAAAGTAAGGGCGAGCAAAACCCGGTCAGCAGCGAGGAGGTGTCGCCATGATTCGGTACTTCAATCCGCTGCAGTGGTTCAAATGGTTGGGTCAATGGTTCGTCGCCTGGTTCCGCACGATTCCGTGGAAGCGTGCCGGCACCGCTGTTCCGGCGATTGGACTCACCATCGCCCTGGCGATCCTGCTGTTTGTCTCCTCCGGTGAGAACGTGTCTTGGCGAAGCCAATTGATTCGCGATCAGTTGGCGGATGCTTTCGAACGGGATGACTACCAGACGGCGGAGTTGTTGATTCGTCGGCAAATGGAAGAAGGTGACGAATCGGCGGATACACTTTTCCGGTACGCAGTTGCGCGTCATCAGCAGGATGAAACGGAGGAGGCGTACTCGTTGATGCGCGGCCTGGTGGGGCAACAGCGTGATCCGAAGGCGGCTCGGTGGTTGCTGCAAGAACTCTACGACAAAAAGAAATGGGCTGATCTCGAGGACGCGGAGCAGCGTGAATTTGGTCAACTGCTGCAGTTTTTGAGTGAAGAAACGCCGGACGATTTGGGGATTAAGCAAGCTTACGCGGATTACTTGGTTCGCACCAATCGTCAGAACCAAGCCATTCCTTACCTGGTTCAACTCGCTTCCGTTCAGCCGATGCGAGGTCTGCAAGCCGCGGTGATTTCTCGTCAGGCGGGAGAATCGGATGCGGCAACGCGGTACGCGGAAGCCACGTTGGAGAAGGTCCAGCAACTTTTCGCGGAGGAGCCTGCGAGTCCGCAATTGGCGATGGCCAATGTCCAAGCGTTGATATTTCTCGAAAAGCACGCCGACGCGGTTCGATTGCTGAACGAATCCATCGGTCGCATGAAGACCAAGGAGCACCAGGCGGCACTTCAGCAAGCGATGGGCGACACCATCGTCGTATGGATCAACAAGATCGAATCCGAACCCAACGAGACTCCCGAAGAACGCTTGCGGGTTCTGAAGATGCTGCAAGTGGCTTTGCAGTACGCTCCCAACAACCCTCGTGTTTTGAGCTTGGTCGCGGATCAAGTTTTGAAAACGTTGGAGTCGGAGGACAAGGAACTGTCGAAGATTCGAGCGGCGCTGGTGAAGGGTTCGTCACCCGGCATTGCAAACTTCATTCGTGGCACGGCGGCGTTGTTGAAAGACGATGCGGACAAAGCAACCTTGCACTTGAAGTTGGCTGCGGAGCACCTTCCTCACAGTGCAGCGATCCTGAACAACCTCGCGGTGGCTCTGGCGGAAAAAGAGGACGCGGATATGGAACAGGCTTTGACGATCAGCGAGCAAGCGATCGAGAGTGTTTCCGAGCCCAACGCCTATTTCTACGAGACGCGCGGTCAAATTCTGACGAAGCTCGGCAAGCACCTGGAAGCCATCCCAGATTTGGAACGTGCTCTCGCGGAGGAGTCGTTGGCCGACGCGGCGCATGAGTCCCTGGCGATTTGTTTTGAAGCCCTGGGGCAAGAGGACCTGGCTGAAGAGCACCGTGCGGCCATCGTTGGGGAGAGCGGAGCCGCGCAGTAGGTCGGGTCTTACCCGACGTTGGGTCGATCGTCCTGAATGGTGGGAAGAGGTTTTCAAGCGTCGGCGTCCGGTGGAACCGGACCTACGGTTGGAGTGAAGGTTCTCGCGGAAGAGCACTGTGCGGCCGCCGTTGGGGAGAGCGAAGACTCCCAGTAGGTCGGGTCCCACCCGACGTTGGGTCGATCTTTCGTGAATGGCGGGAAGAGGGTTTTCAGTGTGAGTGTCCGGTGGAACCGGACCTACGGTTGGGATGAAGGACCTCGGGGAAGAGCACGTGCGGCGATCGTTGGAGAGAGCGAAGACGCGCGGTAGGTCGGGTCCTACCCGACGTTGGGTTGATCGTTCGTGAATGGCGGGAAAGGGTTTTTCAGCGTCGGCGTCCGGTGGAACCGGACCTACGGTTGGAATGAGAGTTTATTGGCCAGAAAAATTGGGCGTTGGGTGATTTTGGGCGTCTGATCGAGCGACACGACCGACATACGAAAAGGCGACTGGGAGCTTGGCTTCCAGTCGCCTTTTTTCGTTTTCGGTTGTCGCTCTTGAGAGCTTACTGGGTGATGCCCGCGGTACCGGCGGCGCTGGTGGTTGGCAGCTTGGGAGCGGCCATTTGGTCCAAGCGTTCTCGGTTGATCTTGGTTGCGATCACACCGGGCGAGGTCGCGGGTTCGACCGTGGTCACCAAGACTTGTGGTTGCGGTTGGCCAGCCAACACGTATCCATCGACGGCGTTTCGGACGGCTTTCATCCGAGCTTCCGTCTCAGCGGGCGTATTTCCGCGAAGGACGTAGATCTCGCGGCGGCTCTCGGGAGCTTGCGTGGCGATCCAACGCACTCGGTTTTGACCGGCGGCGAGCAACGCTCCATCGCCGGCACGGAACAGCTCGTGACCGATGGTGTTGTGCATCCGCCATCCGTTGCGTTTCATCGCTTCAAAGGGCATGACCACCTGCATCGCGTCGGCTTCGTTGAACGGGTCGGGCCAAGCCACATTGCGGTGGTAGCCGATGTGCATTTGATGCACGAGCGTGCCCCAATCAGCCGAAGCGGTTTGAGTTTGCACAGTGCTGACCGCCATGCATCCAAGGATCGCGGCGAGAAGCAACTTGCGTCGTGAATTGAACGAGGTCGCCATGGTCGGGCAAATCCTTTTGCGGGGGCCGAATGAGAGATTGCGATTCACGAACCGATTGCGATTCACAGGACGCAGAATGGTTCACTTAACCAATGCTTCGGCATTCAGCAGGCGTCGGTTTGAATGACGACGCGGGAGGGGACCTGTTTTACTTGGTCGGAAAAGTCGACGCAGACGGCAGGGTTTTCGAGTCGAGTTGAAACGGGGAGTGGCGTATCCCAAAACCCGATTTCCACTGGGTTCGTTTGGTTTTCTACGAAGTGGCGTTGGTTGATGGAACAATTGAGAACAATGGTTCTACTCTGGGGCTTTACTCTGATTCGGGCAGGGCGACCAACTCGTGGATTGCTTCGATCGCTTGCGTGTCGCTGCCGTGCAGGATCTTCATCGCGTCCGCACCGCCGGTGATTTCGAAGGCTTGTTCGACTTCATCGGGTGTCAGCCAGCCTCGGTAGCCGTAGTAGCGGATCTCGGCGAGTTTCCGCAGCGGCGTCAGAGCACTGTCGCCCAAGACCTGAGCCACTCGTTTGCGAGTCACCTCGGGGCTGAGGTCGGGCAAACTGCTCAGCGTCAATCGCTCGTCGACCACCGACCAAAGCGATTTCAGTTGCTCGTCGACATAAGCGGACGGTGACCCTCGACCGACTCGGGTCATGCGTTCGACTTCGGTGTTGTCCATCGGACCGGAACTCACCAAAGTCTTTCCCGAGCGAGCGTCCAAGACCTTCAACCGGCTGACATTGCTGACGACTCCCATGCGGTTCTCCTTCAAACCAACATCGAAGTGGAATAGCAAATCCAACCCGGCGTAGTGGGCGTTTTTCACCGTGTCGCGAAAGTTGCCTTCGCCGACAAATTGAACACTCGGGATCCACATGGGATTGTTGGCAGCATCGACCGAGTCACCGTTGACCGTGTGCCCTTGCGTCGTCGATTCGGGAGCCACATCGACCAAGGCGTGCCCGAATTTGCCGTCTTTGATTCGTTTGGAAAGGCCTGACTTCACCGTTTCAGCGACCAATCCCAAGTAACGCTGCATCCGGGAATCCAATTCCGCGTCGGTCATCTCGGCTTTCGGTGCTGCTGCCATGCCAAGGTTACCGCCCCTTGGCCCGCGCATGCCTGGACCTCCCATGCCTGGTGGCCCCATTCCGGGTCCACCCATGCCCATGCCATCTTCGGCGTAGAGGTCGTCCATTCCCATGCCCATTTCTTCCATTCCGCCCTGCATTTCGCCAGCCATCGCCGCCATGCCTTCTCGCATTCCCGCTTCCATCGCGGCGCCCATTCCAGCCGCCATGCCCATCATTTCGGCTTCCATTCCCATGGCCATGTCATCCATGCCCATGCCATCGTTCATGCGGTTGGAAGTTCCGGAACCGGAAATGGGCGACGGATCCGAGGTTTCGGTGTCGCCGTGCAGACCCAAGCTGACTCCGACGCGGAGGTGCCACAGGGGTTTGCGGAAATGTTTGCTAAAGAGAACCTTGTCCATCTGCTCTTCCGCATGTTCACTGCCACGGGCGAGGTAGCCATGGAACAACTGCAACGCCAAGGGCAAATTGCCATAGCGGTAGGCCACGTGGGCTTCATTGCGAAGCACCGGTCCCAACGCGACCGGGCCACTGGGCCGAGTGGACGTGAAGATCTGCTGGACTCGTTCGCCTAGCGGAGACCAATCCGGTTGAAACAGTTCGAACATCGCCATCGGTGGCGGACCCGCTGGGCCGCGGCCGCCGGAACTGCTCGGTCCACCGTAACCCGATCCGTAACCGCCGTCGCCGTACGGATCGCCCGACCCCATGCCGTATTCTTCTTCCATGTACATGTCATCGGGGTTGTCCATTCCCGGATATTCAGACTCGCCGTAGCCACCGGCGCCCCGCATTTGAGCCTCCATCGCGGCTTGCTCGGCGGCCTGGGCTGCCGCCTGTTGCCCCTGGGCTTGGACCTGGCTGGCCCCCGATCCGACCACCGATGCGGCAATCAGAGTTCCCGCGGTCAGACCAAGCATTCGTGAAAAAAGCTTGGGCCCGGCGATCGCGGAATGGAAACGACGCGTTGAAGTTGGTCCAAATTTGGGCGATGAACCAGCAAGAAAAGTCGTCGGCATGGCAACAAACGAACGGAGATGAATCGATGGAAATCCGTTCAAAACCCTAGTCAGAATCGAACGGGACTCGTCTATAATAGGCGACGGCGTCAACGGTCGGGGAAGAGTTCTCCGAAAAGGCAACAAACAATTGCGTCCACCCCGCGGGACGGTGGTGAACCACAATTCCCGCAAAATCGACGCGAAAGATGCACCCCCATGGGAACTTTCTAGCCACCCGAAGCGTCCCCCTAATAACGTCGACGTTCCCCTCCTGCCCCGCCTTGTGAGATTTGGTCACGATGCCGCGAGTTTCCTTGCCGAGCCTGCGACGCCGCAGCCAGCGTGCTTTGCCACGTGGAAACCGCCGCCGTCTGGCCATGCAAACGCTGGATGACCGCCGAGTCTTGGCCGCTATTGTCGGGTCGGTCTTCCACGACGCCAATGACTCATTGAAGCGGGAAGACGGTGAAGCTGCTCTCGAACATCGCATCGTTTTCGTTGACCAAAACGACAACAGTCAGCTCGACGTGAACGAGCAATTTGCTCTGACGGACGAATCGGGGCAGTTTTCGATCCCCGGATTGGCCGACGGCCAGCACGTGGTCCGAGTCTTCAACGGCACGGACTCGCAGATCCAAACCACTCCTTCGGTCATCACCGCTCGGCCCTTTCTGGAAGAAGCCGATATCACCGCGATGACCCCATCGATGGTTCTGAACCCAGGAACCATGGACGCCGAAATCCTGCCGGCAATCTTCGTCAAAGGAACCTCGCTGCACACGCTGACCGACAGTGGCACGATCGGTTCGACCATGGATGTCGGCGTCGAGTTGCAGGCGATTTGGCGAGCTCCTTCCGGCGACCTATTCGCGTTGGGCAGCAATGCCTCGGGCCACAAAGCTTTTGTCGTCGACGCGGCACTGACCAGCGTCACGCCGTTCACCGACAGCGATCTGGCTCCGGCTTTCATCGGCGGCGCGGTGGATGATGTTGGCAAAGGCATCCTGTTGCAGGAAGGTGTGAACGGGCAATCGACGGTCTGGAGCATCGACACGGTTTCGATGACCGCGGAAGCCACGACGACTGAGGTCGCATCGGAAACACAATTGGTGGGCGATTCGTCCGCTCGTCAAACCGACGGGCCGACCCGTTCGATCCTGTCTCGGGCAACCCAGGTCGACGACGGACAAGGCGGCTCCACCGACGCGTTGGAAATCCATGTGTGGAGCAACGCCAGCGACTCATTGCTAAACAACGATCCGATCATCGTCGACGGTGGTTTGGAAGTGGTCGGATTCAGCGACGAAGCCGGCTTGGTCGTGGTTCGCCAAGCCAACGGATTGACCGTCCATGATTTGGAAAGCACCGACCTGGCGACGCTTTACAGTTTGCCATCGAATGCACCCGTCGCGATTGATGCGGCTCGTGGATTGATCGTGACGCTCACGCCAGACTCGGTGGACGCGGAAGCGGCGGGGCTGCGATTGATCGATGCGGAAAACGGTGATCTGGTGGTCGACCTAGCCATCGATTTGTCGACGCTGAACGTCCCCAGTGCTTCCGAACTCGCCAACATCGCGTTGGATCCCGAACTGAAACGAGTGGCGATCTTGGGTGCCGCGGGAATGGCCGAAATGAGCCTTCGCACGCCAGCACCCCATCGCGTCCAAATCACCAACAACGAAGATCCGAACCCGATCGAATTTGGGATGCGATTGATCGGAGCCAACACGGCTCCTGATTATGACACGCCGCCGTCCTGGACGATGGATGAGGACACGATCCTGAACGCTGCCGCACCGGCGATTTACGGTGACGCGTCGGATGCCGAAGAAGACGAATTCCTCGTGATTCCTCGCCAAGGAACCAACGCGGGCATTTCGACGGTGACGATTGCGGGCTCGCTGGCCTACGTTCCCAACGAAGATTTCGCCGGCAACGACGAATTCACGGTGTGGCTACATGATGGCCGCGACTTCACCGAGCACGTGTTGAACATCACGGTCAACAACGTGCCTGATGCACCCACCGAGGTCATCCCGCACGTCAATCCGGTTCCAGAAAACATCCTGATCAACGAGATCATTGGCGAGATCGAAGTCATCGACGCGGACTTCCCCAGCAACCATGTCATCGAGATCGATGACGAGCGGTTCATCGTTGACCAAAACGGAAATCTGATCTTTGTCGGTCCTGAAAAATTGAACTGGGAAGACGAGTGGTCAATCCCGCTGGTCATCACCGTTCACGACGAAGACTTCGAAGAACCTCTGATCCACTCCGCGACGTTGCAGATCGAGGACGCTGACGATCCGATCGAGGACGTCTTGCCCGGTACGGCAACCGTGCGAGAGAACTTCGAAGGCGACGTGGTGACCGAGATCACGGTGGTCGATGAAGACGACGACCAGTTCTACGAATTCGCTGTTGACGATGAGCGATTCATGATCATCAGCGGCAGTCTGCGTTTGCGGCCTGGAATCGCGGTCGATTTCGAGCAATCCGAAGAGATCGTGGTCAACGTCACGGTTTCGCACCAGGACGACTCGTTCGAAAAAGCGATCACGTTGCAGGTGATCGACATGCCGGAAGTCCCCGCGAACTTCGTTCTGACACCGCAAACGGTCGAAGAACAAAGCCCTGGTGCAGAGGTTGGTTTGCTCAGCATTGCTGGCAACCCTGCGGCCAACAATCACCGATTGTCGGTCAACGATTCGCGATTCCAATTTGACGGCTCGACGTTGCGGCTTGCAAACGGAGTGTCGGTGTCGCTGCTGGATCAAGAAGAGATCCAACTGGAGATCACGGCGGAGTCGGAATCGTCGGGTGTCGATCCTGTGACGGAAACATTCGTGATCCAAGTCATCGAGAACGACACGCCCTATCACAACGACATCGAACCTCACGATGTGAATGGGGACGAAGAAGTCACGGCGCTCGACGCACTGACGATCATCAATTACCTGAACACGTATGGTCCTGGCCCGGTCGGCTTTGGCGATCCGGGCTACGGCTATGACGTCAACGGCGATGGGTTCGTGACGGCACTCGATGCGTTGCTGGTGATCAATCACTTGAACACCATCGACACGCCAGCCGGCACCGTGAACAACGGCGAAGAAGAACCAGGCCAAGGCGAAGGTGAACCGGACGCTGGAGGCTCTTTGGCGGAAGACGAGACGGGATCCTCTGACGATGTCGCTCCACCGCTGGATTCCAAAGGCTCCGCGTCACCACGCGGATTCGCGAGTTCATCGAGCAACAGCGCGGCTCGCGACCAGGTGTTGACTGACATCAACAAGTTGATCGACTCCAGCTCGAACGATCCCTACGCCGTCACGACGGACGATTTGGTGGATGTGCTCACGCGAGTCACCGGCCTCGCGGGTGACGAGACCGATTCCGCGCTGAAGTTGCTGTCGGACGAAACGCAAGACTGAGCACGGTCTCCGGCCAGTCGATCAACCGGTATCAAAACACCGCGTGCCAACCACCCCATAGCCGATCGGCGTTAGCCGCGGTTGGCCGGTTCCGTTGGTGCCTGCAATGCAATTTCGAGCAACACAAACGCTTCGGAACGCCACTGATCGAGTTTCTGTAGCTCGCTTCGCTCGTTACGGCCTACGAGTGGCTCGACCGATCGGTGGTCTTTTGATTGGATCGAAGTGGCGAGGCACAGATCGTGGCAACCGGTGCTAACGCACGCCGGCTAAGTGGTGCGTTCACACATTTGGTGCGACACGAGACTACTGCGAACACCAATACCACCGGCAACGCCCAGCACTCCAACCAACGCAGCGTGCCAACCAACCCCGTAGCCGATCGGCGTTAGCCGCGGTTGGCCCGTTCCGTTGGTGCCTACAACGCAAATCCGAGCAAGAAAAACGCTCCGGAACGCTACCGATCAAGTTGCCGTAGCTCGCTTCGCTCGGTACGGCCTAAGGTGACTCGACCGATCGGTGGTCTCTCGGTTGGTCGTCAGGGCCAAACGCGGATCGTGGCAACCGGTGCTAACGCACTCCGGCTACGTGGTGCGTTCACACATCTGGTGCGACACGAGACCACTGCAAACACCAATACCACCGGCAACGCCCAGCACTCCAACCAACGTCGCGTTCCAGCCAACGCCGTAGCCGATCGGCGTTAGCCGCGGTTGGCCGGTTCCGTTGGTGCCCGCAACGCAAACCCGAGGAACCAAAGCGCTTCAAAACACCCAGATCACACTCGATCGACAACCCAACTCATCAATTTCACATTGTGACAGTTGATTCGATTTTTTCGGCAGTTATCATCGACGCACCCCTCTGCAGGGATATCCGCAAGGACTCAACGCGGAACACCCTGCAGACGGTCGAATCCACGCACAGGGAACGACTCCGATGATCCGCCAATTCTCTCGCCGCAAACGCTCCACCGCACCCCGCCAATCGGCCTCAACCGGCCATTGGAACGTGGAGACTCTCGAGGAACGCTTGATGCTCGCGGGGGACGCCGGTGCCGAAATCGCGGAAGCCGTGCAATCCTCCGAGAGCCCGGCAAACGACTCACCGACCGAGGACTCCTCCGGTAATCAGTCGACCTCGGCTGCCACTCGCCTGACCGAGATCGCTTTCATCGACGCGGACGTCGAAGCCACGGATTCTCTGCAGGACGTCCTTCGCAACGGCGTCGAGGTGGTTCTGCTCGATCATGAGAGTCCCGCGATCGATCAAATCACCCGAGTACTGTCCTCGCGGACGAACATTCAATCCGTGCACATTATCTCGCACGGCGAGTCCGGTTCGCTGATGTTGGCGGGCGAACGAGTGAACGAAGGTATGCTGAAAGCGAATGCATCGCAGCTCGCTCAGTGGCAACGCTCGCTGGCTTCGGGTGCGGACATCTTGCTTTATGGATGCGAGGCGGCGGCCGGAGTCAAGGGGCAACGCTTCGTTCATACACTGGCCGATCTCACCTCGGTTGACGTGGCCGCATCCACCGACGCCACGGGTCATCATGGTTTTCAAGCAGACTGGGATTTGGAATTCCATGCGGGACAAATCGACTCGTCGCTGATGGCCATGGCCGATCGCCTGCAACACATCGAAATGGTCTTGCCAATCACGATTCGCGCGGCGGGAACGACGGGCGAAGAACAGATGCAACTGCAGATCAACGGCGAAGTCGTCCAAACCTGGAACAATATCGGCGGCGATGTTGATTCACGGCAGTTTCAAACGTTCACCTACGACGGTGCCGACGATGCCACCGCCAGCGATGTTCGTGTCGCTTTCACCAACGATCTCTACGAACCCGACCAAGGTATCGACCGGAATTTGGTGGTCGACTCCATCACCGTCAATGGAGTCACCGTGCAATCGGAAAGCTCTACCACGTTTGGGACCGGCACATGGCGAGAATCCGATGGCATCACGCCAGGTTTCCGGGAAAGCGAATGGATTCATGCGGACGGTTATTTCCAATACGCCTCCCCAACCACGAACACGTCGATCTCGATTTACGCGGCCGGAGCGGAGAACACTGAAACGCTCGAATTGTGGATCGACGGCCAATCGGTCGCCACGTGGGACAACGTTGGTGGCAACGTGGAAACCGGCGAATTCGTACGATTGGACTTCGAATCGGACGCCAACATTGAGATCTCGCAAATCCAGTTGCGTTTCACCAATGACCTGTATGTCAACGATGGCGAGGTTGACCGCAACTTGAGAATCGATCGACTGGAACTCAACGGGCTGACTTACCAAACCGAAGCAGCCGATGTCTTCTCGACTGGGACTTGGCTGAATGACGAGTTGACTCCCGGTTTCAAGCAATCCGAATGGCTGCAGAGCAACGGTTACTTTCAATTCGGAGCCGAACGGAATCCGGGCACAATTTCTTTGGCAACCAGCAACATCTCCGTCGACGAAGACGCGGGCACGGCCGAAATTCGCGTGCTGCGAACGGGTGGCAGCGATGGCGTGGTGACGGTCGATTACGACACGTTTGCCGGAACTGCGACGGACGGGACTGATTACATTGGGCAAACCGGGACGCTCACCTTCGCGGATGGGGTCACCGAACAGTCGATCTTGATCACCATCGCCGACGACGATGCCGTGGAGACCGACGAGACCTTCAACGTCACGATTGACAACGTGCAAGGCGGCGAACTGCTGGCTCCGCGAACCGCAACGGTTGCCATCATTGACAACGACGTGGTGCTTCCGAATTTCGCTGACTTCAGCGATGTCAGCGGACTGACGCTGAACGGTTCGGCGACGGTGCAGTCCGACACACTGGAATTGACGCCGAGCACGACCAACCTTGCGGGCAGTGCGTTCTTCAACACCGCCGTCAATTTGGCGAACGATGGTAGCTTCCGATCCTCGTTCGCTTTTCAAGCCCTCGGCAGCGAAGGCACATCGGGTGCTGACGGGCTGACGTTCACTCTTCACAACGATCCACGCGGGGCAGCAGCACTGGGAGCGAGCGGCGGTAGTCTTGGTTTAGACGGCATCACGCAAGCCGTCGCGGTCGAGTTTGACACGTATCGCAATCCAGGCGAGATCAACGACAACCATATCTCGATCCTGACCAACAGCGTCAGCAACAGCCTTCGATCAGCCATCCCTGACTTGGATCTCAACAACGGCAGCATCCGCTACGCATGGGTCGACTACAACGGCAGCAGCGATGTCTTGGCGGTGTACCTGTCGGACACGGACGTTCAACCGACGGAAGCATTGCTGAAGACGACCATCGATTTGACCAATGTGATCGGTGACAGTGCCTTGGTTGGCTTCACCGCGGGCACGGGCGGCAAGACCAATTCTCACCGCATCAACCAATGGACGTTGGATCAAACACCACCACCACTGGATCCACCGATCGTCGGCGGCGATGAGGTCATCGGCGTCACCGTCGCGTCTCAGTTCAATCGCCCGACCGCGATCGAATGGTTGCCAAACGGAACGATGCTGGTCGCTCAGCAAGACGGAGTGATTCACGCGGTGAACAATGGCGTCACAAACGAAGGCCCATTCATTGACATTTCAGCGATCGTCAATGGCACTCGAGACCGAGGATTGCTCGACATCGCGGTGCATCCTGACTTCGCCAATAACCCGTACGTTTATCTGTTGTTCACCTACGATCCACCGGAAGTTGCCAACCACGCAAATGGCTCGCTCGGTGGTCCAGATGGAAAAGGCAATCGTGCCGGACGCTTGATCCGAGTCACCGCGGATGCCGCGACGGACTACCAAACAGTGGTGGCGGACAGCGAAGTTGTCTTGCTAGGCAAGAATAGCACCTGGGACAACTTTGAAGGCACCAAGAACAGCACGTTTGACTTCACCGTGGCCCCCGCGGGCGAAGACGAGAACGGCAACTACCTCAACGACTTCATCAACAGCGACAGCGAATCACACACCGTTGGTGCGTTGGCGTTTGGCATCGACGGCGAACTGTTCGTGTCGATCGGTGATGGGGCGAGCTACAACCGAGTCGACGTGCGAGCCGACCGGGTGCAGCACATCGACAGCCTGTCTGGCAAGGTGTTGCGAATCGATCCGATCACCGGTGAAGGTTTGTCGGACAACCCGTTCTACAACGGCGATCCCGATGCGAACCGCAGCAAGGTCTATCAATTGGGACTTCGGAATCCATTCCGTATGTCGGTGGATCCGGTGACGGGGCGGTTGTTCGTCGGCGATGTCGGTTGGACTCGATGGGAAGAGATCAACTCAGGCGACGCGGGAGCGAACTTCGGCTGGCCGTTCTACGAAGGAGCCAGCGGCACGAGTGTGGTGCAAGCCGGGTACGCAGCCACGGCCGAAGGTTTGGCTTTCTTCGCACAAGACATCCAGGTGACGGCCTCGCAGTATGCACTCAACCACCAAGCCGACGGCATCAACGCGATCGTGATGGGCGACGTTTATCGCGGGTCCGCTTACGGTTCCGAATACGATGGCGACGTGTTCTTCAATGACCTGGGTCAAGGCATCGTGCGGCACGGTGACGTCGACGCGACCGGTGCGATCACCAATGTCCAAACCTTCACGACGGGGGCCAGCGTGGTGGTTGCGATCAGCCAAGGCCCTGACGGGTCGCTGTACTACGTCGATCTCGACGACGGATTGGTCGGCCGCTGGGAGATTGTTTGATGTCGGTTGAGTGAACGATTGAGCCAATTTGTTCGAAATCAACGACGCCGGGCGATAGATCGTCGCAAACGAACTTGCATTCTCGAGCAACCCCGTAGCCGATCGGCGTTAGCCGCGGTTGGCCCGTTCCGTTGGTGCCTGCAACGCAAAATTGAACAACACAAACGCTCCGAACACCACCGATCGTCACTCCCGCCGTAGCTCGGTACGGCCTACGGCGGCTCGACCGATCGGTAGTCTCTCGATTGGTTCGTCAGGGCCATACGCTCAACGGGCCAACCGGTGCTAACGCACTCCGGCTACGACGTGCGTTCGTTCTCGCTGAACGCACCGAGGTTTCCAATCCAAACCATTTGCCACCGCAAACATTCAACGATTCCCGCACCATCCCCGTAGCCGAACGGCGTTAGCCGCGGTTGGCCCGTTCCGTTGGTGCCTGCAACGAAAAACCGATCAACACAAACACTCCGAACACCACCGATTGTCACTCCCGCCGTAGCTCGCTTCGCTCGGTACGGCCTACGCGTGGCTCGAACGATCGGTGGTCTGTCGATTGGTTCGTCAGGGCCAAACACTCAACGGGCCAACCGGTGCTAACGCACTCCGGCTATTTGGTGCATTCGATTTGCGGAAACTCTCGCGAGGTCATGGACTCGAATCGTTCGCTCGCTCTCGAACCACTTCATCCCCGGCACGTTGTTGACATTTTCGGACCTCTGCGTCACGTTCGACAGACTGATTTCCCCAATCATTCCCGCCTCAAAGCTCATTTTCCGTGTCGCTCGATCCACAACTGCTCACGCGTCTCAGCTCCGATCCCGCCAAACGCATCGACGAAGTCATCGCTCACTTTCGTCGCGAACGTCAGCCGATTGAACTCTTCGAAGCGTTGAAGATGAAAAGCCGGTTGCGTCACGGATTGCCCATGATCGCCGATCCGGACGAACCCCTCTCGCCCGCCAACTCGGAGGCGGACAAACAACGTGAACGCGCCCTCGAGGAAGACCTGCTGGACGCCTGTCGCCAAGCTGGTGCGTTGCTCATCCAGGACGGACGCATCGCCGAAGGATGGATGTACCTTCGTCCAACCGGCGACACCGAACTCGCACGTCGACTGCTGGCGGAGGTCGAGATCGACGACGAGAACTACGACGAGATGATTCAGGTCTTGCTGCACGAGAGCGTGGACCTCCGACGAGGCTACTCGGCCGTGCTGCAACACCAGGGAACTTGCAACAGCATCACGCTGTATGACCAAGCCATCGCGACTCGGTCGCGTGCCGATCGGCAAGTCGCCGCGGAATGCTTGTTGAATTCGTTCTACGACGAACTGCTGTCGCTGGTCCGAGACGACTTCCGCAGTCGCGGTCCCGACAATGGAGTGGATGCCAACACGTTGTCCGCCGACGCTGAAAATCTGAACTTGGGCGAACTCATCGCCAAATACAAATGGATTTTAGGTGGCGGCGGCTACCATTTGGACACCACGCACCTGTCGTCGACCGTTCGCTTCGCGACCGTGATCGATGACCAAGACATGATCGACAAAGCCTTGCAGTTGTGCCAATACGGACGTCGCCTGCCAGCCGATTTTCAATACCCCGGCGAAGAACCCTTCGTGGATTTCTATCCCGCCCACGCGGCTTTTTTCTCTGCGTTGCTGGGGCAAAACGTCGACGCTGCCGTTCGCATGTTCGAACAGAAAGCCCGCACGGTGGACGTGAACGTGGCCGGAGCCGGCGCCATCGAAACCTACATTGATCTTCTCGATCGAGTCGGTCGTCCGGCGGAGGCCCTGCGAGCCGCGATGGAATTGTTCCCCGACGATGTTCCGATCCAACGGGTGTTGCCGGAGTTGCTGGCGATGGCTCGTCGAGCCAAAGATGCGGGCGACGCAGCCGCCTTGGATGCCTTGGAAAAATTCTGTTTCGAACGTGGCGATCTGTTGGCCGTTGCAGCGATCTCGGGTGAGCGATCTGTTTGAAGTTTCTCGCAGTTTCAACGCAAAGACGCGATCACCCGCTCGAGCAAAATTGTGTTTGAAAGAAAATCTCGGTAACCAGACACTTCGACGATTTGTCCCCATCGCGTATGTTGTCGGAAAGCTCGCGACCTGACGGTGGTTCGATCGCGAGCGTTCGATTTCTTCCGATTCTCTCAAACGTTCACATCCCATTGATCCCGCCCCATCGAGACTTCGACCTGATGCGGTCGATGTTGTTTCTGCTCTTCATTTTGCTGTTGCTCAGCGTTCTTCCCTCGCCGGCTCATTCCCAGGAACCGACGGCTGAATTCAGCGTGATGACGTGGAACTTGGAATGGTTCTACGACAACGAAACGGCGGACAATCCAAGTCGTCTTGGGCGTGAAAAGAGTGCCCCCTCGCGAGCCCAATGGGATTGGCGACGTGACAGGGTGGCCGAAGCCATTGCGAAGGTCCGTCCCACCGTGGTGGCGCTGCAAGAAATCGAAAGCCAGAACGTGATGTTCTTTCTGACGCGAGCCCTCGATCGAAACCACGGCTTGAAGTACGACGACTACGTGATCAAAGGCGAGGACTTCTACACCGAACAAGACGTGGCGTTGCTGGCAACCAGCACCACGGGCGTGAGAAGCATCTCTCGCGGCATCGTGACGCCATCGATGAAGTCACGCGGTTTCGCGTCCGTCTCCAAACACGCTTTCGCGGTCGTCGAGGTGCCGGTCAACGGTGAAACCGAATTGTTGGTGATCGCGAATTGTCATTTGCGAGCCACGCCAGAACAGGCCGATTTGCGTTCGCGACAAGCCCGCACGCTCAGCCTGTGGTTGGAACGAATGGTCGCCGGCGTGAAAGCCACCCGAGACCAACCGGTCCACGTGCTGGTCACTGGCGACTTCAACACGGAAGAACTGGCCGGCCAGATATCGCCCTCGTCGGACCTCGGTGTTTTGATGTCTCGTGGCACGGACGATCCATCCGATGACCTGGTGGATTTGCACGAATCTATTCCGCCGGCCGAGCGGACCACGCACCTGCTGCCTGGCCGGCAATTCGATCGCATTCTGGTCTCCAAGGATTTGGTCCTCGATTCCCCCGACATCGTGGACCTTTCTCTGCGAGACGTCGTGGTCCGCAGCGATCTCAATTTTGCCGGAGGCCAGGATTCGCAAGAAGATCATTGGGACAACTATTGGTCGATCCCTGATTCGCAACGTGACATCAGCGATCACAATCCTGTTTTGGCAAGGTTTCAAGTCCGATGAGCGAGCCGACGTCATCCCATCCAGACGATCGACCGATGGTTCGGTTGGATGATTTCCTGAAACGAGAGGGCTTGGTCGGCACCGGCGGCGAAGCCAAGGTGTTGATTCAATCGGGCGCGGTGATGCTCAACGGCGAAGTCGACACACGGCGTCGGAAACAATTGCACGATGGCGATGTCGTGACGTTCGAAGGCGAGGATTATGTCGTGGACATCCAATCCCTCGGCGACCCACCGATGTGAAATTTGGTCGCCAACCACGTGCGTCCAAGGTGCAATCTCCACACCACCCCATAGCCGATCGGCGTTAGCCGCGGTTGGCCTGTTCCACATGGACCCTCCCCGCAATCCCTAACAACAAGCGCTCCGAGCCAACACAACCACCAACCCGCCGTAGCTCGCTTCGCTCGGTACGGCCTACGGGTGGCTCGACCGATCGGTGATCACTCGATTGGTTCGTCAGGGCCAAACGCTCAACGTTCCAACCGGTGCTAACGCACAACGGCTACGACGTGCGTTCGTTCTCGATCATCGCACCGAGGTTCCAAATCCAAACCATTTGCCACCGCAAACATTCAACGACTACCACACCACCCAGTAGCCGATCGGCGTTAGCCGCGGTTGGCCTGTTCCACATGGACCCTCAACGCAAACCGAACGACGCAAACGCTCCGAGCCAACACAACCACCAACCCGCCGTAGCTCGCTTCGCTCGTTACGGCCTACGGGTGGCTCGGCCAATCGACGATCTTTCAATTGGATCATCAGGGCAAAATATACAGCGTGGCAACCGGTGCTAACGCACTTCGGCTACGACGTGCGTTCGTTCTCGATCATCGCACCAAGGTTACAAATCCAAACCATTTGCCACCGCAAACATTCAACGACTACCACACCACCCAATAGCCGATCGGCGTTAGCCGCGGTTGGCCTGTTCTACCTGGACCCGCAACGCCAAACCGAACAACAAAACGCTTCAAGCGAACACAACCACCAATCCGCCGTGGCTCGCTTCGCTCGGTACGGCCTACGGGCGGCTCGACCGATCGGTGGTATCTCGATTGGTTTGTCAGGGCTAAACGCTTAACGGGGCAACCGGTGCTAACGCACTCCGGCTAAGTGGTGCGTTCACAAACCTAGTCCGACGCGAGATCATTGCGAACAACTAAGCCACCCTTGCAAACATCGCATTCCCACCAACCCCGTAGCCGATCGGCGTTAGCCGCGGTTGGCACGTTCCACCTGAGCCTTCCACGCCAAACCGAACGACATCGCATCACCAATTCGCCAACCCACCACCCCATCAAACCGGGATTGCAAACCGACCGAACGAATTCCAGTACCCACTGTGGTGTTTCCAAAAATTCAATTGGTGTGGCAACTCGCGGCACAAGTCATGGTTCGTCAAACGATCCGCCAACCGATCGCAAAGAATCGCTCCGGTTCCAACAACGCGATCCAGCACAGGGGCCACATTCAAAACTCGATCCCACGGCGAATACAGATTCACCAGTCGCCCGCGAAACATCTCTGCGTGCTGATCCCATTTTTTCCGCGAGGTCATTCCGCCCATCAGCAACACGTCTTCGATGTGGCAAGGTCGCTCGGACAATCGTTCCAACGCCGCGCGGACCACGACGGTCCCCAGCGAATGCCCAATCAAATTCAACGGTCGCGTTCGCACGCCAGGCAACTTCATGATCTCGTCCGCCAAACGCAGCCCGTCGCGCCGCGCCGTCGCGTATCGAATGCGAAAATTTGCGGCGCCGATCACCGCGGCAGCACCGATTCCGCCCGCCAGCGAGCCAACGCCCACCAACGCTCGTCCTTGGTGCAACGCCGGGACGGCAACTCGTGTCGCGCGAGCCATCACGCCCGCTGACGCACCGGCTTCCGCCCACGACCCCGCGGCCCAGCGGACTCGATAAGTGGATCCGCTCAACTTCGCCGCCCGGACCAAATTTTCGCAGGGACGAGCCCGATAGCCGGCCACTACGATATGGATTGGACCTTGCCCGCTCTCGTCAATGGCTTCGATCCGTACCGTCATCGTATTCGGACTCCATAGGGGCGGCCGCGTCGTTTCAGCCCGTTTGCCTCGCCCTCACGTCACCGATTCTCGCGTTTCGAGTCTGCGAAACGTGGGGTGTGGCAAGACCATCGAAAAAACATCAAAAATTTCAAATCCATTATACCCGATCGATTGAATTCGACGCAAAGCGATCCAATGCGCGCCGCGCGTTTGGTCCACTAGACTAGCGTCGCTGCGAAATTCACCCCTGCCATCTTTTCCGCAACACACCCCACCGATTCATGCCCGAGTTCGGCTCCGACTCCTCCTTCCCGACCGACGAACCCGTCTGCATTGGCATCGATCTGGGGACCACGCATTCACTGGTCAGCGTGTTTCGAGACGGCAAACCCGAGCTGATTCCCAACGCTCACGGCGGAACGCTGACGCCATCCATCGTTGGTGTCTTGGCCAACGGCGAAATCGTGGTGGGCGACGCTGCCAAAGAGTTGCGAGTCACCGCCCCCGATCGATGTGCGTGGGTCTTCAAACGCTACATGGGCCAGGAACGCAAACTGCAACTGGGCGACAAGGAATTCACCCCGCACGAACTCAGCAGCCTCGTGTTGCAATCGCTTCGTGACGACGCAGCCGCGTACTTGAATTGTGAGATCACCGACGCCGTAATCACCGTCCCCGCTTACTTCAACGATCACCAGCGAACCGCCACACGGTTGGCGGGTGAAATGGCGGGACTGAACGTTCGACGAATGATCAACGAACCAACCGCGGCGGCACTGGTGTACGGGTTTCATGCTCGCGAAGACGAAAAGAATCTGTGCGTGATCGACTTGGGCGGTGGAACATTCGATGTCACCGTGATGGAAGTTTTCGAAGGCACGCTTGAAATTCGAGCCACTGCCGGCGAAAGCATGTTGGGCGGCGAAGACTTCACCGACCGAATCGTCTCCGCCATCCTCGCCAAAGAAGAAACACAATTGGAATTGGCGGAACTGCAACAACCACTCCGCGTTTCGCGATTGCGAGGCGAATGCGAAAAGGCGAAACGCAAACTCTCGCAAGACGAACAAAGCCAGATCCGGTTGCCCGATTCCGACGGCAACTTTCCCGAATCGCCCAAGACGTTCACCATCGGACGCGTCGAATTCGCTCGCATCAGCGAACCTTTGATGCAGCGAATCGCCGCGCCGATCGCACGTGCTCTGCGAGACGCTGACCTCGGTCCAGAAGACATCGACGACGTGATCCTTGTTGGCGGGTCAACTCGCATGCCGGTGCTGCGTGACTTCGTCGTGGACTACTTTGGCAAACCACCCATCATGGATCACGATCCCGATGAAGTGGTTGCGTTGGGCGCCGCCGTGCAAGCCGCTTTGATCGGTCAAGACGCTGCGGTCGACGACATGGTGATGACCGATGTGTGCCCATTCACATTAGGCGTCGAAATCGTCAAGGAATTCGGCGGTCACATGCAGGACGGATATTTCAAACCAGTCCTGCATCGCAACTGCACCATCCCGGTCTCTCGCGAAGAGGTTTTCAGCACGGTTTCAGCCAACCAAACCAACGTGACGTTGAAAGTCTTCCAGGGCGACGCTCGCAAAGTCGCCGACAACACACCGCTGGGTGAACTCGAAGTGAAAGGCCTGCCGCCCGGTCCCGCCGGCAGCCCAATCTACGTGCGATTCACCTACGATCTTTCTGGTGTTTTGGAAGTGGAAGCGTACGCACCCGGCGGCGAAAAATTCCGCACGGTCCTGACCAATCATGTCCGTCAGTTGTCACCAGCACAAATCGAAGAAGCCAAGCAACGCATTGATTCACTGAAATTTTACCCTCGCGACGACCTGGACAATCAAAAGCTCGCCCGGTTCGCCGAACGAATGCTGGGGGAATTGCATCCGTCTCAGCGTCAGCAACTCGATGAAGCCCTGGACATGTACGAGGACGCCATGGCCCGAGCCGACCGGGAACACTTTGATCGAGCCAAAGACACATTGCTGATGGTCCTGTCCGCCCTCGGATTGGACCACGACGAACTCTAGCCGCCACTTTTCTACACCATCAGCGTTCGCTGCATTCTCCCGATCGATTCTCGCGATCTCAAAACGCATCGCCTTCACGAAAGCTCTTCCGTGACCACCCCATCGACAGCGGAATACTTGAAAACCATGTTGGAGATCAATCCAGTGTGGCAGTCCGCGAGTGCCTTGCAATTGCGTCGTCAAAAACTGGGTTTGCCCAACCACGAGTCTCAATCGAGCGGCGAAGAGTCGTTCGAGGAGGCAATGGCCAACCACGAAGCACGCAAACAGGCTCGGGAATCAGTCGCGACGCTGCAGAAGCAGTTTTTTCACCTCAGCGATGACGAACTGAGCCAACGACTGTCCGAGCTGAACCCCAAATCGACACCAGAGTTATCCGCAACGATTCATCGACTGAAAACAGCGGCGAGCGAGCGAAACTCCTTTGTGGACCTGCTAGCGGATGAATCTTTCGATCGTGAGTTGGTGGTCTCTTTGGGCAAAGCGATTGTGCTGCCATCGTCCGAAGCCGGCTACGTTCGCGAACGCTACCTGCAAAACTTGACGACCAAGAGCGTCCGCAAGAAAGCTGCTTCGACATCAAAACGCATCGCGGCACAATACCCCGCGTTGTTCGAGCTGGAACGGGATTGGTTGTTGACACTGCAAAACCCGAAAACGTCCGGCCCCGCGTCCGCACGCTACACCGATTGGGGCAGTTTCCGACTTTGGTTCATTGTCATCATCGTTGTCTTGCAAATCATTCGGATCATCGCTCGCGGCTAGCCGCCATCGTCTTGCTTTGAAGTTTACGTTCATTCACGCATAGCCTTCGTTCATGTCCGACCCCGCTTGGCATCACCTCCCACACGACCCGCGGTCGTTCTTCGAATTGCCCGAAGAATTTGACCGTCGCGATCTGAAACGTGCTTACGGGAAATTGATTCGGCAGTTCAAACCTGAAACCCACCCGCAAGAATTTCAGCGCATTCGTGCGGCTTACGAACAGTTGGAAAACGCGGAGCGTTACGGACGCAACCAAGCCTCTCATCAGTCCGCCGCCGAGGCGTGGGAATCCAGTCCAACCCGCGAACCATCTTCCGCCGATTCGACCTCTTCGCCGAGTCCGTCAGAACACTCTTCCGTTGAGCCTCCCCCGAGACCACGCCCAGCGGCTCCGCTTTCGCCTGCGGACGAAGCCATCGCAAACCCGCGTGAGACCTATGTTCGGCTCTCGCAAAAGGATTCCCGAACGCCGCTGGAGTACTACACGCTGGCAGTGCTCAGCGACCTGGTGAAAAAGCCATCGGAGAGATCCAAGTGGCAGAGCGATTTCATGCGTTGGCTGTTGCTTGGGTTGAAAGAGCACCCCGGCGAGCCAGGGTTGCTGTCATTGTTGGCGGGAACCCTCAGAGGCGACGTGCCGCTTGACCAGGCTGCGAAGGTGCTTCCGTCGCTGGCCAAAACCATTCGCTCACCGAATTTCTATCGATTGACGGAACCATTGTGGGAACGGTTGGTTCGTCAACAACCGTTTGAAGAAACGCAACAACTGCTGCAGCAGTGCGAATCGGAATTGCGACAAACGGATCCTCGTCCGCGTTCGGCTTTTTACCTTCGATTGCTGCGAACGGCGATTTGGAAAGCACCGCGGTCATGGTCCGAATCGAAATTGATGGAGTTGTCGCAACACGCCGCCGATTTCGACGACGTGATGCACATGGATTACGAGTTCATCGAGCTGTTGCTGGACTACTTGTCGAATCAACAGCCGGCCTCGATGGAGTCGAATTCTCGGGCCACGATGGACGCGTTCTTGCGAACCTACTGCACCGGTGACGGGCCCGACGCCACCGCCGAGATGATTCACAAGCTGGACCAAATCGCCCGCAATGCTCATCAGATCCGGACGGCGTTGCCAGCGGATTCGGACGAAGATGCCCACGCGTTGTTCATGTTGATGATGATGGCAACCGGCGATTTGGCGGAAACCTCCGGCGTGGTCGCCAACCAAGTCGACGACGAAAAGAACAGCCGACAAGCGGTTTCGTGCTTGAAGGATTTGAAACATACGCTGGAGACAGTCGGCAATCGAGCGTCATGGATTGACGTGCGTTGGAAATGGCTGCCGTTCGCTGGACTGTACTTGCTGTTTGGAATCGTGTTTACTTTGTCGTGGATTCTGTTCATGTCGGCGATCAGTGCCTTCGCCAGTGCGGGCGAAGAGGGTGCCCTCACCATTGTCGCACTCATCGGCGGATTGGTCGCGTTTCCACTGGCGTTCTTTTGGTGGTTCTATCCGAAATACCTAGAACCAAAGTCCGATGTGTCGCGACAGAGGTACTTCGCCAGTTGCTACGAGAAGTTTTGGCGGGAGCGAGTCTTTCGCTACGTCCAGTCTTGCGGTGAAGCCCCCAGCGATTCTCTTCGCCGATTGCAAGAAGCTGCGGCGTATCACGACGACACCGAATGGATGAACTTGGTGCTCAGCTTTTGCCACGGTGATCGAGGCCTGTTGATCTTCGCCCGAGCCCAACTATTCGCGGGGTAGTTGTTATTGATCGTGCGAACAAAGATTTTTGTGATAGCCCAGTTCGCCAATCGACACGCCTCGAGCCCCCCGTAGCCGACCGGCGTTAGCCGCGGTTGGCCGTGTCGATCGGTGCCTTCAACGCAAAACCAATCAACAAAAAACTCCGAGCGACCACAACCACCCCCCCGCCGTAGCTCGCTCCGCTCGGTACGACCTACGGTGGCTCGACCAATTGACGTCTCTCGGTTGGCTCAGAATGGCCAAACGCTCAACGTGGCAACCGGTGCTAACGCACTCCGGCTATGAAGGGCGTTCCGTCGCAACATGCGAAACAAGATTCCGAAGGCCAATCAATCAACCATTACTAAAAAACACAACCCGCCAAACACCCTCGTAGCCGATCGGCGTTAGCCGCGGTTGGCCGGATCGATCGGTGCCTTCATCGTTAAACCGAACAACAAAACGCTCCAAGCGACCAAAACCACTAACCCGCCGTAGCTCGCTTCGCTCGGTACGGCCTACGGACACTCGACCAATCGGCGTCTCTCGGTTGGCTCAGGATCGCGAAACGCACAACCGCTCAACCGGTGCTAACGCACTCCGGCTAGGAAGTGCTCCCGATCGCAACATGCGAAAGACCGTGGTGTTCGGGCATGGCTAGCGACCGTACAAACCTTACCCCAACTCGACGCTTGATCCTCGCTGGGGAACTCACCGAGCCAGCCGCTCGGTGGAAAGAAGTGAGAGTGCTGGGACTCGAACCCAGGACCATTCGATTAAAAGTCGAATGCTCTACCAACTGAGCTACACTCTCGACCGACGAAGCGAACGCCGGTATGGATCAGACCGAAAAAGGTGACACGAGATTCACCCCTTTTCGAAAACGGACGTCAGAAAAGTTACCTTGCGTCAAACGCAAGAAACCTTGTCGACCGAGATCAAGCGGAGCGGACAGGATTCGAACCTGCGGAACCCGTTTCCGGGTTCACCGATTTAGCAAACCGGCGCTTTCGACCACTCAGCCACCGCTCCAGGTGGAAACTTGCCCGCGTGACGTAGCCATCACGTGACGTGTTTCGGTCAGGCGGGATTGTGCTTCATTCGGCGTTTCACTGCAACCCTTCCTGACGTCTGTCGACCAGACACGGGCAACTTTTTCCTGGTTCGGGGCCCGCTTGAATCCTGCGACCGAACCAGCCCCCGCAATCGGCAACCAGCGGCACTCGGCGGAACGTTCCACTACACTGTTGGAACACGCCGCACGAACCGATCGGACTCCGGCCAAAGAACCTGGATCGAACTGAACCAGCCACTCAATCGCTGCGTCCGATCGTTTTGCCCCTCCATTGTCATCGACTGATTCAGACCGGCGTTTTCCCCACCTCTTTCCCTCCGATTGACTCAACATGCGACCTCTTTTCACGAAAGTTCTGTCGGCCGCCTTGGCCGCCTCCACCCTGTCCGCTTACTCGCCGCTCGTCTCCGCCGAAAACGCTCGAGATACCAAGGTGGTGTTTGAGGATGACTTCGAAGCGGGCGATTCCAAGTGGGAATTTCTCGACCCCGAAACTTGGAAACACAATCCGGCCGAAGGAAAATCTGGCAACGCTTCGATCGAAATCACGGATCGTAAATCCGAATACTCGCCGCCAACGCGAAGCCCCGGACACGTCGCCCTGGTCAAGAACTTAGAAGTCGGCAGTTGTGAAATTCAATTTCGCGTCAAGAGCACGCTGGACACCGGCAACCACCGCGATTGTTGCGTGTTCTTCGGCTACCAAGACTCGGCACACTTCTACTACGTCCACTTGGGTGCCAAACCCGACCCGCACAGCGGTCAAATCATGATCGTCAACGACGCTCCTCGCTTGGCGCTGACTACCAACGAAAAGCTCACGCCGTGGGACAATGATTGGCACAACGTTCTGCTTCGTCGCGACGTCGAATCAGGAACCATTGAGATCTTTTTCGACGACATGGAAACTCCGCACATGAGCGTCGTGGACAAAACTTTCGGCAAAGGTCGCGTCGGCTTGGGATCGTTTGATGACCTCAACGCATTTGACGATGTCGTGATTCGCGAATTGCACTGACCGAACCGCAACTCAAATTGCTTATCCGGCGAAATGCACATCCGGCGAAACCGGACAAATCATTTCGCTGGTCTGGTTCTTCCGGACGACAGGTTCGTTCAAAAACCTTCGTGTTTTCGTCTTGATCGATTGGACCAACGGCGTGAGGCCTCACTCCGCCGGAACCGAAACCACTTCTACTACTGACGAGTCATTCATGAGCACGGACGACGCCCAAAACGAACAGCCGACTTGGGACCTGGATCCCAAATTCGATTTCATTGACGCGCACCGCTTGCCGTTCTCGGACGACAAGGTTTCGCTCAAAAAGATCAACACGGAATGTTCGGGCCCGTTCGAGGGAAAGGCTCATGGCAAAGCGTTCACGCAAGCCGCCAATGACGAGATTCGTGACTTGCAGTACCGCATGTTCACCGAAGGCAAGCAGTCATTGCTGGTGGTTTTGCAAGCACCAGATGCGGCGGGCAAAGATGGCTTGATCCGCAAGGTGCTTGGCCAGATGAACCCGCAAGGATGCCGGACTTATCCGTTCAAGGTTCCCTCATCGGAAGAACGCTCGCACGATTTTTTGTGGCGGATCCACAAAGCCGCTCCCGCTGCGGGCAAGGTTTCCGTCTTCAATCGTTCGCACTACGAAGACGTGTTGGTCGTGCGTGTGGAAGACTTGGTTCCGAAATCCGTATGGAAAGAACGCTATCAGATCATCAACGACTTTGAAAAACTGCTCGCTCACCGCGGCACGCGAATCCTGAAGTTCTATTTGCACATCAGCCCCCACGAACAGCTCGAGCGGTTCAAGAAACGACTGGATGACCCGACCAAGCATTGGAAACTGAATGCGGGCGATTATGCGGCTCGCGACAAATGGGATGCGTACCGCGAAGCGTATGAAGACGCGATGGAGAAATGCCATTCTAAAATCGCTCCGTGGCACGTGATTCCGGCCGACAAAAAGTGGTACCGAGACGCCTCGGTCGCCGCGATCGTCCGCGAAACGCTGCGTGACATGGATCCTCAATTGCCGCCGCTGGACGCCGATTTGGACGAAATTCGTGGGCTCTATGAACGTGAATTGTCCGAAATGAACGAGTGATTTCTTGGCCGGTATTGCGGTTCGACTTGTCAGGGTAAGTTGTCAGCAGGCCGTTCGTCTGAACCCGCTGCTTTCTGCCGTTTGGAACCATTTCGACCGTATCTCTTCTCTATGAAAATCAGCCGCAATCCGACTCGTCCGGTCACCATCGGATCGATCCTCATCGGTGACGGAAACCCGATCGCTGTCCAAAGCATGACAGCCACCAAAACGCAGGACATCGACGCAACGGTGCAGCAGGCCGAAGCGCTGCACGCCCGCGGCGCTGGTGTCGTTCGGATTGCGGTCGACAGCACAAAGGACGCCGAAGCACTTGCCGAAATTCGAAAGCAGACGAACGCCAACTTGGCCGTCGACTTGCAAGAGAATTTTCGCTTGGCGGAACACGTGGCTCCCCATGTGGACAAGATCCGCTACAACCCCGGGCACCTGTATCACCACGCGCGGGAGTTGTCTTGGCAAGAAAAGGTTCGCTACTTGATCGACATCGCGGGCAGCAATCAATGTGCGGTTCGCATCGGGGTGAACTGCGGCAGTGTTGATCCGGCCAAGAAAGAAAAATACGCCGACGATGATTCCATCACGCCCATGCTGGAATCCGCTTTGGAACATTGCGAACTGGTTGACTCACTCGGCTTTCACAACTTTGTGGTTTCGCTGAAAGACAGCGATCCATCCAAGGTGGTGCAGGTCAACACGTTGTTCGCGGAAAAACGCCCCGACGTGCCATTGCACTTGGGAGTCACCGAGGCCGGCATGCCACCGGACGGCATCATCAAAACCCGCATCGCGTTTGAGCAACTGCTCGGCAAAGGTATCGGCGATACGGTCCGCGTTTCGCTGACCCTGCCCAATCCGCGAAAACCCGAAGAGATCGACGCTGGCAAACAGATCGTCGACGACATCTACGCCGGTCGCGTTCGCAGCGTGGTCAAGTTTGACGATTCCAAACTGAACATCATCAGCTGCCCGAGTTGCTCGCGGGTGGAGAACGAAGCCTTCATCGATTTGGCTGCCAAGGTCAAGGAGATGACGACGTTCGCCCAAGAGTATTCGATTACCATCGCGGTGATGGGTTGCCGTGTGAACGGGCCAGGCGAAACCGACGACGCGGACCTCGGGTTGTGGTGCGGCCCCGCAAAAGTCAATCTAAAGCGCGGCACCGAAGCACTGGGCGCGTTTGGATATGACGAGATCCTGCCGAAGTTGAAGCAGGAACTCGACGATCTGATCGCCGCCAAGCAGTGACTTCGACTCACGTTCATCATCGATCCCGCGTTTCAACCCGAACACGGCGATTGCTTTCCATTCAGCCTTTCAACCATCCGATTCATCCATGGCCAGCGACGAACTTTACGAACGATACAACGAAGTCGAAAAACTGATCGACGAAGAGAAATACGAAGAGGCCATCGCCGGTTTGAAGCCGTTGGTCGAGGAAGACGAAACGTTCGTGTTGGCTCACTTGGCATTGGCTCGTGTTTACACGAAAACCGGCCAACACGACGAAGCGATCGCGCACGGCCAAAGGGCTTGCGAGTTGGAACCCGAAGACGCGTTCAATTTCACGGCCATGAGCGTGACCTACCAACGAGCTTGGGCCGGAACCCAGAACCAGGCCTACATCGCCGCCGCCGAAGACGCGATGGCCCGAGCGCAACAACTCAACGCGATGTAGCACCAACCAAAAGATGCAAACCGGTCGAGCCACCCGTAGGCCGTACCGAGCAAAGCGAGCTACGGCAGGTTGTCGATTGCGTCCCAGAGCGTTTGGGCGGATCGATTTTGCGATGAGGGCTCATATCGCCCCGGCCAACCGCGGCTAACGCCGTTCGGCTAAGAAGTCTTTTGGTTGATCGACGCGTGCTCAAGACTGGAAATGTCTTAAGCCGGAACCGCGGTGCGTTCAATGAGAGCGAACGCACCGCATAGCCGGCGTGCGTTAGCACCGGTTGCCACGTCAAATTCTCCGCCACCCCGCTCCAATCGAGAGACCCAAACCGGTCGAGCCACCGTAGGCCGTACCGAGCGAAGCGAGCTACGGCGAATTGTTAGTTGCGTCCTGGTGCGTTTGGGTTTTCCGGTTATGCGGCGAGGGCTCAGATAGATCCGGCCAACCGCGGCTAACGCCGTTCGGCTAAGAAGTCTCTTGGTTGATCGACGCGTGCTCACGACTGAAATTGTCTTAGCCGGAACCTCGGTGCGTTCAATGAGAGCGAACGCACCGCATAGCCGACGTGCGTTAGCACCGGTTGCCAGGTTGAGCGTTTCGCCGCGTTGAACCAATCGAGAGACGCCGCTTGGTCGAGTATCCCCGTAGGCCGTACCGAGCAAAGCGAGCTACGGCAGGTTGTTGTTTGCGTCCCGGAGCGTTTGGGCGGATCGATTTTGCGGTGAGGGCTCGTATAGATCCGGCCAACCGCGGCTAACGCCGTTCGGCTAAGAAGTCTTTTCGTTGATCGACGCGTGCTCACGACTGGAAATGTCTTAAGCCGGAACCTCGGTGCGTTCAATGAGAACGAACGCCCTTCACAGCCGGCGTGCGTTAGCACCGGTTGCCCCACCGCGTTCCTCGCCCCCCCGCTCCAATCGAGAGACCCAAACCGGTCGAGCCACCGTAGGCCGTACCGAGCGAAGCGAGCTACGGCAGGTCGTCGGTTGCGTCCCAGAGCGTTTGGGCAGATCAATTTTGCGATGAGGGCTCGGATCGATCCGGCCAACCGCGGCTAACGCCGTTCGGCTACGAGGTGGTTTGGCGGGTTAAGTTTTTTGAATAATGGTTGATTGATTGGTGTTCGGGATCTTGTTTCGTGTGTTGCGATCGGGAGCACTGCATAGCCGGCGTGCGTTAGCACCGGTTGCCCCATCGCGTTCCTGTCCACCCCCGCGCCAATCGAGAGACCCAAACCGGTCGAGCCACCGTAGGCCGTACCGAGCGAAGCGAGCTACGGCAGGTTGTTGGTTGCGTCCCGGAGCGTTTGGGTTTCCCGATTTTGCGGCGAGTGCTCGGATCGATCCGGCCAACCGCGGCTAACGCCGTTCGGCTATTGGTGACTCGATTGTTTGGGATTGGCACCGAACGCAGCCTTGCGTGTCGCTCGATTGCGAATCGGCCGGCACGATCGGTGCGACCGGTACATCTTCGTGAATATTCTTGTTGGTCGACTCAAACCGAATCTCGGTCATTCGCTTTCCTCTCAGGACAGGCAACAAATTCTTGGTTGAGTTTGTTCACTCGGGTTTGAGCTTCGAAAACGTGTCCTATTCATTCCTGTTCGCGCTGCTGCTTGGTGGCGGATGTTTCCTCTTGTTCGTTGGTAGCGCCGACGCGATCGAGGAATGGGAATGGAAGCGACTGATTCGCAAACAACTTCCCAAACAACGCAGCGGAAAAACCTACCGGGCCCGGGCTGCGAGGGCCGCGATGACGGACGCGCCGGTTGCCAATCCCATCGAAGGGTCGCAAGATCCGCGGCGATGGAAAGGATGGCGAGATGTGATCGTGCGATCGGTCAAAGACGAAACGCCCGATTGCCGGTCGTTTGTGCTCGCTCCCGTGGACGGTGACCCCTTCCCGTCATTTCGAGGTGGCCAGTACCTCACCGTGCGTCTGTCAAACCCTGAAAACGGCAAGAACGTCACTCGTTGTTACAGCCTTTCCAGCGGTCCTGAAGAACGGCACTACCGGATCACGGTCAAGCGTGTGCCGGGCGGAAAGATGAGCAACCTGCTGCATGACACCGTGGCGCCGGGTGACACGCTGCAGATCCAAGCCCCCAAGGGCAAATTCCACTACGACCCAACGGAAGCGACGGATTCACCGTTACCACTGAACCTGGTCGCAGCGGGCATTGGGATCACACCGATGATGTCGATGTTGTTTCAAAGCCTGAACGAATCGAGCACCCGAGAGGTGAACCTCTTCTATCAGATTCGCAACGCAACAGAAGCTCCGTTCCTCACCCCCATTCGTGAACTCGCTGCTGCTTTGCAGAGCACCACCGGCGTTCGCGTTCATCTTTGGTTCAGCAAACCACACCCCGGCGATTGCCGAGACGGCGATTCGACCGGGCGACTGTCAGCTCGCTCGATCCTGGAACAAATCGGCCATGAACGCGGCGAATTCTTGATCTGTGGCCCCGATGTATTCATGAACGCATTCGCGGAAGGCTTGGTCGAACGGGGCGTTGCCAGCAAAAACGTGAAGTTTGAATCGTTTGGTGGCAAATCAAAATCAGTCGGAGCGTTGGCTGTTCCAGTCATCGACGATGCGGCAGACGGCACCGATGAACTTTCAGTCACCCATGCGGTTCGTTTTGAAACATCCAATCAAACGGGAATGTTCGTGTCCGGAATGGACGGGTTGCTGGACGTCGCGGAAGCGTTGGACATCGCGGTCGATTCCAGTTGCCGTTCGGGAGATTGTGGTTCTTGCGTCAAGCGTTTGTTGGGTGGCGAAGTGGGCTACGACGAGCCGCCCGAATGCGACCGCGAAGACGACGAGGTCGTGATGTGCGTGGCCAAGCCGAAGACCGACGTGGTGCTGGACGCCTAACCCAGCGATCCAACATGGGTTTCCCGCCCGCCTTCTTCTGCACCGCAATCACACGGCAGGACAGCCAGCCTGGCTACCCCATTTGGAATGGTCAACCATTCAAAGCAGTCTCGACCCAAAATTCCGGCCCGACGTGCGTTTCAAGCAGTGCTCTTGGCCAATAACCAATCCGCGAGTTTGGGTGAGATCGCGTTGACGGCCATGAGGGCTCGCACCTTGCCCGGCATCACGATTTCGATCTTTCGCTGCATGATGCATTTCAGAACCGCGTCCGCGACTTGTTCGGGTGGCAACCCTTTCAGTTTCGCACCTCCGCCAGGCTGGGCCGCGGTCGCCGGAACGCCGGTCTTCGTATCCGTCTGGTAGCGATCGATCGGCAGATCATCATCACGGCGGATCGGACCTGGACAGACGACGCCCACGTGAATGCCGTCCGATTCCAATTCCATTCGAAGCTGTCGCGAGAAACCGACCAGCGCATGCTTGGCGATCACGTAGCCACCCAGATAACGCGGCGCCACGCGAGAGGCAAGCGAACCAAGATTGACGATTGCACCACGAGTCTGCTGGAGCGATTCGTGAACCGCGCGGGAACAGGTCCAAGCGGAAATGACGTTGTCACGGAATAGCGATTCCAGCTCTTCCGCGGAACTGTGAATCAACAAGCCTCGGTCGCTGCGTCCAACCACGTTCACCAGCGCATCGAGCGATTCGAAACGCTGAACGTGTTCCGCCACCATCCGATTCATTGAATCTGCATCACACGCGTCGCCCGCGAACGCCTTCACTTCCGATCGCGGAAATTCCTCTCGCAGCGACCTCTCCGCGTCTCGCAACCGGTCCGCGTTTCGGCCCAACATGGTGAGCCGGTAATTCTCGCGAAGCAGTCGCCTGCAGACATGCAGCCCCAATCCGGCGGAGGCACCGGTTACGATTGCGGACGGCGATGTGTTGTCGCGGCTCACACCCATTCCTGAGTGGTGGGTTTGATAACGATCTCAGGCACGCAGGCTCGCGGGGGCAACTGACAAATCGAAAGGATCACCGACGCGATGTCTTCTGGTTGCAGGATCGATTGTTTGTGTTCTTCGGTGACCGGGACAGGTCGATTTTCCAAGATCGGCGTGTTCACTTCGCCAGGGTACACGTTGGTGATCCGAACGCCTTCGTGCCGGACTTCATTGGCGGTTGCCGTTCCCAACGCGGTCATCGCGAATTTGCTGGCACAGTAAACAACGCCGCCCAACGTGATCGCGCGTTTTCCCGCGACCGACGAGATGTTGATGATCAATCCGTCGCGGCGGTCTCGCATCCCCGCCAGCACTTGATGCATGCAGCGGTAGGCTCCGGTCGCGTTGATGCGAAGCACGCGATCCCATTCGTCGGGATCCATCTCGGCCATCGTTCGCTTGGCAATGTTGATCCCGGCACTGTTCACCAAAATGTCCACTTCACCAACGTTTTCGCGAACATCGGCGAAGAAAGCTTCGATGCTGTCGTTGTCCGCCACGTCGATCGTGTGCGTGCGAACGGGGTTGGACGAACGGATCGAACCAGCGACTTCCTTCAGCGGAGCTTCTCGTCGTCCACCGATGGTGACCTTCGCACCGGCCATCGCCAATTCACGTGCAATTCCGGCTCCGATGCCGGTTCCACCGCCGGTGATGGCGACGACTTTGTCTTTCAAATTCATGGTGAGAGGCTCGTGGGGGGAGGGATGCGGGAGGCAAACCGGATTTTCGATTTGCATGACTCATTTCGCAATCCCCCTTGGCGAGACGGTTATAGTGATGGCGTGTGTTTCACATTCGTTTCGAACTCTCGTTTCCCCACAGGAACATCGATGTCTCGCTATTTGCTTCTTCCTCTCGCCCTGGGTTGTTTGATGAGTGCACTTCCATCCGCCTCGGCTGCTGACGCCACCACCGAACACGAATGCGTGTTGGCTCACGAGACCAAGACGATCGAAGGCAAAGAAGTTGATTTGCACGACTACGAAGGCAAAGTCGTGCTGATCGTCAACGTGGCCAGCAAGTGCGGCTACACCAAGCAGTACGCCGGTTTGCAAGCGTTGTACGAAGCCCACAAGGATGACGGGTTGGTGATCCTCGGTTTCCCATGCAATCAGTTCGGGAGCCAGGAGCCTGGTTCCGATTCCGAGATTCTCGAATTCTGCAGTTCGCGTTACGAAGTCACCTTCCCCATGATGAGCAAGGTCGACGTCAACGGTGACGACGCCACGCCGCTGTACAAGCAGTTGACCAGCATCAAGGCTGAGCCTGCCGGCAAGGGTCCCGTCAGTTGGAACTTTGAAAAGTTCCTGGTCGGCCGCGATGGACAAGTGATCGGCCGCTACAAGTCGAAGGTGAAGCCTTCGGATGACGAACTGGTCAGCGCGATCAAGTCGGCCCTGAAGGAGGGCTGAGAGCCGAGAGCTGAGGTTTTCGAGCGGAGGACGGAACGTCGAGGGAGGGGAGTCGAGGGCGGGGGTTTTCGGTTTGGGTTGAAGACTCAGCGGAGGCGCGACGCCCGATTCTCGTTCTTTCGACGTTCTCACTCTGTTGAGGCGCATAAAAAACGGGGCGAACTTGGCTGACAAGTTCGTCCCCGTTTTTGTTTGATCGCTGAGGTTTCCAGGCGAGCACCCCGGTGACTTCGTGGCCGGTGATCCGTTGTTCGGTCGGATGTCCGGATCAACACGGCCATCGAAGTCGGGTTGGGGTCGCTGTGTGGAGAGCGTTACGTCCAACGTTCTCTGGGTAGCCCCGGCGAAGGGGGCTCCCCTGAGAACAAATTTCAATCAGCAGCCGCAAGCAGGTGCAACGTCGCAACCTGCATCGCAGCCAGCGTCGCAACCGCAGTCGTTGCTGCAGCCACAGCCGTGTCCGCCCAAGAGACCCTTGAGCAAGCTACGGATAGGACCGGCCGAAGCAGGTGCACAGGCTGGAGCACAAGCGTCTGCACATGGATCTGCACATCCGCAAGCTGGAGCTGGGCAGCAAACTTCCACTGGAACTTGCTTGCAAACAACGCGTGGCACGCAACGAGTCACGGTGTAGGGCTCGCAAACTTTGCGGCACTTCTTGACCTTGATCGTTTCTTGGTAGCACTCTTTGCGGCAAGTGGTGTAGCACACGGTCTTGGTGCGGCACTCAGGAACCATTTTGCAAACTTTGTACTCGCAAACCTTGGTGCGGCACTCAGGAACCATCTTGCAGACGGTGTACTTGCAAACTTTGGTGCGAGGCTCGCAAACCATCTTGCAAACGGTGTAGTTGCAAGTCTTGGTGCGGCACTCAGGAACCATTTTGCAGGTCGTGTAGTTGCAGGTCTTTTGACGGTTTTCGCAAACCATCTTGCAGACTTTGTAGCACACTTCCTTGGTGCGGCATTCTGGGACCATCTTGCACACGGTGTAGTTGCAGGTCTTGGTACGGCACTCAGGAACCATCTTGCACACTTTGTACTCAACGGTCTTGGTGCGGCACTCAGGAACGCGACGGCACACGGTGTAAGGGATTTCACGAGTACGGCACTCGGTGACGTACTTGGTGCAGGTCACTTCTTTCTCTTCGCAAGTTGGAACCCAGACTTTCTTGCAGATCGTCTTGGGGCAACCTTGCACGCATTCCACGCGGCACTTGCCTGGGCAGTAAACCGTGCGGCACGTTGCTGCGTCGAAGTACGAAGTACCGGGCTCACGCACGGTGCGACGGATCATTGGACCAGGAACGGTTTCCGTACGGGTTTCCCAGTGTCCACCTTTGACCGTGATGGTCTTGGTGTACGTTTGAGGAACGCTGACGCTGTAGTTCTCTGTGCGAACTTTTTGTTCTTGCACAGTGTTGTAAACCGTGTAGTTGATGTTTCGCGTACGAGTTTCGTACGTTGGAACCATCACGGTGTAGTTGATCGTCCGTTGACGAGTTTCGTACACGGGCTTGTTGACCGTGTAGTTGATCGTCTTGGTACGAGTTTCGTACACAGGTTTCTTCACGGTGTAGTTGATCACTCGCTGATGTTGCTCGTAAACGGGCTTCATCACGGTGTAGTTGATCGTCTTCGTACGAGTTTCGTACACGGGTTTCTTGACCGTGTAGTTGATCACCTTTTCACGAGTTTCGTACACAGGCTTGTTGACCGTGTAGTTGATCGTGCGTTGGCGAGTTTCGTACGACGGCACCATGACCGTGTACTGAACTTCTTTCTGGTGAGTCTCGGGAACCATTCGCGTACGATTGACCACTTGGTCTTCAAAGTACACTTCGTTCCGAGTGCGATAGCGAGTCTCTTCGACTTGCTCCATGACGGTTTCGCGAACCGTTCGCATGACGGTGTAAGATCCACCGCCAGCGACGGCCGAACCGTCGGCAACAACTGAGCCGCCAGCAACCGCCGATCCATCGGCGACGACTGAGCCACCACAGCTGCTACAGCCTTCATAGCTGATCGCGCCGCTATATGCAGCGTGAGCAGCGTTCGCGCCCGAGACGATCGAGATAATCGTCAACGCGGGCAACAACCACAAGCGTTTCATCGTAAGTTTCTCCACAGGTAACAACGGGACGTTGCATAACGCAGCTTCGTTTGGCCTGCCGGATACCCCCCGGCTTGGCCTCCAAACCAAAATCAAAATCCAGACGGCTAAACCGATCCGCTGCCTGATTCACTGTCACGGTCGAGCAGAACGCCCGTCGGCCGAACGAAGGCCGAGGCTGCGAGTGTGAGAGCGGGGCGGCCCACACGTGGGCCAGGGAGGGTCGGTAAGGCTTCACTTGCCAGACGGTCAGAGATAAGCTGGGCCAGAACGTGTGTGGCACAGGCGGAAACTCTGCGGACTAGCAAAACTGATCTTGATGCACAAACTTCATCGTCTGCAGAACAAGCGTTAAACAAACAAACAGGGCGGTCCTGGCAAAACAGAACGATTGCGTCGTCAAGTCCTGCCGACGCTGCGGGTTGTTCCGGTTCAAACGATTGTGCGGGTCAGCGAAGCCGATGACGAGCGAACACGAATCCAGCCCTTCGGATCCTTCCGATGAAGCCGTTTGCAAGGCGGAATTGTCCACGCCCGCGGTGGGGCGTTTGTCGCTCTATTACCGCGAATTGCACCGTTTGATCGCGGCGGGAGAGAAGTCCACCAACAGTCGCGACCTGGGGCAAATGGTCAACGTTTCCCCCGCCGTCGTGCGCCGCGACCTCAGTTCCGTAGGCTCGATTGGTCGACGCGGCGTCGGTTACGACGTGCAACTGTTGGCCGAACGGATCGGTGCTGTGTTGGGATCCGGCGTTCAGTGGAAAGCCGTGTTGATCGGCGTCGGATCACTGGGCAACGCTCTGCTTCGCTACCGAGGATTCGAGCGTCTCGGTTTCTCATTAGCGGCGGCCTTTGACACCGACCCGGCGAAGTACGGACGCGAAGTCGGCGGAACCACGGTCCGACCGTTAGATGATTTGGAAGCGGTGCTTGAAAAAGCCAAACCGGAATTGGCCATTCTCGCGGTCCCCAGCGAACAAGCCAGCGAGGTCGCGGCCCGCGTGATGGCCGGTGGCATTCAAGGCATTTTGAACTTCGCTCCCACCACACTGCGTGTGCCGGCGGGAACGGCCATCATCAACGTTGATCTGGCCAGCGAGCTGCAACAACTCGCCTTTCGCATTCAAAACATTCGCATATAAGCGCACGTCGGCTGCATTCAGCCGCGTTCAGTTGTCCACACGCAACATCGGGTTCCAGTTCCCCACCTTGTACTCCGTGCGTTTGCCCGAAGCTGGCATCCCCTTGGCCACCTCTTCCGCGAGCTTGCCCTTCAAGTCACGAATGACCGCGGCAATCTCCGGGTCTTGTTGACCATCGCCGTGCGCCAAATTGGTGAACTCCTCCGGATCCTTGTCGTGATCGTACAGCTCCATGCCGCGATCGCCATCGTCCCACAACGTCATGCGATAACGCGGCGTGCGGATGGAATACCCGTAGTAGCGTTGCTTCTTCTGTCGATCGTTGCGAGAAATCATCGACATGGAATAGCCACGCCCAAGTTGCGATGGATCACGCAAGATCGGCACGAGCGACTGGCCGTGCATTAACTCTTGCGTTGGAACACCGCACATTTCAGCCAACGTCGGATACAAATCCACCAACCCAACCGGAGTCGTCGCAACAGCCCCCTTTTCGCGGCCGGGTTCCGCGATGATCAATGGCACACCGGCGACCTTGTCGAACAAAGCTTGCTTTTGCCAAAGCCCTTTTTCACCGAGGAAGTACCCGTGGTCGCTGGTGAAAACCACAATGGTGTTCTTGTCCAATCCGGTGCGTTCCAAAGTATCCAGCACCTTGCCAACCTGAGCGTCCATGAACGTGGTGCTGGCGTAGTAAGCCTGGATGGCCTGGCGACGGAGCGGATCGGTCAGCTTTTCCTGTTCCTTTTTGTGGCTTAACAAAGCCGCCTTGGGCACGTCGGCAACATCCTCCTCGACGTTGTCAAACAGCGGCATGTCCTCCAACTTGTAGGGCTCGAAGTACTCTTTTGGCGCAACGTACGGTGTGTGCGGACGGTAAAACCCAACGGCCAGGAAGAACGGGCGGTCGTTGCGTTTCGCGCATCGTTCCAGCACCCAACTGGCATCTTCCGCCAACATTCCATCCGTGTGCTCGCCATCCGGTCGGGGCGAAGCGTACCAGGACAACGTCCCGCCAAACGCTTTCTCACGAAGCGTGAAAATGTCCGGTTCTTCGATCAAACGATCACATCCGGCTGGGTTCAGCTCCAGCTCCCACGACGCCGGATCGTCATGACCATTGGTCCCAACCGATTTCGGCACGTTGTAGTGATACAGTTTCCCAACTCGCCCGGCAAAATAACCGTCCAAACGAAAGGCCTGCGGTAGCGACCAACGCTCTGGGATCGAATCCCGAAAGATCTGCGCGTTGCCATGGATCCCGGTGGTGTCCGGATACAAGCCGCACAACATGGAATTTCTGGAGGGACCACACAGCGGGTATTGGCAAGCTGCGTTTTGGAACAACACGCCTCTGGCGGCCAATCGATCGATGTTGGGCGTCTGAACCAACGGGTCGCCGTAGCAACCGATGCGGGTGTTCAGGTCGTCCGAGATCAAGAACAGCACGTTCTTGCGAGTGGACGGTTTCTTTTCAGTTGCTTCTTGAGCCGAAGCCACCGTACCGATGAAAACGGTCCCAAGAATGAGACCGAGACACAGAGATCTCCAAGTGCGCATCGTGTTGCCTGCCGCGTTTTGTCGTTGTGGGGAATGACTAGGCGGCCAGTATAAACGAGCCAAGCCCGCGACGTTGGCATTCAACATCGCGGGCTTGGAGTCGTGTTTCGATGAGCCGGGGCTGAGCAAGCTGAGTGTTGAGAAGTCTCAACGCCCCGGCGACGTATCGCCTATCGCTGCACGGCGTCTTCTTCAGGTCGTGTTGCCACTTGCGTTTCGTTTTCAAACGCCTCCGGTCCCAAAAGTGGAATCATGACTGGGTACGCCGTTTCAGGAACAATGTCCACGGCAACGATCGACTCGATGCCAGTCAACGTGTTGAAGCTGACAATGCCGTTGGGAATGCCATCTGGGGTCGGAGCTGGAATCAGCCCGCCATCGACGATCATCATCGGTGGTGCGGGAGCGGATTCTTCCGCATCGGGAACCGCGTCCGGCACGGGAGTCGGCACCAAATCACCATCCACCAGCATCAACCCATCAATCTCCGAACTCGGCAGTTCGTCTGGCGTCGCATCGGGCACCGGTGCGGGAATCTCAACACCATCCACCAACATGGTATTGATCAACTTGCTTTCGTTGGGTGCCTCGTCTGGAATGGGCTGAGGCACCGGCTGCCCATCGACCAACATGATCGCGACCGGCTGAGCCCACACGGATGCAAGGTCCTGCGTCATTTCGTTGATGGCGATGCTTTGCAAACCAGTGCGTCGACGTTCCAAGTCCGCGAGCAAACCACCGATGTCTTGCGGTGAGAAACACTCCGCGACGTCAGCAGCGCGGCTGATTTGCCAAACCGCTTCGTCCATCAAACAATCAGGCGAAATCTTTGCCAATTGAGTCGGCTGCTCCGCGGCGGGCAAGTCTTCTTCGGCCAAGTCATATGGCAGATAGGCTTCTTCCAAAGTGACGATCACCGGGCCACTGCCGACCAAAGGATCTTCTTCAGCAACTTCCACCGCCTTCTCAGGTTTTGCGAAATCGTGCTTGGCGACCAGAGGGACGATGACTGGGTGCGAAGTCACATCCAGTGGCTCTTCGGCTGCCAAAGCGGCCAATTCTTCGCGAACGTCGATGGTGAATTTCGGTTCGGGTTTGTTCAATCGCAACGTCTGGTTGACCACGCGGCTTTGCAAGATTGGCTGGTCGTCGCGAACCACGGGAGCGTCGTCCAACCACCATCGATTCAAAGCCACCGCTTGAGCCAAGGCGGCGTTGTCAGCGACCTCTTCATTCACCGAAGGATCCAATTCGCCCGCCACGGGTGGCAACTTCGCTTGCGTGCGAATCATCGCGAAGGGCTCGAGGAAATGCTCCAGCGGAATACCGATTTTGGCTGCTGTAGATGCGGCGACGGCGGCCAGCATTTCGTTGAAGTCGGAAGAGGTGCGACTGACACGGGTCGCGGGAGCGGTGGGAGCAGCTTCGGCCAAGGTCAGCGTGCCGGCTTCTTCATCTTCGCTGGAAGACGCTTCATCGACGGGAGCCAAGTCGATGGTTGAGGTGGGGATGGAATCGTGAGTTCCGGGAACAATGACGAATGCGGTGGGGGCGGGGGCTTCGTCGGCAGGGGCAATTTCGGCGGGCGTCGCATCGACGGCAGGGGGTTGAACCACGGGAGCGTCGTCCGATGGCAAGAACACGACGCTGTTCTCTTCAGTTTGGTTCAGGTCGGCGACGGGAATGGGTTCGGCTTCTTCGTCAAACCGGTGAACCAGGATCGAGATGCCTCCGCTGAGAGCCGGGTCGACTCGATGAGCGTGGGCCAAATTGGTGGCGAAACCGGATGCCAAAATCGATCCAGCAATGGCGACCGAAAGGGCGAGGCGTTTGGCGGTGGCAGAACAATGACGGATAGGGGAATGAATTTTCATGGTTATGTTGGGCCGGAATCAGCAGACGGGGTCTCGGAATAATGGGGCCACTGCGATACCGGACTTGAATGAATGTGATGGTGGGCTGTGAGGTGGGTTGGAGCGGACGGGGACGCAACGGTCGGCGCCACCAAATCGCCAGTTGGAAATCCCGCTCCAGTGCACGCTATCGGCGACTTGGATGGCTGGGGGTTTGAATTCGCTTGGGAAAGCTGTGCGTTTTCACGGCGTCTGTTCCAGTTGTTCCGTTTGGGTAAATTCATTTTCGTTTCACAGCCCACTTCTTGAAGAAATCTGCACAATTCGCAAACGTCCCCGGGCCCGAATTCTCCAAACATCAAGCCAACGTTCGACGGCATTCCCATCCCAGGCGAAACCGGTAGGCTGTGGGGCTGACTTCGACTTCCGACGCAAGGTTTTGGTTTTCAATTGAGTTCGCACAAAGGCCCCCTGCTCGACCCAACAATGCTGTTCCGATTCGAAGTTCGGTTGCAGCAACAGGCAATGAAGTGGACGGCGCGAGGGCTGTCGTTGCCGGAGTCCTGCCGAGTGCCCTCGTTTGCAGCTCTGTCCGGCGGCCCGATCTTTGCCGACGTGCGAATCGCGTGGGACGTGGACGGGATCGGTTTTCAGCTACTGGTCAACGGAAAACGGCAGTTGCCCTGGTGCCGCGACACTCGTTTGGACGAGAGCGACGGGCTGCACCTGTGGATGGACACACGCAACAGTCCCAACATTCACCGGGCAACGCAGCACTGCCATCGTTTTCTATGGTTGCCGGCGGGCGGTGGACCGAAACGAGAACGCCCCGTCGCGGCGCTGGTGCCAATCAACCGAGCCCGCACCAATCCGAAACCCATCCGGCCGGAAATCCTGAAGATTCACGCCTTGCCGCGACACGATGGCTATGAGTTGTCTGGTTTCATTCCCGCCGAAGCCATGACGGGATTTGATCCGAAAGATCAATCGCAGATCGGGTTCTACTACTTGGTCGCCGATCGCGAATTGGGGAACCAAGCACTAACGCTCAGCACCGATTTCCCCGTCGCGGAAGATCCGTCTCTTTGGGCCGAAGCCGCTCTGATCAGCAAATGATCCAAGCAGCCACGGCCGAGACAGATTAGCTGGCATCCACTACTCGACGCCGGTCGCATCGCCATAGAACTTGACCAAGTCCTCACGAAGCTTCTCGAGCGACGGCCCGTGCACATACATCATGTGCCCGCCCTCGTAGTGCTTCACTGTGACATTGTCGCGTCGGTCTTGCGACAACCCCAAATGATCCAACGTGTATTCCATCGCGAAATGGGGCGTTGCTAAGTCATAGTATCCGCAAGCAACAAACAGCTTGAGCGATGGGTTGGCCGTCATTGCCCCTCGCAACGTCTCAGAAGCATCGACGTAGCGTCCCTCGAAAGGACGGTAGCTCCATGGGTGCACGTTGCCCGTCAGAATTTCGTAAACGCGACGATCCTTGTAGTTCAAATCGCGACGCATGTAGTCGTTCAAACACGCCGTGAACGGGCCAAAGATGGCGGCACCGCTGGCGTCAAATTCCGGTGTCTCTCCCGCCGAATCACGATCGATGCTGACGTATCGCCCATCGAATCGTCCAACCGTGCGTTGTTCGTCTCGCAGTAACTCTTTGCCGAATCGCTGCATCGACACTTTCAAATTCGACGCCAAAACATACTCTTCTGACAGACCGGTCAGCTTGGCCAACTCTTTGGCCACCTTTTGACGTTCCTTCTTCCCAATCGCGGTTCCCTTCAAAAGAGCCGGTGCGTATTGGCGATAGGCGAACGTCTCCGCTCGCTGCACAACCTTTTCCAGCGGCAGCGACTGCAATTCGTCGTCGAGCTGTTTATGGAACCAAGCCGTCGCGGTGTAAGTCGGCAGGAAACAGACATTCGGCAAATCATTCCCCGGCGAGAACCGCAGCGTTTGAAAGTTGATCGCGCCGGAGATCACCACCGCGCCGTTCAACTCCATCCGGTAATGATCTCGCAAATGGCCGCTCAAACCGGCGACTCGCAATCCGCCGTAGCTCTCACCCAGAATGACCTTGGGTGACAACCAACGTTCAAACATGGTTGTGTAGTCATGAATGAATTGGCCAACACTGCGGATGTCTTCGTTGTAGCCATGAAAGTCGCTCTTGTTGACGTCTTCCGCCGGCCGACTGTAGCCCGTGCTCACCGGGTCAATGAACACCAAGTCCGTCACGTCCAACAAACTTTGGTGATTCTCGTCCAGGTGATAAGGCGGCTGCAAAAACGACGCATCGTCGGGGAAGCGAATGATCTTTGGCCCCAGCATCCCCAGGTGCAACCAAACGGAAGATGATCCAGGACCGCCATTGAAACAAAAGGTCAGCGGACGTTTGGTGACGTCATCAACCGGCTTGGTGTAAGCGACGAAAAAGACCTCCGCCTTGGGATCCAACTTGTCCGTTTGGATGACCAACCGACCGGCGGTTGCTTTGTAGTCAATCGCTTCTCCCTCGATGGTGATCGAATGCTCGGTGGTCACGAATGAATCCGTCAGTCCATCTTCTGACTTTTCATTCGCCTCTTTGGATGGTTCCTCCGCGATCGCGACGGCGGTCCAAACGTTCGTCGTGATCAGCCCCAGCAAGATCCAGCTTGCGAAACGGTTCCATTGCATCGTGTTCAACTCGTTGGTTCGTCTTGATTATCAACCGGCAAACCTCGCCGCGCGAGGCCAACACACCTCAGTCTACTTGGACGAATGGCCCCGAAGGCTCGTGGACCGACATCGCTCAGGCAGCCACTTGCTGGCGGGAACTGGCTTTCCGGTACGCGCGATCAGCGAAGCATTCGACTCCGTTGACACTCGCGACAAATCGCCGCGAAATCGGGTCAAACCCAGGATTCACGTGCTTTTTCGCGTCATTCGCCGATGCCGACGTCTTTCGAAATCGCCCCGCCCCAAACATGCAGTTGACACGCATGTTTTATTCTATACCTTCGCATGCAGTTCCAGCCGCGGTTGGTTGGTGGTTGCATCAGGTTGGTTGACGAAAGAGGTTGATTGAAATGCTGAGTGAAAGCACGATTCGAATTGTCAAAGACATCACGCCGGTGGTCGCGGAGAACGCTGAAACCATCACTCGATGCTTTTATCAACGCATGTTCCAGAAGAACCCCGAGGTGAAAGCGTTCTTCAACCAAGCTCACCAGCACACCGGCGGACAACAAAGAGCATTAGCAGGTGCGATCTGCGCTTACTTCACTCACATCGACAACCCAGCGGTTCTGATGCCCGCGGTGGAATTGATCGCCCAGAAGCATTGCTCGTTGGGAATCAAAGCCGAACACTACCCGATCGTCGGCAGCAACCTTTTGGAAGCGATCCGCGAAGTGATGGGCGAAGCGGCAACGGATGAGATTCTCGATGCGGTGGGAGAGGCCTATCAGTTCCTGGCTGACATCTTCATTCAACGCGAACAGGAGATCTACCAGCAGCAATTGACAGCTCCCGGTGGTTGGAACGGGACGCGAGAATTTGTTGTGGATCGCAAAGAGACAGAAAGCGATGCGGTGACATCGTTCTACCTCAAGCCAAAGGATGACGGACCTCTGCCAAAGTTTGTTCCGGGGCAGTACATCACGGTCCATCTCGATCACCCCACCACGCCAACCTCACCTCGCAACTACAGTTTGTCCGGCCCCGCGGGAGCCGACCATTTGCGAATCAGCGTTCAACGCGAATCCGGTGCCGTCGAAGGTGCACCGGACGGTCTGATCTCCAGCTATTTGCATGATGAGATCGAGGTCGGCAGCACCCTCGTCTTGGGACCTCCATGCGGTGAGTTCACCTTGCCCGTGGACGAGAAACCGCAGCGTCCGATCGTCTTCTTGGCGGGAGGAATCGGAATCACTCCACTCCTCTCGATGGCTCATTCTTTGCTGCGAAATCAACCGACGGCAGAGATCCATTTCATGCACGCATGCCGCAATTCGTCCGCACAAGCCTTCGCGGGAGAACTGAAGCAGATGCAGATCGATCACTCGGGTGTTCGAACCCTGACGCTCTTCAACGATCCATTGCCTGATGACTTGGAATCGCGAAAATGCGATGCGGTTGGTTTGCCGACTTTGCCATTGTTGAATGAGTTCCTGCCCGGCAATGATTGCGACTTCTATCTTTGCGGCCCCAGACCCTTCATGGAATTATCGCAAACCCTGTTGTCACAGGCGGGGGTTCAACCGCATCGAATCCGTCATGAGTTCTTCGGTCCTAAACAAACGCTTCGGCCGGCGACGGTGGCTTCTTCATGAGCCCACCCGAGAGACGCCCAACGCTGCAACAACCGCGACTTCCCAGTCATCCATCGCCTGTCATCAAAACGATGTAAAAACCGATTCGCGTCTGTAAATTGAATCCAGACGCTACCTTGCCGCTTCAAACTGCCTTACGCTTCTCCCTGCTATGAGAGCATGTTGCTCTCGATTTCATCGGATTGGCGTTGGCCAAGGCAAGCGAGGGTAAGTCATGGGATTGGTAAAAGAATTCAAAGAATTCGCGTTGAAGGGTAGCGTCATTGACTTGGCTGTCGGTGTGGTGATCGGTGGTGCTTTCAGCGGAATCGTGAAGTCACTCGTCGACAACATCATCATGCCGCCCATCAATTTGCTAACGGCTCGCAGCGGTGTGAACTTCAAGGAAGCTGCGGTGAAGATCACAACTGAATCACCGAAGCTCGATGACGCGGGCAAAGTCATCGAAGGCGAGGGCGCGGGAATGGTCGTTCAGAAATATCCAATTCTGAACTACGGCCCCTTTGTGCAAACGGTGTTTGAGTTCCTGCTGATCGCCCTCGCCTTGTTCGTAGCGATTAAGCTGATCAACGCCGCTCGAAAACACATGGAAGGCGAACCAGAAGAAGAGGAAGCCGCCAAACCGAGCGAGGACATTCTCCTGTTGCGAGAAATTCGCGATTCCCTGCAAAAGAACTGAGAGTTTTCAATGACACATCGACGATCGTTGGCTTGCGTGTTGGCCCTCACCATTGGGACGGCCGCCGGACTGGCTACGAATGCATTTGCCCAGGAAACTTCCGGTACAACAACCGCAGCGACTGCCGAGGCGATGCCAGATCATGTCGTGGAACAGTTCGTTTACAAAACGATCGTCGATGAGATAAGCGGGAAGCAAACGGAGCTGTTCATCGATTGGACTCGTCCGGCGGATTGGAAAGCATCGGACTCTCGCCCCGCCGCCGTGTTCTTCCACGGTGGCGGATGGGTAGGCGGTAAACCGGGCCAGTTCGAAAAACACAGCGAAGAGCTGGCCGCGCGAGGCATGGTTTGCTTTCGCGTCAAATACCGCTTGCTCGACAAAAAGAACAAGCTGCCACCTGACACCTGTGTCGAGGACGCTTCCGATGCGTTTCGTACGGTTCGCGGCCGCGCGAAGGAATTCGGGATTGATCCCAACCGAATCGCAGCCGGCGGCGGTTCAGCCGGCGGTCACCTCGCCGCATTCCTGGGGATGATGGATGACGAAACCGTAAATGGTGTTTCTCGCAAACCCAACGCGTTGTTGCTGTTCAACCCGGTTTACAACAACGGCCCCGGTGGCTGGGGGACGGCACGCGTCGGCGATCAATTTCAGAAATATTCACCGGCTCACAACATCACCGCCGACGATCCGCCATCGATTGTATTTCTTGGAACGAAGGATCGTTTGATTCCAGTTTCCACCGGCGAAGCGTTTCGTGACGAATGCAAAGAGGCTGGACTGGCCAGCGAGCTGCATTTGTACGAAGGCCAGCCTCACGGTTTCTTCAACGCGAAGAAAGAAGCCGGCGGCGGAAAGATCTATCGCGACACGATGGAAAAGACGTTCGCGTTCTTGGAATCACGGGGCTGGATTGAGTGACTGGGGCGGAGTCACATTTCGCAGGCCGCGAGAGTCCAGACGGATTGGTCAACCAATCCAGGCCACCTCGCACGCCGCCCAGCGTTTGCACGCGTGACTTCGCTTTCTAGCGGCACGACGCGAGCCGTCCGATGCCGCTCGGATCACTCCTCGGGCTACGTGCTTGTGAGCCGAGTGAGAATCCGGTGACTTGTTGTCGGCCAGGAGTGGCCAACTTACGGCATCGAACCCAACTGGCTCACCAACTCATTTACCTGCGGGCTTGGCTCCTTCCTTTTCCACCTTGGCGGCTTCCGGTTTTCGGCTGGTGGCCTTTTCCTTCTCTTTCAGAGCCGGGTTCTTGATTGGCTTGGGGAGCTCTTTGCCTTCCGGGATGAACTTCATCGAGATGGAGTTCACACAGTGGCGAGTGTTCTTGGGCGTCAACCGTTCACCGTGAAAAACGTGCCCCAGGTGTCCGCCGCAATTCGCACAAACGATTTCGATTCGGTAGCCATCCGCATCACGCTGACGCTTCACCGCGTCCTTGATCTCGTCATCGAAGCTTGGCCATCCGCAATGGCTGATGAACTTGTCTTCCGCGCGATACAGCGGCGTGTTGCACCGTTTGCAGATGTAAGTGCCGGGATCCTTCGTCAACGTGTAGCCGCCATCCCCGGGTGGCTCCGTGCCCTTGTGCAAAATCACGTATTGCTCAGCTTCGTTTAGCTTGTTGAAAGGGCTCGAATCCATGTTCAGCTCGTAGCGACGGGGCTTGCGGGTGGAAGAAGTCGTCTTATTGACCGACGGAGTCTTGTCGGCGGTACTTTCCGAGGCGGTCGAGTCATCCGCATTCACCGTGCCGGTGGGTGCACCGCAACCGCAGAAGACGAATGCCATTCCTAAGGCGAACGTGATTCGGAGGAGCTGTTTGCCACCAAAGTGACTGAAGTCGCGCATCGTGAAGACCTTGCAGGTGAACGGAATGAATGACGGGCATCAACGCTTACGAAGCTAAAAACTCGCTCGTGAGCACGAGGACTCACTTCAAGCAAAGCAGCGAAGCGATTGGCAACGGGATCTGCGAAGGAATCGCCAACCGCCGCCGATTTCCGCCTATTTTACCGGATGGTAGTACGTCGCAAACCGGATTTTGGATCGACGGTGGATTCAGTTCGCGGCGTCAAAGGTTTCCGCGTCGTGGCGAGCTTCCATCGCCCCGCTGTAGATCTCGTGAGCGACCAAAACCACCATGCCGACCAAAAGCGGCAAAATATAATAGATCACGCGGAAAATCAGGACAGATGCCAACACAGGTTTCCCCACGGTGTCCTTGAGCAACGTCCACAAAATCAGCTCCAACACCCCCAAACCGCCGGGGACCTGCGTGATCAGCGATATCGTGATGCCGACCAAGTAAGCCGCCAGCACCGTCGGAAACGGAACCACCGCGTTGCCTGGCATGACGAGGTAGAGCGCCGTCGCGCTGATTGTCAAATCCACGATCGCCACCGAGGCTTGCGCCGTCGCCAAACCGAGGCTTGGTGGTCGCAAATGCAGTTTGCCGATCGGCCAAGGCTTCTGCCAAACCAGGCACACCACCGCGTAAAACACGACAATTGATAGCAGGATGGCTCCGAGCGTCCGGACACCGAAGGGCAGATCGAACTTGGCGGGCAACTCGATCGGATGAAGCACCAACACCACCCCGCCCAGAACGCAGACGCCTGACCAAAACGTCAGTGCCAGGACGCTCATCAACGCAACGATTTGCCGGTGGGTCAGACCCCAACGATGGTAGAAACGGTACCGGATCGGTGCGGCGGCAAGCAGCGTGCCAAGATTATTCCCGAGTGCGTAGCCCAGAAACGCAACCAACGACACTCGTTTCAAAGGCAGTGCCCGGCACACATATCGCAATGCCAAAATGTCGTAGCAAATTAGCAGGGCGTAATTCAACGCAACCAAAAACGTTGCGATCACCAAATAGGCGGGCGGAACACCGGTCAATCCGGCAACAAAGTCGTCCCAAGAAACCTTTTGAGCCTCACCAATCAACAGCCGCACGGCCAAGCCGAACAGCAGCAATGCCATCAACGGCCCGACAAGTTTGCGTGGATCGAATTTCACTCGGGGAGGCTTTCCTGGTTGCAGCCCGCCGATATTGACGGGAAATGCCGCGGCTCTAGTTGGCAGTGTGATTCACACGGACGGTGAATCACGAGCGTGCCAGAGCGACGATCAATTCCATCCCGTGTGAACCTTGGGAGGCGCGACGTGGCGGATGTCTTGTAGATTCAGACCCTCGAGACGTTTTTCCAACTCCTCGAGTTCTGCTTCCTGTTGCTGAGGCGTTTTGTCGTTGTCGCGGGCCTCTTCGTCAAGCTTACGTTGTTCGTCCGCAGAATTCTTTTGACGATCTTCGCTGGAATCGGCGGAGGATGCATCGTCGTATTGCGAACGACCTCGGATCCGGCGATCGGCGGTCTCAGGATCCGTTCGCGATTCCAAATCAGCCGCTCGGACTCCGCCAGGATCAAACACGCTGCCCACCCGTCCCGTTTCGCGAAGGGTGCGTTCCCATGCGCCACCGTACGCTGGGTAAGCATCCGATTCGCAATCGGCGCACAAACGGCAACCGGTCGACGGCATCACGATCGCAGCCAGCACAATCAGCGAAAAAACGGCGGAGGCGGTTCTTCGAGCGGACATGAGGATTGGGAGGTAAAAGGGGGGAGGTTGTGATGGATGGAACGTCGCCACGCAGTGCAATTGACTCCGTCGGTCGACTTTCCATGGTTTTGCGTCTCGACGTTTCTCATTGAACATGTGAGAACCGCGTGGGCACAAAACCCTCCACCATCCCTATCGGAATCCGCTGGGATTCGGGTGAGGCAATCTGGGGAGTTTTTGCCGATTATTTCGATCGTGCCGATTTTTCTGGCGGAAATTTGAAGAATTCGCTCAAGTTCGCTCTTCCGCGAGCCGGGGCAAATAAGTGACAAGGGCTCTACCGGGGAGCGTGGTGACCAGCAGGACGCCAAGCACCGAAGCTCTCGGGTCTCTTCTCTTCTCCGCTCACGCAGGATGCCAGCGATGACTCAACTTACTTTTGTGGCGACCGCCACCAGCGCCATTGGATTGCCTTTGATCGCCCTGATCATGCTGATGGTCAGCAAATTGTCCGTTGGGGACGCGGCCCGTCGTGCGGAGCGACGATTTTTGGCATTATTGGTTATCATGAGCGTCGTCACGGCTCGCACCGTGACCACGATCGAACCCACCTGGTTGATCCACACGGTGACCCTGGCCGTGATGATCATCGGATCCCTTTGGATCCCCGGGCAAAACCCGCCACAACCGTCCACGAATAAGCAAACCTCCCTCGCCGGTTCATGAACTCCACCACCGAATTGCCGTCCGACGCCATCGCCACCGTCCGAGTCATTCCCGGTGGCCCCGTCCGCGGTTCCATTCGGCCTCCCGGCAGCAAGAGCCTGACCAACCGAGCCCTGTTGATGGCCGCCTTCGGCCGGGGCACCAGCCAGCTCGATGGGGCTCTGGTTAGCGAAGACACCCACGTCATGACGGATTCGCTCCGTAAGATTGGCGTGCAAATCGAAACCGAAGATGCGGGCCGCACCCTGGTCGTGACTGGTCTGCAACAAGCGATCTCGCCCAGCGACCAAGCCACCGGGCATGATCTCTACATCGCCAACAGCGGAACGACGGTTCGATTTCTGACCGCCGCGCTGTCGGCACTCGGCGGGCACTACACGCTGCGTGGCGTCCCGCGGATGCACGAGCGACCGATCGGCGATCTAGTCCAAGCTCTCTCCCCCGTGGTCGACGGCAACATCGAGGCAGTCTCCGACGGCGGATGCCCTCCGGTTCACATTCATACCAATGGCTGGGCCAAGCAAGAGCTTTCCGTCGCGGGCAATGTCAGCAGCCAATACCTCAGCGGTTTGATGATGGCGGCTCCGCTTGCCAGCCGCCGCTCCGGGGCTCCCGTCTCCATTCGAGTCGTCGGCGAATTGGTCTCGCGTCCATACGCTGAGATGACTGCCGACGCGATGCAGGTCTTCGGAGCATCCGTGAACCTGATTTGGCCAGAGTCCTCCACCGGCGATTTGATTGTGCAGATCGATGGTGACTACGACGCGATCGGATGGAGCATTGAACCGGACGCTTCTGCCGCCAGCTACTTCTGGGCCGCGGCAGCGATCTCGGGCGGCGACGTCACCGTTCGCGGACTCAGCCGAGCCGCGACGCAAGGTGATGTCGCGTTCGTCGACGTGCTCCAGCAAATGGGCTGCCGGATCGAAGAGACCGACGATTCCATCCGAGTCGACGCCAGCGAATTGCCGGGCGGCAAGCTTCGCGGGATCGACGTGGACATGAATGCAATCAGCGACACAGTGCAAACCCTGTCAGTCGTTGCGCTGTTTGCGACCTCGCCCACACGAGTTCGCGGCGTGGCTCACAATCGATTCAAAGAGACCGATCGCATTGGTGATCTGGCTCGCGAATTGAGAAAGCTCGGTGCGACTATCCAAGAGCACGAGGACGGCATGACCATTCATCCGTTGGTCGATCCCGGCGTCAGCGCGGACTCGCCGGTGCGACTGGATACCTACCACGATCACCGCATGGCGATGAGCTTCTCGCTGGCGGGACTGCGCCTGGACGGGGTGCAAATCGAAAACCCCAGCTGCACCGGTAAGACTTACCCGAATTACTGGGCTGACCTCGAACAGCTCATCGGCCGCTCGCATCACTGGACCGCGGAATAGCGGTGGGAGAACAGGGATGGCTCTCTTGGTGACCTGCGATACTGGTGGCGACCGTATCCCAGAGACACTGCGCGAGCCACTCGCTCAAACGCCGTTCTTTTCCGACGTCTTGCATCCGCCGCAACCTCCCGCCAAACCACCCCGCCGCGACCGTCTGGAAATCCCGCGACTGGATCGCGAAGCGGGCTTCGCCGCACGTGCGATCGCCGAGGCCGTCGACTGCGACTTGATTGCAAACCCTTACCGAGCGGACTTGGTGGACGTTGGCCGATCCATTCATCACCGCAATCTTTTTCGGCCGGAGGTTCGCTGCCTGACCACCGCGACTCGCAAAGCGATCCTGGCCGCCGTGCGAACACCTTATCGAGACGCGATTCGCCGTCGCCTCAGCGAATTGTTACTGCGATTCCCCTACGTCGTGCATCTGTCGATCCGAACGTTCGCCGCTCGCACTAAATCCGGTGGCTGGCAACGAGGTGACGTGGGGCTGCTTTACGACCCCAGCCGCGGTGACGAGCTGGATTGGTGCCTGGACCTCTCGGACGAACTCTATTTCGCGATGCCAGATTTGAAGGTCCGTCGCAATCATCCCGGTCGCGGGACCAACGACTCGCTGACCAAAGCCATGCGAAAGCACTTTTCTGACGTTCATTACCTGGGCATCGAAGTCGTGCTGAACCGAGCCTGGGTGGCTCGTCCGGTTCGCAAGCGACGCGAAGTCTTGCGGACGATCGGCAACGCCATTCGCGAAGTCACCCCGGAAGCAACACCGCAGGCCGCCTGACGTCAACGCTGCGTCCCTCCGCAATCGAGGGCATGTTGATTCGATCAGCGAAGCTGTGCCGCCGCGACCTTTTCAATTGCATCGGTCGTTCGTATGCACAAAAAAATTTGCTAGCACGCACGAGTGCAATGCCGAATGACTCGATAGGCATCCGCATGAAGCGATCGACGGTGCCCTTTCATGGACGAAGCTGGACCTTTTCCTTTTCCCCAGCCTTCGAGTCCTCTCCATGCGAAATCTCACGCTCGGCACGATCATCGTGGTCGGTGGCTTGCTAGCCGCCATTCCTTTCCGCCGCGACGCCGTTCACCCTGAGGCTTCTGATCCCAACGCGTTGGCCACCGGCCCAACGTCGGCATCCTTTGGGTTTGCAACGGCCGATCAAACCGATCTCCCCTGGCAACAAGCCGCTTCGCAGTCACCACACGCACCCACGACGGCCCAAACCGCGTCCGGCGGATGGCCCGAACACATGCAGCCCGACCCGATGGCGGAAGGGACCGCCGCGCCATCACGCTCGCAAGCATTTGCACAACCATCGGCATCGACGATCCCCAGCCACCAAGCCGCCCGGCCACGTCGCGACACTCGCTTGCCCCTGACGTACGACGATTTGGCCGTCCCACTGAGTAACCCGCATTTCCCTGACCAGCGTTTCAATGCACTCGCTGGATCGACCAGCAATCCAATGCAGCCGTCCGCCTCACCCCAGATCGGCATGGCGGAAGCTCGCGTGAACGGCCCGGGAACCAGCCCAGCCAATCGGCCAGCACCCGGCACCTCGCAACTCGGCATGACCGAGCGTGAACTCTCGGCCAACGAGTTCGCCCGTCGCGTCGAAAACCAGATCGCTCGCGAAGACGTCACGCCGGCGAAACTGACCAGCTCGACGCATTCGGGACCAAGCACGAGCAGTCAGCCTCGACAGCAAGTCTTGCGACCTCCCACGGTGGACCTGCATCGGCAAGCGGAACAAGCAACCGCTCCTCGCAGCTTCCGATTCCCGGAGGTCGCCATGCCCGAGATGCCTCCCGCGCCCAGTGTCATGGAACGACAACGCCACTGGATCCGGCAACCGGACTAATCAAGCAACCGGTAGCTAGCAGCTGTCACACCGCGGGCGATCACGCGTCCACAACGACGCCATCAAAACGTAGTCATCACACTCCGTGTGATGATCCCCACCCCGCCGCCACCCAAAACCAAGTCTCGCCACACCGCGCGAGACAACTCCCTTTCCCGATTTCACGCGAAACTGCTTTCCCAATTTCACAGGAAACACCCCGTGCAGAAACGCCCGCTCGAAGTCAAGGCCGGTTTCTTATGAAACCAGTCTTGTTTCGCGAGCTTTGTTTCACCTAGTTTCCCGACTGTCCGAGACACACCTCGGACGGCCAACAAATGGAATTGTTGGCAAGGAGATTCATCCGTATTGGACACTCGGAACGTGGCGAAGATCTTGTCTGTCGTGAACCAAAAAGGAGGCGTTGGGAAGACCACCACATCGGTCAACCTCTCGGCTGCTTTGGCCATGGCTGGCAAGAAGACTTTGTTGGTCGACATCGACCCGCAATGCAATGCCACCTCCGCTCTGGGACAGTCCCCCGCGGCTCATCATGGTTTACTTGGAACCGAAACCCTTTCGGATTCCATCGTTCAAACCGACGTGCAGCACTTGGGTCTGCTTCCCGGAAGTCGTTCCTTTCACGATGCCGACGCATTGGCAGAAACCGGCGATCGCTCGACCGCCCGCGTCCGCCAACACCTCGACGGCGTGATGGAGCAATACGAGTACATCTTGATCGACTGCCCGCCCAGTGCGGGTGCCATGACGGAAACGGCGTTGACCGCCAGCACCGAAGTGTTGATTCCGATCCAGTGCGAGTACTTCGCAATGGTCGGCGTTACTCAGTTGATTGGCACGATCAAGAAAGTCATCACCGCCACCGATGGACGTCTGACCTTCGGCGGCATCCTGTTGACCATGTACGACGAATCTTTGGAACTGACTCGCGAAGTCGATGAAGAGGTCCGTGACTTCTTTGGCGACATTGTTTTTGAAAGTGTCGTGCCTCGGGATGTCGCACTGTGCGAAGCCCCCAGCCACGGCCAAACCGTTTTCCAGTACGCCCCGCGAAGTCGCGGCGCGTTCGCTTATACCCAACTGTGCATGGAGGTACTGCAACGTGACTAACGCGACAACCAATCGAACTGCCGCCGGAAAAGCCCCTGCTGGCAAGGATCGTCGTCTCGGAAAAGGACTGGCGGCTTTGCTGGGCGAACCCATGGATGACGTGGTGCCACCGGGCGAAGAGAACCAACCGTCGCAATCAGGAATCCAGGCACTCGAACTGCCCATCGATTCCATCGAAGCCAACCCATTCCAGCCACGACGCGAATTCAACCCGGACGAAATCGCATCGCTGGCGGAATCGATCAAGAACCATCAACAACTGCAGCCCGTGCTGGTTCGCATCGTTGACGGTCGCTACCAACTGATCAGCGGCGAACGTCGTTTGCGAGCGACCATCCACGCCGGATTGAAAACGATCCGCGCCGAGGTCCGCGAAGCCGACGATCGCTTGGTGGCTGAACTGGCCATCATCGAGAACTTGCAACGCAAGGACCTGAACGCGATTGAAAAAGCGATGTCGTTCAAACGCTACATCGATGAGCACAAATGCAAGCAGGACGACTTGGCCCGTCGATTGAGCATCGATCGCAGCACGATCGCCAACTTGATGCGTTTGCTGGAACTGCCTCAGCCAATCGTTGAGATGGTGACCAGCGGCGAATTGACCGCGGGTCACGCTCGTGCGTTGTTGCCAATCGGTGAAGTGGAAGTCCAAGTCACCACGGCTCAGAAGATCATCAGCGAAGGATGGAGCGTCCGCAAAACAGAAACCGGCGTGGCAGAATTGTTGCGAGCTGAAGAAGACAGCGACACCGGATTGAAAGTCACCAACGTCTCGCGTCAGAAACGCAAGCCTGTGCCTCCGCACATCGAAGCGATGCAACAGGAGATGCGAATGCTCTTCGGCACCAAGGTCGAGATCAAAGCATCCGCACGCAGCCGCGGAAAGATCACCATCCACTTCAGCGACGCGGATGAATTCGAACGCATCCGCGATCTGCTCGGCAGCGTCAACCGTCCGCAACTTCGCGTTGCTGGCTGATCGCCGAACCGAAGTAATCAAAGATTTACCTGCAGCCAGGCTTGCGAGACCCGTTCTCGTGAGTCTGGCTTTTTTGGTGCGCTATGCAAGGTTGATCTGAATAGAGGTTGCTTCGGAAAGTAGTCGGCCAAGAGTGGCCAACCTACAGCCCCAAACCGTAGGTTGGCCACTCCTGGCCGACCTCCCACCCAACACCCCGGTTACGAGCTCCCCACCAACACACCCCGCCTTCACTCAATGGCGAACCACAGGAGGGGGCCGCTCATTCCGGCCAGGATAACGGTTCCGCCGCGAGAGGGAAGTTATTTCATCCGTGCGAGCGAAAAGACGTCTTGGGACTACGGAGCCGCTGGCCTGGCGTCTAAAATGAGGTGCCCCGGAATCGGCGAATTTCGCCGAGAGACCGGAGGCTCCTGACCTCTCCGGACCTGTTGATGTCCAGCCTGATTGAAACGATCGAAGTCGACGCGGCACTTGCTCAACGACTGGCAGAAATGCCAGCCGATTCCCAGACACTCACGCTCTCACTGGACGCACTCGCATCGGGTGGCTCCGCCGCGGGCGTGCTGCAACATCCCAGTTGGGCTGACTCGCCGCATGTGACCAGCCCGATCGTCGGCTCATCATCACCCGATGCGAATCCAAACCAAGACAACCTGGACCTGGCACAAACCATCGCGGCTGGCAGCACGGCTGAATCAGGCGATTCGCCGACGGGCGTCAACCTCCTCGACGGAAGCACCGTTGAGAGCCAAGAAGTGATGAAGCAAGCGTTGGCCCGTTGCGAAGGATTCCTTCCGGCTCGTCGCGTTGCGATGCTGAAAGCCGACGCCCCCAAGGCAGACTGCGAATCCCAGAAAGACGTCGAGTATCGTTTGATCGGCACCTTGGGCAGCGGCGGAACGGGTGTCGTCTACCAAGCTCACCAGCGGGCGATCGACCGAGAGGTCGCCATCAAAGTCTTGCGACGAGAGCTCGCCACCGATGCGTCATCGCGAGGCCGCTTCTTGACCGAGGCACGTGTCATTGGTGCGCTCGACCATCCGAACGTCATCGCCCTGCACGATCTGTGCATGGACGATGAAGGCCAACTTTTCTACTCCATGAAGCGAGTCGATGGCGCGAGCTGGGACCAGCAAATCGACACACTTTCTTTGGAGAAAAACCTCAACATCCTTCTCCGTGTTGCCGATGCTATTCGTTACGCGCATTCGCGAGACCTCGTTCATCGCGATTTAAAGCCCGAGAACGTCATGCTCGGTCGCTTCGGCGAAGTCTTGGTTGCTGACTGGGGATTGGCACTTAGCAAGTCATCGCTTTCTCCCACGATGGAATCCAATTCGGATTCTCACCACGCGATTGGCGGCACGCCGGCCTACATGGCACCGGAACTCGCCGCGGGCGATCTGACGGGAATCACCTACGCCACCGACATCTATCTGTTGGGTGCGATCTTGTTCCGAATCGTGACGGGTTTCCCGCCACACCACGGCAAAAGCTTGCTGGCGTGCATCCGCGCGGCGGCCAACAACGTCATCGAACAAGTCCCCGATCATCTTAGCGACACGGAGTTCGAGCTGATCCAGATCGCGTCCAAAGCCATGGCGACGGATCCGATGGACCGATACGCTTCGGTCGAGGAGTTGATCGAAGCCATCGAGGGTCACCGTTCACACGAAGCCAGCGACCGGCTGGTGCGACGAGCCAAACGGCGACTGGCCGAAATTCACGACTTGGAAACACCTGAATCGGAGTCAGCCGATGCCGGCTCCGGTGAACCGACTGGCAAACGAGCCGATCGATACGAACGCTTTGCCGCTGTCGATGCGCTGCTGAGGGAAGCGATCGAAATCTGGCCGGAAAACCGCCGAGCCATCGACACGCTTCGAAGCACCCAGCTCGAGTTCGCTCGCACGGCAACCGCCAACGGTGATTTGGACCTGGCGTTGATCCTGTACGAATCTGCGGGGCAATCCAATTCGGAAGCCGCGGCACGAGTCCGCAAGCAGCTTGAACGCCGTGAGAAGGTGCGGGAAAGTCAAGCCAAGTACTCCACCCTGTTCACCCATTCGCCCGACGCGGGGATGTTGATCCGATGGTCGGACGGGAAGGTGATGGAAGCCAACGCGGCGTGTTTGGAACTGTTGGGTTACGAGAAAAACGAGATGGTGGGGCAAAAGATGTCCACGCTGTCCATTTGGGCGTGCCCCAAGAGTCGTGAAACCTTCGTGGACCAATTGGCTCGCGAAGGACAGATCGACAACTTCGAAACTCAGTTCGTGCCCAAGCAGGCTCAACTCGACGAGCCGAACTGCGACCAAACCAAGGCACCGCCGGGATTGATCGACGTGCTGATCAGCTCTCGAACGGTGCAGCTCAGCGGCGAAGAAATGCTGCTTTCGACCGTGCGAGACATCTCGGCCCGAAAAGCGGCCGAACGGGAGCTGGAATATTCTCGCCGACGCTTGCGAGACCTTCAGCGTTTGGCGGGGTTAGGTAGTTGGTCGTTCACCTTGCAATCACAAGCGATCCATTGGTCCGAAGAAGCCTTTCGTGTGACGGGACGCGACTCCAAACGCGGGGCGCCTGACTACAACGAATTTGTTGGGTCGATCCATCCTGAAGACCGCGAAAAACTGCAGGTGGCCATCGAACGTAGTGTGACTCAAGGAACGTCTTTCCAGCTTCGGTTTCGCTATCGTGACGACCAAGGCAGGTACCGCAAGTTATTCACTCGCGGTAATCCCGTGTTCGACGCCGGTGACAACGTGGTCGAGATTTACGGCATCCTTCATCCCATCGCCGCCGGCGGTGGATGATCGCGTCGTTTCACGTTAGCCGCCGTCAATTCATTCATCCCTCGACTCCATCAGTGCCCTGACCTCACCGACCGCTTCCACCGTTTTGCGATACACGCAGTCCGACCCCGACGTGCGGTTGATGCTGCGCGTCAAGGACGATGATGCGGGTGCGTTCGAAGAACTGGTGCGACGCTACCAAGCCCGACTGGTTCGGCTGATGCAACACCTGGCACCCAAAAGCGATCTGGCGGAGGACTTGGCCCAAGAAACGTTCATGCGTGTTTATCGCGCTCGTCATAGCTACACACCGGGTGCCAAGTTTTCGACTTGGTTGTTCACGATTGCTGGCAATGTGGCTCGCAATTCCAAACGCACCGTTTCGCGTCGTCATGAAACCAGCGAAGTCGACGCACCGCGAAACCCGGACGAGTCCAGCGACGCACCCTTTCTGTCGGTCAGCGCGGTCGACAACAGCGGTTTGATGCCGACGCGACAAGTCGAAGGCGACGAACGTGCGGCCATCGTCCGATCCGCGGTCGCCTCCTTGAATGAGCGTCAACGCATGGCATTGATCCTGTCTCGGTTCGAAAATATGAGCTACGTGGAAATCGCCGAAACGATGGATCTGACAACGAAAGCGGTCAAGTCCTTGCTGAGCCGAGCGCGCGTCAGCCTGAAAGACGCTTTGACACCTTACATCGAATCCGGACAACTCGGCGGCAGCATCGACCCCGCCACGTCCCTGCCATCCATTGCCGCCGAATCGAACACTTCCGCCGACTCAGGGGAGGAACACCATGAGTGAATCCAAATCGTCCCCCGAGTCACTACGCAACGATTCCATCACCCCGTCGGAAAACGGGACTCAACATGGTAATGACGACAAGACCGTCTCCATGACCATTCCGAACAAGACTCCAAACGGCGTGCCCCCAAACAGCACCGTCGGGCGATCGTCATCGCCTGATGATGCGATCGATCCCGACGACGAATTGCTGGTGGCTTATCTCGATGGCGAGGTGTCCGGCCGCGAACGCGAATTGCTGGAAGATCGCTTGGTCGCGGAAGAACCTCTGCGGCTACGACTGCAGGCGTTGCAACGTGGATGGGACATGCTGGACGAATTGCCGACGCCCGTTGTCGATGAACGATCCGTTCAAACCACGCTGGAAATGGTGGTCGCGGACCTGACCCGAGCTTCCCAGGGAATCGAACCGGTTGGCGAAAGATCAGCCGCGGTGGACGACGATTCTGCCAAATCACCAATGAGCAAATGGACGAAGCGGTGGATTGCCGTCGCCGGTTTCGCATTGGTTGCGTCGCTGATCGCCGCCTTCACCTGGCAAAACATTTCGTATCGTCAAGAAATCGCGGATCTGCCAATCGCGATCGATCACCAAGCCTATTCCAGCACGGACGATTTGGAACTGATTCGCGACCTTGCCAAATCGCCGCGTTGGTATGCCTTGGCCAACCATTCCGCGAACAAGGAACTGGAACACTTGGTTGATGAACTGGGCGGCACAGAAGAACTGGTCCAAGCCATCGCGGAACTCGACGACGACCAACGTTCCACGGCGTATCGACGTTGGGACACGTTCCAAAACATGACCGATCGCGCCAAAGACATCACCCGCGAACGAGCCAAACGCGTTGCGACATCACCCGACGCTGACGAATTGTTGCAGACGATGCGAGCCTATTCGCGATGGAAAGAACAACTCAGCCGCGACACGTTGGCAGCCATCGAAAATGAAACCGGCGTGGCTCGTGAAATTGCAATTCAAGACGGCGTTCATGAAACGATGAACGTGATCGGTCGTCTGACCGCGAAAGGACTCAGCGATGAATCGGTCGAGCGAATCGCCTTCACGATGCAGCAAATCGTGCAACAACGTATCGCGGACAAAGAACCCGCCGCATTGCGAATGATGGAAGGCTTCAAAGAACACGGCGGCAAAGACGAGGACCGCAAATGGGCCTACCACTTCATCGCACACACCATCATTTCGGATGCATCACGATGGAGACGATCGAGTCGCGGCAAAAAGCGTGGTCCCGAATCACCGCCGCTGACCCTATCGGAACTGCATCAAATCGAAACGATGTTGCCCGAAGGCGACTTGGAACTGCTGCGAACGGTTTCGACGGACACCTGGTTCCGCTCGATGGTGCTTCGTGACTGGGTCGAAGAATCGTTGCGACGTCGCGGTCGCCCGGATTCCGAAATGAAAACGCTGCAGGAGGCCTACCAGGAAACTTCAGCCGACGAACGCGAATTGCTGGACTTGCTTCCCCCGGAAGAAACTCGCGACCAGCTACTCCGACCCTAAAAAGTTTAGCGGCGTCCCCAGCCTTCCCCAGTACGTCCGGTTCCACCGAACACCCGCCCTACCGTAGGTCCGGTTCCACCGAACACCCGCTCTCCAGTAGGTCCGGTTCCACCGGACGCCCGCCAACACCCGCAACCACCCCACCTCCGCCGTGAAACACGACACCGGGAATTTCTTTCCGGCTTGATTCTTTTCACTCAAGTTTGTTAACCCGAAAGCCGACATCTGGCCGGCTGCCCAATCTTCGCATCCGGCTCCGCAAATCTCGACCTCCCCCCGAGGTCCCGGAACGCTGGTATGTGCATGAACGGCAACACGATTGCAAACCCCAACATTCGTCGCAAACATCCGTGGCTGGCGGTTTGTCTTGCCACAACGATTTTGCTCGGCACCGGCGTCTGCGATGTCGCCTTCTTGTCAAACACTCCCACCACGCTGGCGGACGACGAAGCGTCGAAGTCGAAGTTCTTTCCGTTTCCAATTCGGTTCGGAATGAAGCCGACTCAGCCCAAGCCATCCGCGAATTCCAACAAGCAAACCGAGGCCGCATCATCGAAATCCACCGAGACTCCGAAGGACTCCGACCCCCGAAAAATCGCGGTCAAGCGAGACAGTGGTTCCAGCAAAATCCAGCAGGTGCAACATATCCGATCTGCATCTGCGCGAACCAAGCTGCCCGACGACGGTCGCGTCGTGGTCCCCGGAACCAACGGACTGCCTCAGTTTGAAACGCCCGGCGAAGTCACCAGCGTGGAAGTGTTTGACGCCAACGGGAACCCGATCAGTGGCGAATTGGCCGAAGGCGAATACTACTATGGCGCCCAACCTGCCCCGGTCCACGTCGGACAACCGCTGCCCAAGACACTGACCATGCCCGGCCAATCCTCGGGCGTTCCCTTTCAGAGCGATGCACCGCAAGCGACCATCGCGACCGGCGAGATGATAAGCGAACCATGGATCGACGAATCGGGCGAAGTGATTTGGCCCGATGCGAACACCGCCGAACAAGGGCATCCCGGTGCAAGCGTTTTGGTCGATGGGATGCATCAAGGTTCATCCGGCTGTGACGAATGCGGTGGTGGATGTGTCGGCGTTTGTGACCGACGCATTGACGCGCGCGTCCGGGTGCTGGCTCATGCCCTTTCCGATCCACTTCACGACCTGTGGATTCGAGCTGATTTCATGCAGCTTTGGATCGATGGTCAAACGGCTCCTTCATTGGTGACCACCGGACGCGCCGGCACAGCCCGCGACGTCGCTGGTCAAATCGGCCAGCTTGGTACACAAACTCTCTATGGCGGTTTGATTGATGACGAGAGCCGAGCGGCGGGGCGTTTTGAAATTGGACGTTATCTCGGCGATACCGGATTGTCTGTTTCCGGTTCGATCCTGTTTGCTGAGGATGTGTCCAATCGTTTCTACGCCGACGGCACGCAGTACTCCATCCTGGCACGTCCATTTGTCGATGTGACTCCCGGTGGTGCCAACAACGGCGAAGCCGCCGACGTGATCCAATTTGAAAACGAAATGCGAGGCAACGTTTCGGTTGATTCTTTGACTGAATTTGGCGGTGCCGACGCTTTGATCCGTGCTCTGTTGATCAATCACGGCGACCGTCAGATGGAATCGTTTGTGGGCTACCGTTATCTACAACTGGATGACCAATTGACCATTCACGACGAGCGACGAGCGCTGCTGGATGGCGGTGGTTTCCAAGCCGGGACCTTGCTGGAGCAGACCGATCGGTTCGCCGTGGACAACCGCTTTCATGGAGCCACCATGGGCATCCGATCATCGACGTCCAACGGCATTTGGTCGCTTAACACGCAAGTCCAACTAGGCCTGGGAGTGACACGTAGCAACGTGACGGCATCTGGGTTTTCGTTACGGAGCGAGCCACAGGCGGGCGGCGGGGTCGTGACCAGTCAATCCGACACGGGGTTGCTGGTCCGGTCCACCAATTCCGGCTCTCGTGACTACAACGAATTGGCGGTGGCTCCCGAGATTCATCTGTCTCTGACCCGGCACCTGTGGAACAACTGGGACCTCAGCATCGGTTACCAGTTCCTCTATCTCAGCCGGGTGTTGCGAGCCGCGGAACAGATCGATCCCTTGTTGAATCAAAGCGATTTAACGATCGGCGGTTTCACCGGCAGCCGTCGCCCCGACCCCACCGCCGTGTACAACGATTTGCTGGCTCACGGGATCACGTTTGGCGTTTACCACCCATTCTGAGTCCCTTGAATCCGCGTCTGGGACGGGGCCAAATTCGGCAAAATGGATGCACGTGGACCGGGCGAAAAAATTCCTCCGCGAACCTGGATGAAACCGCCTGACTCCTCTTTAGCAACAACGCACTGCGTGCTAAACTTCCCGCTCAGTCGCACCCACTACCCCGTGGTGTAATTGGCAACACTACTGATTTTGGTTCAGTCATTCTAGGTTCGAGTCCTAGCGGGGTAGCTCTTGACTTCAAAAAACGCCGTGTTTTATAGGGTTTCTAAAACCCCATAACTACGGAGTTATCTACGGTGCAGCTCAAACTGACGCAGTACAAGCAAGGTCCAAGGACCTATTGGGCCTGCCAATATCGCGAGAACGGTAAGCCGAAACGGAAGTACTTCGGCAACGTCAAGACGACGAGCAAGGGCCTCGCACGCGAACGGTTCAACGCCTGGTTAGACGGTGAGACACCAGTCGATCCGAACAAGTCATTGGTCGTTGGCGAGGTCATAGAGAAGTACCTCGAATTCTTCAAGCAGCACCGCGACCCTCGGAACTACACAGGCCGGAAACGGCACCTTGGGTTCGTCATCCGACACATCACTCGTCCGCCGTTGGACGGTGCCGGAGAACCGCTCGCGAATCTCTTTGCTGAGTTACTGACGGATGCACACGCTCGTCAGTTCATCGAGGCACGTTCCAAAGAGACGACGCAAAGCGGTCTCGATGAGAACATCAAGGCTTTGAAAGCATGTTGGAATTGGGCAGCGAACCCGTACCACATCTCACCTCGCGGTGATGCAGGGGGAGGTATCTTCCCGGTCGAGCACAGGCCACTCGCGAACCTCAAGAGGATGCGACCTCCGGAGGTTCTGGATGTTCAAAAAGAGTTGCTCTCGCAGGAAGATATCCAATTGCTTGACGCAGCAGCGGGGAAACTGACACGGTCAGCAGACATGCAGGGCTATCTTCGGTTCCTCGCTTTGACAGGGTGTCGTCCAGGAGAGGCAGCCGCAGCGAAGAAAGAGGATTACGACGGGACGGCTATCGTGCTCGCCAAACACAAGACAGCGTACTGCAAGGCTGCTCCAAGGGTCATCACACTGTCCGGCAGAGCAAAAGAGATCGTCGAGAGCAAGCCGGATGGCCTGTTGTTTGGTTGTGAGTCGGTCCCGTACTTCGCGGGTCTACTTCGTGACATTCGCCACGACGAGAATCTTACTCTTTACGGGTTCCGACACACGTACATCACCAATCGTATTTTGGCGGGTGACCCGTTACCGATGGTCGCAGAGCATTGCGGGACATCGGTCGCGATGATAACCAAGACGTACTTCCATGCCACACGGCAGGCTATGCAGGCTCAGGCACAGAGGGCGGCGGCTGATCTCGATTCGATGTACGAATAGGCGGCGATGGCGGATTCGGATCTACGAAAGTTTCGGCTTTGACACGCTTGCCGTTTTCATCGATGAACCAGACATCTCCTTGGGCTGAGACTACGCAACACATAGCGACTCCAGGTGTTTGTTCAACGCTGAAACTGGATATCGGTATTGGCGTGAGATTCTCAGTGCCGGTAGGTCCCCGCGTCGGGCCATTCGTTCGATCGTGGAGGGCTTCATTCGCAACTTGGTCGCAACCTCGTCGGTCGTCAAAAATTCGTCGTTCATTGTTCTTCCTCTGTGAATAGGGATTGGATTCGGGTTACCAGTTCGTCCACGCGGTCGTCGCTTTCCGGCGACCCATCGTGGAAAATATCGATCACTACCGAAGTGATGGCTTGAGCCATTTGAAGCAGTTGGTTCTTGTCCATCAGCTGACCGCGTTTTTCGGCGGCTGCATCGGCTGACTTGCTGATCTTACTGAGGGCGTCGATCAACTTCGCGGCGAGCGAAGTGTTGTTCTCTGCAACGGCTTGCTCAATCAGGAAGCGTGTCAATGACACGTCATCGTCGCTCACTGGTCCCGCTGGCATCTCGGCAAGCCGACGCTGGGCGTCGGCTTCTGCCAGCTTGTAGGTTGATGCTGTACTCATTACGCGAGTCCCAAAATTTCTCGTCCGCCTTCACTCTGACGGATCTCACGGTAGCGTTTGGGTGACATGGTCGTCACGTCGACCGAATTCAAATCCTCGAAAAGGTTGTCGTGGTCGCCACTATCTCGCATCTGTTGAATGGCTTCGGCGGGGCTGCCGTCTGACGGGGCGAGTTCTGCAATATGATGAGGGCTCACGGCTCCCTGCCTGATCGCTTCCAGGTGGATGTCCCGCTTCCGAACTTCGTGGGTCAATGAGCGGAGTTGGTTTCTCATCTCAGAGATGATTTCGTCTTTGGTTTTGGGGTCCATGATTAGGCTCCGGTTGAGGGTAAATAGTCGTTGAGGTAAGTGGGGCGTCGTCCATGCTCGTCCTTTTCCCAAGGACGAGTGACTTTGAACGGGGCGGCTTTCAATTCGCGAATCAATTTCGCATCGCTTATTTCTTGATCCGACCAATCGGTGTACAGGTTTTTCACTTGGTTGATTGGAGTTCGTTCGCCGGGGGCAGGATCAAAACAATCCGCGATGAACGAGCGGACTGGCATGGAGTCGCGAGCCAAGTCTTCGGCTGCCTCTTTCCAGGAATCGGGAATGGCGAATCGCCAATCGTTTTCTTTCAGGTCCTTGAGCCCTTCGAGGGCCCAAAGCAAGATGCCGGGCAATTCATTCCTGAGTTTCTTGCTGAGCTGAATATCCTCCCGACCGAAAAACGATTCGCGGAATTGAATCAGCAGTTGTCTGGCTTGGAGGGCCGACGAGTCATCACGTAGGGCGAGACGCTCGTTGCTCGACATCCAGATGACCGCGTCGAGTTTCTCACTCAGTGGTGCCTTGTTCTTTCGGTTGATTGGAATTGCGTCGCCTCCGGTCCATGCCTTGATTCGTTGAACAGCCTTGGCAAGATTTTTGTCGCTCATCGTCGCTTCGGGAACGAGCACGAGTCTCTTACCCGGCGTCTCTTGCAAGCCGAAGTCAGAAGCGAAGTCTCGGAAGTCGATTGACACCACGGCGTCAGTGCCCCCGCAGAGCATCATCAAGATTTCGAAAACGACCTTCTTTCCGCATCTGGTTGGGCCAACATGCATGAAATACTTCTCTAGCGACTCGATCGGGAACGCCACGTACGCAATCGCCTGTCGCAGGAATCGCATCTCGTCATCCGTCAGCTTCAGACTCGCGAGAAAGGCTTCCCATACTGGGGCTGTCGCTTCCGGGTCCCATTCACAATCGATGATGGATCGCGTGAATAGTTGCGGGGAGTGAGGCGTCACCGCGTCTCTGTCACCGTCGATGTACTTCCGCACGTTGAGATCAACGTTGGCGAGTCGACGAATGTCGTCGGCTGAGTTGGTACTGTGCCCAATCATCTGCTGACCGTTGCGGGGCAGTTCAGGGACAATTGATCGAAGCGAGTCGATGACATTCGCTGACAGTGACTTGCTTGTTTTCTTGGCTGGCTTCACGGCGGCCGGTGTTGCTCTGATCGAGTCGACCGACTTGCCGTCGCCGATGCTGGCTACCGTCGCCGCCTCGGATTGCCTCCGGAGGAAGTCATCATTGAATTCCTTCTGGCAACGTGCGGTTGCCATCGAAGAGAGCTTGGCTGGCGTTGGTTGAGTCCATTTCTCTCCCTCGCGGAACCAAAGCTCATCATCAACGATGACGATGCCGGGGACGTAGTCGACTGTCAGTGACTGCTTCCATTCTGTTGCGATGCGGTTGGGGTCGTCGACCGCTTGGGCGATGCCACGCACTTGCGGTGGCGTATCGCCCATGAATTCAGCGAATGATTGTCCCCAGGCCGTCTCCAAGTCGCGAAAATGCTTGTTCGCACACTGATCACCGAAACAGTTAAAACCCAACTTGTTTTCGCGGACCGTAATCCCCGGCACAGTTGAGTCGGATGAGTGATTCGCGTGGTTGAGAGGGCAGCGGGGCAAGTTTACAACCAAGCCATCGCGAAACGTGTCGATCGTGCCGGGGTAGCCGTGTGAGGCTGTCCATGCTTTAACGTTGCGGGCCAAAGGATAGTTCGGCTCGCCGCTGTCAGCAGAGTCAGGACTAACGGTTTCAAGTTCACTACCGTGTTCATCCAGAAAAGCCTCCATCGTTTCGATTGGCAGCAGTTCGTCACTACCCGTCGTAATGATTTCACATTGTCGATATGGCTCAGCCTTCTGGTTCAGGAAGCCCGGCAGACGCAAAATCCTCGGTAGATCACTCACTTTCGTGTCAAACTTGACTCCATCTACGGGACAGAGACGGTTCATCAGCTCAATGAATGGTTTTGTGGACAGTTCCACGGGCCAATCAACATTCCACATCAAGTGGTAGCCGTTGCCGGAATCGACAACCCGCGGTTCCGGAAAGCCAGCCGCAGTAAGTTTTTCGATTGCTAGCGTGATTTGCTTGTGTGCGAGACCACGCTGCTCTTCAGTCGCGGCCACGTCTTTTGGACGCTCAGGGTCTGAGTCGAGGACAACTCTCGTTCGCCGTACGATATCAGGGGCTTTGGGGCTCTCGCCCTGATAGTCAGCTCTGGTTTCATTGAGGCAGGCATAAATGCTGTATCCATCTTCCTGCCAATCTAGAGCGGCTGCCCTCAGTTGTTCGGGTGTGGTCACCCGTTTGGTCTGGGTGAGATTCTTCCCAGGCTTTCTTGGGTTGGGCTTTATGCCTCGTAGGTAGGACGGACTTTCAGCCGTCGGTGTATCAAATGACATATCACTCTCTGCTCACTCTCGACGATAGATAGAAGAGGCGACCCTGCCGGAGAGTGAGAGAACGGCAGGGTCGCAGCAATCGCTACTGCAATTGCGTTGTTTTGGCGGGCAGTCACACAGTCACGCTTTTTTGCAGGTTGAAACTCAACTCGTAATATGTGTGCTTTCAGAGGGTCTTTTAGGTCTATTTTCTATTTTGAAAAGTAAACTTAAAAAACGTGTGACTGTGTGACTGCCCCGTAATTTACGGTGTTTTCTTGCGTGACTGCTGCCGTGACTGGCCTCGCAGTCACGTGACTGACTGCTCGATTTTCGATGTCAGATGAGGCTGACAAGAGCAGTCACAGTTTTTTGGGGTGTCAGACACGGTTCAGTCACGTTTTCGCGTGACTGCCGACGCTGCATGCGAAGACCGCTCAAAGCAGATCCACGATGCTCTACTAAGAAAGACAAGGATTTCATCCGGTTCGCTACCACAAAACCGAAAAAACATCGAAAAAGCTGATCAACGCCGGTCTACGTAGGTCATAGACGCGTGCCAAATCGATTTGCTACCAAGAAACCGGAAAAACCACCAAAAAGGCGTTCAACGCCGGAGGACGCTTCAGTATCCGAAAATCGCAGTCATAATGCGGTCAACAATCCCCTATAAAGGAAGACGTAAAATTCTGAAAGTTGCATACCACAAAATTTGAAAATCCACCGGAATCTCCAAAATAGCCGACTGAATCTATAGATAACTGCAGCCAATCTCCCTTTGTTAGATTTTGCACAGCCGCACTTAACGAAGGTCGTCCCAATAGAGCCCCTGTCCGCCTCGCCAGCAGCGGAAAACGACCTCAACGTGAGAAATGCCGAGCGATTTCGCAACGTCTCTGGAGCTGCCGTGGAGCCTCACAGAACCATCTGGTGACACGTGTGCGAGAGGACCGCCAGCACGATTCAATAAGCAATCTTCGCCGCTCCAGGCCCTGATTTGACGCATTCGAGCGCGTGCAAACGTCATGGTGTCCTTCTCCTGCCAATCAGCCTTTTTCAGATGCCAACGGGTGCAGGGTTCTGGCATCGTGTCATGCTGGCATAGCCACGCGGTGAGCCGGTTTCGAAATTGGTGTCGGCAATTCCAATGGTTGGCTGGATCTCCGATCCCAACGAAGATGGGCAGTCCATCTTCGCGGACCCATTCCCAACTTTTCATATGTGTTCTCCAATTAAAAAACGGGGGCCGGAACAACTCGCTCCGACCCCCGTCCGCTCGGCAGCTATAAGTATTCGTCCATCGGGTCGGGAATCGCGTCCAGCAGACGCTGGACGCTCGACGACGGAAGCCGGAACGTACCGTCATCGTCCGCCCTCAATTCCATCATTGCGATGTCGAGTGTGCTGAGCGTCGGCTCAAGAGTGATGTCGCCGGTGACGCCGTCCGAGAGTGCGGTACAGAGGGCGGATTCGAGCTGGTCAATGAGTGTCATGGTTTCGGTCTCCGGTGTGAGCTGGGTGATGACCAACCATTGCACCGGATGCCGAAACGCGCAAATCGAATTCGTGAATTATTTTCCGCCACCCGTAGCGACGACGCTGGCCCCTTCAATGCGAAACGGAATGCCACGCAGCATTATGGCTGCGGCCATCGCGAGTTCCGGCAGATACATCTTGCAGCTCTTCTCTGCCCGATGTTTGAGAGCGTAACTGTCGTCTCCACATCGGACAGGCGTGTCGAGACAGTGCTGTATCTGTTCCAGCGTCGGAAGCTCCTTGCCGTGGAAGAACGGGTGGGTGAGCACGGACTTCAGGTTAGAGATGGTCATGGGTGGACAATTAGGGTCTTTGGTTTCGACACGGTCGAAACACGAGGAAAAGTAGAATAGAAATCGCTTGCGCGAATGGCCTTTTGGGGTATACTTTTTTGGCTACCCACAGGAACGAACAAATGACAACTGCTGTTTACATTCGCGTTTCAACTACTGGTCAAAACGCAGCTTCGCAGAAGCGTGAGATTGGAAAGTGGCTCACAGGCCACGGGATCACCGATGTGGTGTGGTTTGTCGATAAATTGACGGGCGACAATCTGAAACGCCCAGAGTTCGAAAAACTTCAAACGGCAGTGTTCGCCGGTGAGGTGAAGACGATAGTCGTCTACAAACTTGATCGGTTGTCTCGGAGCCTCCGAGACGGAATCAATACGCTGACGGAATGGTTGGAATCCGGCGTCCGTGTTGTCAGCATCACTCAACAACTGGACTTCGCAGGGGCAACCGGAAAGCTGATCGCGTCCGTATTGTTTGCCGTTGCTGAGATGGAGCAGGAGACCCGTCGCGAACGACAGGCAGCCGGAATTGCAGCGGCTCGCGAGCGAGGCGTATACGGTGGCCGGAAGCCGGGGACAACCAAAGGGAAGCCGGAAAGGGCGAAGGAACTCAAGGCCAAGGGGCTGACTCGTGCTGAGATCGCCGCGTCAATGAATACGTCAACTCGTACAGTCACCCGCTACCTAGCGATGGGGTAGGGGGAGGGTCAAATTCGAATCTTGCAACCACGGCTCAGAGCGTTGGCTGCCGGGGCCCTCATGTCTCTATTATTCAGTGTCAAAAAAGCCTGGCCATTCGGTGACAGGTTGCCCCTGAATGCTTTCGACCGCCAAATCTAGTTCAGACCGAGTCGTCGGAGCGGCATCAACGAGTATTTTCCACTCCTTCGCTCGTGCGGTCGCCTCTTCAAAACGCTTGGCTTCTGCCATCCGCTAGCCTTCCGTCATCAGTTGCTGAATCGAGTGTATTTTTTTCACCGGGATATACGTCATTCCGCCGGTAAATGGAGTGTCTCGGATGAAACCGTTCTTTTCACTCACCACGCCCTTCAGAATTTGAGTCCCATCGATAGACGCAAACTCTGGATCGACTAAGGCAATCATCGTCATGTTTTCCAAAGCCGTCGAAACTACGTATGTGCCCTTGAGCTTTGCGGGCACGCTTCCGAGCTGCGAATCACCGCTCTGTTCGAACACCGGCTGAGCGTTTGAGAAGCTGTCTCCGAGCCAAAAGGCTGCGAGTGCGATAGCGAAAGCGGCTGCGATTGTTTTAATGTTCATTTGAAAATCCATTTTCGAGTGGCTGTTGATAAACGGGAATTGCGTCTCACTCCACTTTCACTGGCTGAACGGATCGGGGTTGTCACGACGGCACCCCCCATGTATCAGCTTGGATGAGACCAAGTCAATTGTGGTCAATTTCTGTTTGAACCCGGCAACGACGGAACTGAGAGTGGATGGATTCAGCGAGTTTGAGTTTGATTTAGCAACGCCGCTATTCGAGCAAATCAGAGCTTGTCTGGATGCGACGCCACTAGCTCCTCTGACAATCGAAAAACTCGATGCCGGACTGGATGGTCCTGGCGTTTACATCCTGTTTCACAATCGCGAACCCGTTTACATCGGGAAAGCCGATTCTTCCGTAGTGACCCGGCTAAAAAAACATCGTCGCACAATCTCTGGTCGGAAAAACATTGAACTGACAGAAGTTGGATTCAAAACGTCCGTGTTTGCGAGCACCTGGAATCCATTCCTTCCTGAGAGCCATCTCATCGAACACTATGGCACCAAGAAGCAATGGAATTCAAAGGGTTTCGGAGGGAACGAACCTGGGATCAGGAGATATGAAACGGCCTACGGAACAGACCACTTTTTCACTCGCTTTCCAGTAAACGAACAATTTGTCTGTCATTGGCTTGAAGCGGGCGAGTACGAGGTTAGCCAACTCTGCTCTGACCTTCGCCGAGACTTACCCTTTTGGTTCAAAACGCACCCGAACAGCGGGAACCTAGCCGGTGAAGTCACACTTCCTTCATCCCAGCCGACCGCAATCGATACGATTGTTCGAATTGCGACCGCATTGGGTGATGATTGGAGGGTAGCCGTGCTACCAAGTCATATCCTGCTGGAATACAAACCGACCAAAAACTATCCCAACCAAGTCATACATTTCCCGCCTTCTTGAGCGTTCCAGCAACGCTTTCGGCGACAAGCTGAGCCAACTTCACCGGGACTGCGTTGCCGAGCTGTCGCATTCCTTCGGTCCAGGAACCTTCGATAATCCAATCGTCTGGGAAGGTCTGAAGCCGAGCACATTCTCGTATCGAGAAATACCTCACCGAGCCGTCTGCGAACTGCAAGGTATTCTCACCACCTGGAACGCCGTGATCGCCAGCCTTCAGGGTCTTCGCAGGTTGGTCGTAGGGACTCCCCGTATGACCAGCGTATGAGCGTGCTCCGGGATTGAAGAAATGATTTGGAATCGATCGGCTTCGACGTCCAGGACCAACATTCGGCAGATCTGAAATTGCGTCTCGAACGGTACGGCAAGCAGTACCCAACATATCGCGGTTGTAGTCCTGTAACCTTTCCACCTTGCGAGCGAGTTTCTCCGGCACCGTGGGGACCTTCAACTTGTGTCGATGCCAATAAACGTTGCTCACCCATTGATCGTGTAGCAAAGCATCTACCGAATGCGTTTCCTCTGTTGGAAGGTTCACCTCCAATCCCAGGTCGCTTCGGACGCCGACAAAGAACACCCGTTCTCGACGTTGTGGGACGCCGGGGCCCGCACCGTAAAGTGCTGAATTGAATAGTCTTGGAATGACTTTGTATGTCAAGCCGCGAAAGCTGCACTTTGAATCGAGTGCTTCAAGACGGGCGAGATGCGACATCCACTCTTCGCCACGTTTCGCGGTGATCGTGGGGTAACTGAATTGCAGGCGAATGTAGCTGAAGTAGTTTGCAAAGCTACGTCGTGTCAGCCCTTTAACATTCTCGAAGATGAACGCCTTGGGCCGAATATCTCGAACAACTCGCACCGCCTGTGGGAACATGTCCCGCTTGTCATTCTGAGCTTTATGTTTGCCACCCATCGAAAAAGGCTGACAGGGTGGTCCGCCTGTTACCAAATCAATCTCATCTCTGAATGGACGAAAATCCTGATCTGCGACATCGCCCTCAACTACTTCCCAACCATGCTGCGTCCGATTGCGACGCAACGTGTCACAGGCATTGTGGTTCCACTCGTACAGAGCCACATTCTCGAATCCCGCTGCTTCAACGCCGAGAGCGAGTCCGCCCGCACCTGCAAATAGTTCAATCGACTTCATGTTCTTCCTTGATGGGAATCGTTTGCTAGCATTATTGCGGGTCGGTCAAAAGTTGCCTACCGACGCGAACAGCTAAAATCGCAACTGAACGTGACACGTTTGGTCATTCACGACGTTTTGAGGACGACATAGTGCCGGAAAACACCGATGTTGACGCTGCAATCGCCGAACAGATCAAGAACCAACTCGACCAATTGGTCGGCTACAAAATCAAGGGAACCCTCGCGGACAGTGACGGTTACGACGACCTGTTCGGCTTCGTTGCCGAAGGTCCGACCGGCGACTTAGTCGAATGCTGGCTGACCAACCCGTCCGACTGCGAGATCGTTCCACATCAAGCCAATGAATAGGCTTCTCGTTGTCCTGCTGCTGTTCGTCGGATGTAATCCACCCGCAACAGAAACCGGAACGTGTGAGCGTGTACTCGACGGCGATACGTTCGTGTACCGGCCTCCGTCGGGTGACGCGTTCCACGTACGGTTGCTCGGAATCGACGCCCCGGAAAAGCCCCAGCGATTCGGCCCGGAAGCGACCGCTTTGCTCACCCGACTTCTCAACGATGCCGAGCTGGAACTGCTCATCGACTCCGACGACCGCTACGGTCGAAAGCTCGCGACAGTCATCGCAGACGGCATCGACGTGAATGCTCATCTCGTTGAGCAGGGACTCGCGTGGCACTACGTGAAGTACTCAGACGACGCGAATCTCCAGTCACTGCAAAACGAAGCGAGAGAGGCTTCACGCGGACTTTGGGCCGACGCCCGCAGGATTGCACCCTGGGATTATCGGAACGGTCAGCGTATTCCGTCATCTCTTCCCAAAGAGCTTGATTCGATTCGCGATTCCGACGCAGTCGTTTTCATCACTAGATCAGGCACGAAGTACCATTCGGCAGGGTGCCGACACCTCACCGACTCAGCGAGAGAAATTCCGCTGTCGCGTGCCGTGTCGGCTTACGAGCCGTGTGGAACCTGCAAACCTTAACCTACTTCTGACGGTCCACGTACTTTGAGGCAAGGGCAACTAAATCAAGCATCGAATAGCGTGGAGATGAAGCTATGGGGTAAGTTCCGTAGACCAGACTAATGAACCCGTTCCACCCCAGCTGCTTGGTCGTTTCGATAACATGATCGAGCACCTCCTTCGTCGCTTTCGAGAGGGACGGTTGATAAGAGTCGTCGTTCAATTCAATCAAGGTTTTAGAGTTTCCGTACAGATTCTCGGTCTTACGGACAGTAAAAATGTCTGGCTCTTGTTGAACAGCTTGCTTCACGTCGGACACGAATGGACCGTAGTTGTCGAAGTACCAGTCGATGTCCGTTAGCTGCCGCCTTGCAAGGACAGCATTTCGCCAATCGGCTAAATACACCATCTTGGTCAGCCGTGCATTTGACAGCTCGTTTTTATGCGGATAATGCTTTAGCAGATACGCGATAATGTCCTGAAGCGTGTCCATATCAGTAACCCAACTCTGCAACTCGACTAGGATTCATTACTGAATCCCGTAGCCCTTCGACCAAGTCAGACAGGAATCTCATCTCGCCTCTAAGCAACGCTGCTTTGAGTTCATCTTCCGTGAACCTGTCCGGTTCGGTTGACTCAATCACGATCACCGCGATTGGTTCATTTTCGTCAGTGTCTTTGATGCGGCACCCGCAATACAAACGTGAACGCATCGAAAATCCTTCGACAGCCGTTTCATCAAAACCATACCTTTCATGCTGTCTTACGTATCCCTTCCAAGCTCGCTCAGGGTCAGCAAAGTTATCGTCAAAACACCAGTCATCATTCCATGCTCGTCCGATGCACCCCTTACAATTTGAATGTTTTGATTTGCCTAGTTGGCGATAAGCCTGGTTTTCAGAGTAGCGGCCAATAGGGATGAAGTTCCCAGCGGGGTCATGGAAATAAAGCGTTACACGCTCAGAGTTCACGTCTCGCGTTCCAAAACCAAGTAACCCCGTGGCGAAACGAAAGAGATAGCCTTCAACTAGGTTTTGCACATTCTCAGCAATAAGTCTGTTTTCGTCGGCTAGCTCCGCGATCTGTTCCTTCAACTCTCTGACTGTAGCCTCGCTCTCTTCCCGCTCCTTTTCAACTGATCTTTCAAATTCCGAGAAGCGATCTTGCTGTCCAATCTGTTTCCACCCAAAAACAACTGCACAGACAAGTGAAATTCCCGCACCAGCAAACGCGACGGCTTTGACTGGACCTTGATATTTCTCGGGGAATAGCGAGCGAAATTCATCACTGGTGAATACGCCAAAAGCTCCAAACATCAAACCCGAAATGAGAGCAGCATAGGCAAGCCCATAATCGTCGATCACATCACCGATGCGTTGCAGTCGTTCTCTAGCCTTTCCCACTCGGGGCCACTCTCGAATGTACGGGGATCACGGACACGTTTGGTCCATCGTGGTTCGCAGTTAGTTTATCAAACCGCGTGAAACTCTTGCAGGAGCGATGACGACGGCTACTTCTCAGCCTTCAGCTCGATCATCGCGAGTTCTGTTTCGACCTGACGGCGGAACCGATCCACGATCAGGCTAGCGGCTTGCTCTGGAGTGTAATGCTCGCCGAGCCATTGCTCGTTGGCGTAGCGGGTAAGCAACTCAGCGATGCCAAGCTTTCCGGCTTCCGTGGTTTCGGCTTTGAATTTCATCCGCCAAATTGACTTTTTACGGCTTGAATCGCTGCTGCCTTCAAACCCGCGAGGGTCACGTCGATCGATGCATCCCCCAGCTTCGCACGAACTCGTCTCCATAGGGTGTCGTCACGAGCGTGGTCGATGAAATCATGTCCTGCCGGCGTCAGATGGGTAATCTGCAAGTTTGGTACTTTGTGTTGCAGTCTGGCCTGAGGTACAGCGTCAACCAAGCCACCTAGATAGATTTGGTAGCAGTGATATCGAATTTGGTCTTGCGAGTAGCCCTCAATCTCGAACTCTCTCGGCACCGCTCCGTCGTCGCAGTCTTCGATCGCAAAGAGAATCCTGCGAATGAGTTCCATGTCTCGCTTCATGCCCGCCCCGCTATGTGAAAGATGGCACCGTAACTGATCGAGATCCGCAATCGGTGCGATTACTCCGCCAAACCCGTTCTCAGACCAAACCCATAAGGTTACGCACGTACACTATCAATGTGACACACCCTCTCCGGGGTGGTGATGATTGTAACGATTACGGTTTTAGTCGCATGAATAACCCGCACAGTCAGTACGACTCCACCATAAATATCGCCGTAAGTCCTTTGGAATATACTACTTACGTCAAAACAAGGGTAAAATCAACATCTTGCATTATCAGCTAATACACAATTTCAACAACGAAAACAAATCATATAAAAAATAAGGGTGTAGAGCCGAATCTGCGTTTTACTCCCCGGACATCCTCACGGGTGGTGACCCCTGAATTCTCGCTGTTTTCGCTGCGTTCTCCAGCCTCGCTGACGCTGCTCAAGCTGCCAGGTGAGGGTCACCACAGCCACCCGAGTCTAAATCGCGTCAGCGAGGCTCCTAGGCCCCTTCTCGTCGATATCGCTATCCGCACGATTCAGCCTGTCTACCAGACCGAAACAACGGCGGTTTCTACAACCTTGCGGTCTTTCGTCGGAGTTCCCGGCGGAAGTCATGTGCAAGCGAACGAGCACTGACCGGGTCCGAACCGCTGAAGTTCAGGTGAACGTCTCCGACGTTCGTCGTTGAACTCTCCGACGAACGTGTGAACACTGGAGTCGATCCTGCATTCATTGCTTGAAGTTGAGTCGAGAACCGTCGGGCACTTCGAGCGTTGGTGACGTGTTCACCTTTCGAGAGGATCGCGTTCACTTGGTCGACTCCACGAGCAACGCCACCGGCAGCACGGTAAATGGTCTTGCCGAAGTAGGCGGCTTCAACACCACCGGTGGGAGCCTGAATACTCGCAAGAGCCGCCGCTGCCGAACGTGCCGCACCCGTCACTCCACCAAGGGCACCCGCTGCTTGCGAAGCGGCTTGAGCCGCTGCCTGATTGGTTTGAGGTGGCTGCTGTTGCAGTTCGAGTCGTTGGATTGCTTGCGACGGGTCGACTTGCGGCACTTGCGGTTGAACCGTTTGCAACTCTTGACGAAGTTGTTCGGCATTGGTCGTCGCCTGAATCCCTTCTTCTAGCGTTTTCAACAAACGCTGCACTTGTTCTGCCGAACCGTTGGTTGCACCCCCGAAGAAGTCCTTTGATTGAACCTCGTCGAATCGCGACTGAAGGTCTTGCAGGTTCTCAGGATCAGTGTTTTGAGTGTTGGCAGTCTCTTTCAACTGAGTTAGGAAAGCGGAGTAGTCGAGAAACCCTTCACCGACTTTTCCGTCTGTCGCCCCGATCGTCGACAACAACCCGTCAATCAAGTAACTCGAACCAATTCGAGCACCTCCGAAGGCGGAGTTGAGGTTGTCCACCAACCGATTCGTCCCGTCAGAAACACGCCCAAACGCTCTCGACGCGGCGTCCTCTTGAACCCGCAGTTCCGCACCGATCTCAGATCGACGGACATCTTGGTCTTCTGCTCGGTTGGTTCCGCCTTGAACCCGTGACGGGTCGGTAACTTCTTCGCCGGTCTCAGCACGAATCAAGTCCGTAACGGCTTTCATCGCGGGCTTCGACATCGCCTCCGAGATTGCGTTTTGCAATTGGTCATTGAGACCTTTGAGGGCACCTTCACCAAACTGGATACTTTGAACCTCGACGGACGACAACGCGTTCTGGAGGTCCAGTTGAATCTTGGTCAGGTCAACCAGTCCGCCGAAGTCGAGTTGGTCCAGATTGGCTGCATTGTTGCGGAACGCGTTCAACTCTTCATTGAACTTTGCGACGTTCGCGACACGCTGTTCTTGCGACAACGGGTTGCCGCTCTCGTCAAACAACTTGATTGCCTCGGTAAGTCCAGCGAACTCTTCCTTCAGACTGCGAACCTTTGCAGATTCCTCGCGTGCGACTTCAGAAGCGATTGCTGATTGGTTCCGCTGTGTCGTGCTATACTCGCGTTGAGCGTTTGCTCGTTGGCGGGACAACTCAAGCAAGGCTTGGTCACTCTTCTCAAGTGCTTTGTTTGTACCGATCTGTTGAGCCACACTCTGTGCAGCACGCTCAAACGATTTCGCACGAGCGAAAATCTCGTTTGCATCGGCAGCCTGTTCAGGTGTCGTTGCGTCGGCCAAGGCTTCAGCGGCTTCACGACCGAGTTTTCGAGTCAGATCCAGGTTGGCATTGAGTTGCTTTTGCTGATCCAGACGCGAAGTCCTTCGGGTGAACAACTCGTCGTCAGCGTTGACGATCGTTGCTTCGGCTGTCTTCGCCGCGTCACGGGATTCTTGGAGCCGTGATTGGCTCGTTTGGATCAGAGCGTTGAGGATGCTCTCACGAGCGTTGAAAACCTTCTCAATGCCGGTCCCGACGGAATCCGCAAGAGCGTCGGTTTCGCCGCCGATGCCAAACGATGTCTGATTGAATCCGGTCAGGGTGGAAGCGAGATTCGCGTTTGTAAGTTCGCGAATACGAGACCACTTATCCTGCGTGATCTTGACTTCTTCGTTGGCTGACTGACGCAGTTGGTCGAGAGCACGTTCGTCTTGCTTCCGCCGGAATTCGTGAGCCTGCTGAAGTTGTTCAGCTTGGAACGAGTTGTAGGCTTGAACCCCAGCAATCGCCAGTCCAGCGACACCGGCAGCCTTGCCTACACCATTCAGCAGTGAGCCTCGCAGGCTTTTGGTGTTGTTCTCCAACGCTTCAGTTTGTAGTGAGGCCCCTTTCAACTCGGCAGCGTACCCGGCGATTCCCAGGACAAGCCCCGGAAGTGAACCAATCGTTCCCGCACCGGCAGCCCGGAGATTGTCCATGCCGCCCGTCAAGTCGACGAGACCGGCACCGGCAGACAGAACCGACTGACCGAACTCTTCCGTCAGGAAGTTCTTCAGTTTGTTCAGCTCCTTCGTGACCTTCTCGGCATCCGTTCCAGTGACGATATCGAACGCCTTCTCAAGATTCGAGACGTCCGGATTTTCGAGAACTTTCAGAGCCTTGCCAAACTGTTCTGCGTTCTCGCCTGCGATGTTCAGAACGCCTGCCAACGCACGAACGTTGGGGAAGTATTTCGCGAGAGCCTGTGTCGAGCCATCGGTGTTGTCGATCAATTTCTCAATCGTTCCACTCAGGCCAAGGACGCCGATAGCTTGCTCTGAACTCGTGAACCCGATGTCGCGGATTCCGTCCTTCATTGCGTCGCTCGGTTTAATGAACGAGGTCATCGCTGAGCGTACTTGCGTGATGGCTTCCGCTGGTTTCACACCGGAGATGGTGATCGTTGCCAACGCAGCCTGGACTTCTTCGAGACTCACACCCGATTGAGTCGCCAGACCGCCAAGACGACCGATCGAGTTGGCAACGTCAGAGACTTGCAAACGGCCAAGGTCGACTGTCCGGAACCAGTTTGCGGACAACTCGTCCACTTCCGACATTTTCCGACCGAAACCGTTCAGCGTGGCAGTCAGGATGTTGATCGAGTCTTCAGTTGATGCATTGCCGACGCGACCCAAACGTTGGGCTTCCGTCAGCAAGTTGAACTGGTTCGCAGTCCCTTCAACTTGGTTCGAGATTGTCTCGTAGAGGCCCGCGTTCACATCTTCGAGAGGAGTGTTGAACTCGTCACTCAAGGCCCGCACACGGCTTGCAAGCTCGTCTGTGTTGCCCCTGAGCGGCTTCGAGATGGTTTGGATCTCAGCAAGCGACTGCTGAAAGTTGACGGCTTCAGCGGTCGACTCCGAAAGAGAGTTCCGGACGTTCGCAAACTGCGAGACGACCGCTTGCGTGACAAGTACTCGATTGACGAGTGTCCCGATTGACTTGTTGTCGAGACTGACTCCTTGGAATGAACTGTTGATTCGCTTCGTTGCTTTTTCGACTTGGGTCGCGGCAACTTGGCTTTGCTTGCCGACACTCTGGAGTTGCTGATTGATCTGGGTGCCGGTGTTCAGGTTCTTGTACGCACCCTGAAGACTATTCAGCGTTCCGGTGTGTTGCTTGATCGCTTGGTCGAGTTTCCCCAACGCTGCCACGCCATCCGCGACATCGAAGCCTAGTTTCTGCGTGATATCGGACATTTTACGAACGTGCCTCACATCGCGAGACATGCTCGATGGCGACGCGTAGGCCACTTCTCGTCGGACGGACGAGATAGACAGCGTTGGATTTGCGGCCACGTAGGGCGACACCGCCAGATGCGGTTTCTTCAGGGACGGCACACTCGGGCACGGTCAATTTGTGGGACCACGCGAGGTGTTTGATGCGTTGTCTGGGAGACATGGGTAAGGGATACCTTTGGAGAAGAGGGGTTCAACTAAATTCCGGGTCAGGATTTCGTTGACCGATTTCCAAAACGCGCTATGTTGCGGGCTGGCTTTTTGGAAACCCTTTGGGAGATGTGGATGCTGAATTTCTTCAAGTCGAAAGAAGATATTGCTTACGAAAAGCGAAAATGCGAAGCAGTTGAAAACGTGCCAATCGTTCGCGAGTTTGCGGAAGAAGTGTCCGACGAAATGAGTGAGATACTGGACCGCTGGGTCCGCCCAGGTCGCGTTTCAGCTTTTGGACCGTGGGTTCGAACGGAGTGTTTTGACCAAGACGGCAACCGCTACTGTGCCCTCGGAGTAGTCAACCAGGACAACGTCTATTCCTTCAATATCTACGACATTCCGCCTGAGCTGGAGACACAGAAATACCGGTTCAGAGGAGGGGACTGGAAACCGATTGGTTGCGATCAGATTGGCGGCGATTTGTTCATCGTTCTGCACTGCCTGGACGTGTAGATAACCTTATCTACAATTTGTCTAAACGAGTCCAAAAGAGTCCAATTCAGTCCAATCAGAAATTCGAAAAACCCCGTAAAACACGTATTTTCCGAGTTATTCAGCTTCCCTAGCGGGGTAGCTTGACGACAAGTCATCGAAAGCCGAGAGGAATGACGCGTTTCCGACTCGGCTTTTTTCGTGCGCTGCAGAAGTGAATATGCAGTCATCACACTCCGTGTGATGGATTCAAGACTGCGGCATCACACGGAGTGTGATGGCTACTTTTATGCCTGGCTCGACCAATGAAGGAACTCACCTTCCTTCAGGCCAGCGTTTGTGGGATTCATCGCGATGTAGCGTCGGAAGTGCTGGAACTGCTCCTCACTTCGTACCAGATGATCAAAACCATCTTGCTGCCAGAACCGTCCCCGACGTCCCAACGACTCGTTGATCTTTCTGGCGGTCCAACGCTTCCACGATTCGCACTGTTTCAGCATTCCGGTGCCGGTCGCAAACGCGGCCAGGAGATGCACGTGGTTCGGCATCACCACAAAGTCGCTCAGGTAATAGTCATCACCATTACGATGCAGCAAACTGTCGCCAACGATTTTCGCGTGGGCGGGATTACGCAACTCGCACCGGCCATGCGACTGATCTAACTCGGAATGCCAACGCGTTGAAAACGTTCGGTAGAAGTCTTGTTGCTCTGAGGTCGGCAGGTCACGCAAACGCTGCCGCCAGTCCACGATCAACGAATCGATCCCGTGGTCTTCCAACCACGCGAGACGTTCGGTTTGCCATCGCTCGATCACGTGTCGCGGCATCGAGTCCGCGGTTCGAAAAGTGATTAAACAAACGGTCCCCGGTTGCGACCAATGTGGGAGCTTCCGATTCACCACTTCGTAGTCTTGCTCACGATCGAAGTAGTGAAGCTCGTTCACGGTACACCTCCGAGTGGATCACACCATGCAAAGTAGTCATCACACTCCGTGTGATGGATTTAATAACGCTGCATCACACGGAGTGTGATGGCTACTTCAGATTTGAGGTAGCGTTCGGTCGGGTGTGCTGGCTTGGGGGGACACGTCTTCGAGCGGCAAGAACGCATTTTTGTCTGGGTTGAAACCGAAGACTTCTCCCGTTTCGAACTTGTAAACCCATCCATGCAACTTCAAGTCGCCGCGTCCGATCGCGGCGGCCACCGACGGATGAGTTTTTAGGCTTTCCAACTGGACCAGCACGTTCTCCTCGACCGTCAGCGTCAGACGCTTGATCGGGTCCGTCAGGTGCTCGTAGTTCTCCTCCACGATTCGGCGAGTCGCTTCCGCGTGCTGCAGATACTGCTTCACCGCTGGCATCTTCTCGACCGCGGCCAAGTTCAGCAGTCCGCCCATCGCACCGCAGTGGGAATGCCCGCAGATGATGATGTCTTTGATTTGCAACGCACTGACGGCGTACTCAATCGTGGCCGCTTCCCCGGCAAAGACGCTGCCGTAGGGAGGAACGATGTTTCCCGCCGTCCGCAGAATGAACAACTCCCCCGGATTCGTCTGGGTCAACCGACTCGGGTCGATCCGCGAATCCGAACATGTGATGAACAGAGCCAACGGGTTTTGACCTTCCGCCAACGTTTCAAACAGCTTCTGATCACGGCTGAACGATTCGCGTTGAAATTTATGGATGCCGTCGACAAGTTTCTGCATGGGTCATTCCTAAGCTGTCAAAGATTTCAGAAAAGAGGTCGTTCGCGCCACGCCAGATAGATCACGGTCTTGCGGACGTCACTTCTGGTCGTATCTGGCGATTGCAACCCATAGGCGAACGAGTTCAATCGAAAGATCGGACATAGTTTGATCGACAGAGCCACAGACGCAAACGCCGCAAACTTCACCCGCACCAGCCTGTCCTCTAACGGAGTCAGGTCATGACGTCTGCGTCTACAAACCGGCGTCCGCAATCACCGTCTTCATCAACGAAGCAATGTCATTCGTTTCGTACAACGCTTCAACCATGGTGATGTACTGAGCAGTGAAGCGATCATTGCATGCCAGATCACCGAACACTGGCTTGACGTCCAGGAACGACAACGGCTCTTGCCTGGTTCCCGCAGCCGCACGGTGCAGCGGCTCTTTCAAACCATCAATGATTTCGAGGCCATTTCCCTCCAAGTCGGTTTGGTGGTCGCTGTAATAGCACCAAGCCACGAGAACCAACGTTGCAAACTTTATTGATCCGCCGCTATCCAGGTTGTCACGGAGCGTGGGAATCAAGAAGACGGGTAATTTGGCAGAGCTTTCCAAACAGATTCGCGACAAACGATCTTTGATGTTAGGGTTCCCAAATCGCTCGATCAACGTGCTCTTGTACCCTGAAAGATCAATACCTTCGACGCGGTCGAGTGTCGGTGTGGCTTCGATATCCATGAAGCCTCGCAGATACTCTGCAAACAACGAGTCGTTGACCGCCTCGTCGATGGTGCCAAAACCACGCAGCGAGCCGAGCAGTCCGAGCACCGAATGTCCCGCGTTCAGCAGACGCAGTTTCATTTTTTCATACGGTGTGACGTCGGGGACAAACTGCGTTCCTGCTGCTTCCCAAGCCGGTCGTCCGGACGAAAATTGATCTTCAATCACCCACTGGCAAAACGGCTCGCAGGTCACTGGCCACTCATCCACCACCCCGTACCGTTCGAGTAAGTGGTCGCTGTCCGCTGCCGTTGTCACAGGCGTGATTCGATCGACCATCGCATTGGGAAAGGCCACCTGCGCATCAATCCAATTCGCCAACTCCGGGTCTTGGCGTTCTGCGAAGGCCAGCAGCATCTTCCGTGTCAGATTGCCGTTGTGCTGAATATTGTCGCAAGACTGGATCGTGAACGCTGGCAAATTTTTCGCTCGCCGTTGCTGTAACGCCGCCGTCAGGAACCCGAACACCAACTTGGGTGTTTGCGGATGTTCGAGATCGTGTACCGCATCCGGGTTGTTCCAATTGAATTCTCCTGTCGCAGTGTCCACGTTGTAGCCGCCTTCGGTGATCGTCAACGAAACAATCTCCGTCACTGGATCGGCCATCTGATTGATCACCGCCTCGGGATCCGTCCATCCTTGCAAGAATCCCATGATGGAACCAATGACCTGACTTTCGACCTTGCCATCGGGATGACGCACAATCAAAGTGTACAAGTGGTCCTGGCGTTTCAGCACCTCAGCGATTCGAGTATCCGCCTCGCGCAGTCCCACTCCACAAATCCCCCAATCGCACGAGGGATTTTGTCGAAGAAGCTCGTCGGTATAGAACGCTTCGTGCGAGCGATGAAAACCGCCCACCCCCACATGCACAATTCGCGGCTTCAATGCTTTTCGGTCATAGGTCGGTGGATTCAAATCCGGACTCAAACGCGACAGATTGGCTTGATTCAACGAGATCGACGACGAGGCGGCCTTCGGGGATTCAGAATGATTCGGCATGAAAGCTCCAGCCAAAGAGTCAATGAGCAGTTTGCAAGTTGAGCGACTTGAGACGATTCAAAACCCAATAGGCAAACCCGAAGTACGTCAGGGTCAGCACGAATGCCCAAGTGTAGAAGATGTCTCGGTTTGCCTCATACGTCGGCACATCGGGACTCTGTAACAAAACACGCGAAGCGAGTACCAGGATTAGAATCAGACTGACCCGCGATATCCAGCGAAACACCTTGGTTTTTGTGCGAACATCCTTCATCGGTTCGCCTTCTGATATCGCTTGTTCGTGCTGAAATTGTTTGATGGCCGACTGCAGGCGTGCCTCTTTGGCCTCCTGCTCAGGATAGGACTCCGCAGCGCCGTAACTCTTGGCCAAGAGCGTATAAACGACGATGGTCACCAACCAAGTCGGCAGGAACAGGTAGTAAAACGAAAGCAGATTCATCGCATTCAGCCCAAATCCAAACGCCAAACCGACGATCCACGACGCAATCGCAGGAACGCTGTGTGGCAGATTCCGATACCGCGCCCAATAGCGTGTGAATCCAATGCGTGGAAAAACAACGTGCTCGGCGAACACGATCGCCCCCACAGGCACGACGATCAAACCTGCGTAGGTCAGCAAAGGCAAAATCTGACGAAAAACGAAGGGGAAACACGCGACCGCGACGGTCACACACCCAACGACAAAGGTGACCTTCTTTCGCGAACGATCATGAAAGATTGCTTGAGCGGCCAAACCAGCGCGATACAAATTCGCGTTGGCCGTCGTCCATCCCGCGACGATGACGATCACGTAGCCAGACATTCCCAAAGCTCGAAAAGCTACGTCACCGGGATCCAATTCAACGATGCTCGTCTTCAGCAATACGGCCGCCCCCGCCCCCATGATCCCTGACGCGATCCAAGCGATGTAGTGGCCGAACAACATGCCCGCGCTGGTGCACAATCCGTAGACCGTTCGTTTGGCGTATCGCAACAAAGCCATGTCGATCAGTCCGAAGTGTGTGATGGTGTTGGCGGCCCAGGCAAATCCGGCAACTTCCCACAATCCAATCCCAGGTTTGCCCTCGCTGTTGAGGCCAGTCCAAATCGAGTGGTCACCGATCGCCAGGAAGTCTGCCCAACCTTCAAGTGTCGTTCGCCCGAGCACCGATTCGGCGAGCGCGGGGTAGAGCACGAACGCTCCGCTAACAAACATCACCACCAACCATGGGCCGCAGAGGCCTGAAAATTCGGCGACGGCATTGAAGCCATACATCGCAATCAGCACCACAATCATTCCGACGGCCAACACGACGGCAACGAAAGGCAGGTCCGTTGGGTACCACTGCAACTGGGCCGGGATATTGAAGAGCAATCGCACGGCGGTGCACGAGACCGTGATCATCGCCGCCGAGATCACAGTGAAGATCAACACATTCGCCCAGTTGTACAGGCGAGTCATCGAATCACCGGCAATCTTCTCGAGATAGGTATAAAGACTGAGTCGAGTCTGAACGGCGATCGGCGTGGTGATCAATGTCCAACTGAGAATCGCGAGAAAGTTCCCAATCAGCAAACCGATCAAAATGTCCTTCGTGGAAGCTCCCATGGCCACGAAGGTGGCACCGATGACGAACTCGGTGGCGGCAACGTGTTCTCCCGCGTAGAGCCCAACGAAGTGTGGCCAATCGTGAAGTTGGTGCTGAGGGATCGGCAATTGTTCCGGATCCATTGCCGCAATCGAAAGATTGTCCGCCGCGTCTACCATTCCTATCTCGCTCTCGGGTGAATCGAACTTGGTTGTCCTGAACAGTTGGCAAGGAAGGCCGCGCTGCGGCCGTTGGCGACTGCGATGACGCCATCCATCGTTGGAGGTGGAAAGCGGCGGCCAGGTTGTCACGTCAACGAACGCATCAGCAGACTGCCCGACGGTAAGGCCTGCCGGTCGTGCTGATCATCGCGACTTGTCTTGGCGGTGATTATTGAAACCGTTCAATTCTCAACATGGTCATTGTAACACGTGACCCGCTACCGGCTGGTCCGTCAACGCACGTTGACGGGCCAATCGACTTGAACCTGTGCCATCCTTGCACACTTTTAACCGGAAACTGTTTCGGTCCGCGAAAGTTTATGGACTCGCACGGATTGATTGAGTTGTTCGCGTTCCCTGCGTTGGCCGCGAACTTGGTGACGAAATGGCATCACGTGACAGGCAAGAACCGTGATGGGTCAGCAATGGAGCGGATCAAGTTGGCTTGCCATCAACACAGGAGGTGCATGGTGAATTCAGGCCGTTTCAATTGGCGTTTTGTAAAGACTTGTGGATTGGCATCGTTGGCGATGTTGATGGGAGGCATCGTGGCCTCGCCCGCCGCGTCCGCCGGACACGGAGCATGCTGCGATCCGATGGGCGTTTTCTCTTGCGATGAAAACACCTGTGATGATTGGTGCTGCGACACCTCTGGTTGCGAGGGTGTTTGCGACTCGGGATGCGATCGCGGTTGCGACGGCCTCGGCTGCAGCGGGTGCAAGGCCTGCAGTTGTTTGCTTTCGTTAAAAGACTGCTTGCGTCAAAGCGACCATTGCTTCGATGACTTCATCAGCCCGATGATCGACTTCGTCCACTTCGAGGACCCACGCAACCTGACGGAACTGCGTCCGATCTTTGTCACGCACCAGTTCCCCAACACGCTGGGACCTGGAAACATTCCGGCCGGTGGCTCGGTTCAATTGTTTGCCTTGCAGTTCCGCATTGCGTTGACCGAACGGTTGAGCCTGATCGCGGTGAAAGACGGGTACATCCTGGACAACAGTGAAGGCGCGCTGGATACCTTGGTCCTGGACTCCGGCTGGGCGGATGTCTCGGCCGGTTTGAAATACAACTTCATCCGCAACACGCAAACAGGCACGCTGGTGTCCGGTGGTCTGACCTACGAAATTCCTCTGGGCAGCGAGCAAGCCGCTCAAGCCGTCGGGGATGGCGAATTTCACTTCTTCGCATCCGGTGGACAACGTTTGTGGGGCGGTAACGCTCACCTGCTGACTTCGTTCGGTTGGCAACTGCCCGTGGATCAGTCGGTCCAAAGCACCACGGTTCACTGGAACAACCACTTCGATGTCAAACTGACCGACCGCGTCTATCTGTTCACCGAAAACTCGTGGTGGCACTGGGTCGACGAAGCTGAAGTCGGTGCCGCCCTGGGTGTCTCGGGACAAGACCTGATCAACTTGGGTTCAACCAACGTCGAAGGCAATGACTTGGTCACGCACAACGTTGGGATGAAGTACAAGCCGAACCGAAACGTGGAAGCCGGTGTGGCCTACGAATTCCCGCTGACGGAATTCAAAGACGTGATCGAAGATCGCGTCACTTTGGACCTGATCCTGCGATATTGATTGCCGTTGTAAAACGGATCTCCAGAGCGGACGGTGGCTCCTTTGAACCACCGTCCGTTTTTTGTGCTTGATTGCTTGTTTGCCGTTTGGTTGCTTGCTCTTGGTTCCATGAGTACTGAGCAGCTTTCCTCGATGCGTTGCGAGCTTCGGTCGCCCAGAAACTTGCAAATCGGAACGCGATCGATCTCATCCAAGATCAGCTCGCCAAGTGTTGATGCCATTCGGTGACACCTACGGACGGGATGGTCCACCTAACCCGCAAAGCCGACCCATCACACAACTTCGGCTGATGTCGTCTGGGCATTGGAGTCAATCTCGAAAGACGCATCTGCATCGGAAGTGCCGACGGTGGCATGATTTGCAGACGCGAATCTGCTAGATTAGGCGACGCGTCGAATTCAAGATGATTCGACGATTCAGGTCTGGCTGCGAAAGGAACTCGAGTGAAACTACGAATCGGATTGATCGGTCTAGGCGATCAATGGCAGACGATGCATCGACCGGCATTGAGAATGTTGGGCGATCGATTCGACGTTCGGGCCATCTACTGCAACGTGTCGAAATTGGCCGAGTCTGCGGTATCGGAGTTCCAAGCTGACCCGGTCGATGGCTACCAAGCCTTGGTGACTCGCGATGACATCGACGCCGTCTTGGTGCTTGAAAATTCATGGCTTCGGTTCCTGCCCGCCACGGCCGCCTGTCGAGCCGGAAAAGCGGTGTACTGGGCCAGTGATCTGGATTTCGACCCGGTCCGCGATCGTGATTTCATGCAGTGCGTCGAAGATTCCGGCGTGGCTTTCATGGCCGGCTTGCCGCGACGTTTCGCTCCGGCGACCTTGCGGTTGAAAGAGCTGATCGCCACTCACCTGGGGCCTCCGCGTTTGATCTTTTGCCACAAACGATTGTGTTTGGAAGATGCACCGGTTCGACGTCGTGACCAAATCACTCGTCGTGGTGTGGAAGGCAAACTCGGCGACGACTCCCGTGTCGATCCGGAAGAGATCCGGGCTCGGATGACTCGCACCGAACTGATGCAACTGATCGATTGGTGTTGCTATGTGGTCGGCGGGCGTCCAGTCAGCGTCATGTCGGCCAACCACTCCGCGGAGGAAGCCGCCGACTATCAGGCACTCAGCATGCGGTTCGAAGACTCCACCCCCGGTCGCGGCAGCATACATCCCTTCACAGCCGGTGGGCCTTCGGGATCCTCCAACACCACCAACGGTGACGGGAAGGAACAGGCTGTTCAACCAGTGACCGCACAAGTCAGTTGCGGCAGCTACATTCCCGCCCAGTGGCAGGAGGCCATCGGCTTTCGACCGCCCGCGGCGATGCAGGTTTGTTGCCAAAATGGTGTGGCGTTCATCGATCTGCCGGGCACGCTGGTTTGGTTTGACGACGCGGGTCGGCACCAAGAGTTCCTCGAAGGCGAATCACCCGTCGGTGAAAAGATGTTGGGCCAATTCCACCGCGCGGTTACCAGCTTGGTGCGAAACCTCAGCGGTTTGGAAGACGCCTTTCACGCAGCCGCCGTTTTGAAAGCCGCCCGAGTCAGCTTGCTCGAGGGCCGTCGCGTGAACTTACAAGAAGGATCCGCATGACTTCGCTGCCGACTACCAGTGGTGACCAACCCGCGTTTGGTTGTGTCGTCTACATCCGCCGAAACGAAGCCGGCCGTCTTTGCGGACGCGTCGCGAATTTGGACGGGTTGGAAACGGAAGGTGCCAGCGAACGAGACATCCTGGCCGCGCTCGTCAAAGCAACGCGAGCCAAGATTTCCAGCTACCTCGATGAAGACCAGCGCGTGCCTTGGATTGATCCTCCCAAGGCAAAAGCCGATGACGAAACCAAACGGTTTCTGCCACTACATCTGTAGCGCTTCGCAGCGCTACGAAATTGCTATTCGGGGCAAGCATTTCAAGTCACCCCGTAAAGTGTGGTCGAGATGCTGTCAGAGACTCACTCGTAGTCCCACTTCATGATCCACGGGTCATCATACTTTTTCTGCATGGCCTTCAGCTTGGCTTGGTAAGCCTTCAAGACTTCCGTGTGACTGCTGCTGATCGCCAGATTGGTGGACTCGTTGGGATCGGCCTCGATGTCATAAAGCTCAAACTCGGGGCGATGAATGTACTTGCCAACCGTTCGCTGACCGTACGGCGCGTCCAAACCCTTTGCCAGTTGAGCCTGCCAGGAACTCGCGGCCCACAAATCGCTCGCAAACGGATAGTCCAACGCGTGAGCGATGTTCCAGATCAGCTTGTACTTCCCATCACGAATGACTCGCATCGGATAGTACATCTGGATCTCGTGGAAGGTGTGCGAGGCGAAGATCTCGTCGTGATGAGGCTTGTCCGGATCCGCGAGAACATCCATCCAGCTACGACCATGGTAGTGGTCAAAAGGCTCGTTCCCATTGTGGTTGTCTTGTGGTGACACGCCCATTTCATTGCGTAGTTTGCGAGCCGGCACCAGTTTCTTGGGCGCGTTCGTTTCCTTGTTCAAACCACCGGCAAAGTCCAACATCGTCGGCGTCAGATCGATGTGACTGATCATCGAGTCGCTTTCGACGCCTCGTTTCGATTGATAGGGATCACGCACGACCATCGGGACCCGCAATCCGCCTTCGTAGACCGTCGTTTTACCGCCAGCAAATGCCATCCCATGATCGCTGGTGAAGATGATCATGGTTTTGTCGTAAAGATCCGCTTCTTTCAGTATCTCGACCAATCGAGCGACGCCCTGATCCACCCGGGCACACGATTGGTAGTACTGAGCTAGCTCGGCTCGCGTTTCTGGGGTGTCCGGCAGGAAATCAGGAACGACCACGTCCTCCGGTTTGAAAAACACTTCGTCCACGCCGGGGTAAGCCCCTTTTCGAGGCTTGTTGCCGAACAAGTCTGGCTTGAGCTCCAAATCGGATGTCTTGTCCACTCCGCCACCACGGTGCGGATCAGAAGTCCCGAAGTACAATAGAAATGGACGATCGTCCTCGGTGTTCGTCAGAAAATCTTTCGCGGCGTTGGCCATTTCGACCGCGCTGCGTGAGTTGGCTTTCAAGTAAGTCTCGTAGTGATAAACACTTTCCGGTGCCACGTGATACTTGCCAATGTGGCCGGTGCGATAGCCTTCGTTGGCCATCACGCGAGGCAGTGACAAAGCGGCGACATCGTTGAACGATCCAAATTTGTGGTAGTGGTGCTGGTGTCCAAACTGTCCGTTACGATGGTTGTGCAACCCGCTCATCACCACGCTGCGGCTGGCACTGCATGAAGCGGTGGTGGCGAAAGCGTTTCGGAACACCATCCCGTCGGCTGCGATCGCATCGATGGCTGGCGTCACGGCCGCCTGGTCGCCGTAGCATCCCAGCGTCGGACTCTCGTCATCCGTGATAATGAACAAAACATTCCGTTCCGTTGCTTGGCTCGACGCCTGACCAAGGACTGAAACCGCTATGAAACCCAACGCCATGATGGCCCAGGCAAAGCAATCCAAAAACTGTTCGCGGTGGGGCCGCGGAACAGAGAACGCACGAGTGAACGAAGTCGAATCGTTTCGCATGGTGAGCAAGAACCGGTTTGATAGGTGGGGGTTGGGGGAGGGAGTCGCATCGTCGAAACGAGCAAGTGGCATACTATACCTGATCGCGTTCTCGTTTTTCTCCGTTTTGTTCGGTTCCGCCTCTCGGTCCTTTGCTGAGGAAGCGTTGGAAACGAAACCGGAGTGGGACAAAATCGATCGCACGACGGCTTTCATTCCACTGCCTGCCGCGACTGACCCCAAGACACTTTCGCCGCTGGTCGACGCATCGGGCAAGCCATCTCGTAAAACGGCGAATGTAGCGGCTCGTTCCGGTTCGCCCAACGCAGCCGATCAAATCTGGAACGCCTACATCGAACTTTGGCGAGCACACCGCGAATCGCCGTCGGACTCGCGAATTCGTGGATTGTTTGGCTTGCCCGCTGACGCGGATGTCATGATCACGCAGCGACGAGGCCGTGTCGCGCCCAACCTTCTCGACTGGCGGCCCGGATCATTTCGCGTTTGGCAGACGGATCATTTCGAAATCCTCAGCCGAGCTAGCGACCTCGAATCCAAACGTGTCGCCGAAGCCCTCGAGCGAGAGTATTGGGTGTGGACGCAAGTTTTCTTTCCCGTTTGGGAAGGCCGCGACCAGATCGCTTTGCTCGCCAAGGACTGGAATCTGGACACCACCACCGCGTCCGAACATTTGGCAACGTTGTCGCCTCGCACTCGGTTGAAATCACGCGGACGCCATCGAGTGGTCTTATTGGCCGATGCCAATCAATATCGTGCGACCATTCAGAACGCCTTTCAAGAGACCGACGCCGCAGCCGTCGCCGCGTCCACCGGTTTCTACAGCGACACACAACGAATGTCGTTCTTCTTTCCCGCTCGCGATCTAGCAACGTTGCACCATGAGGTCTGTCACCAACTGTTCACCGAAGCCTCCGCACATGCGACTCGGCGGCGTCCAAACAGCAATCTCGCATTGCCGACGGCGACCACGAAGGATTTTTGGTTGATCGAGGGTATCGCGGGTTACATGGAATCGCTGCGTTACGCAGATGGCTTGGCCTTCGTCGGCGGATGGGAATCGCCGCGATTGCAATTGGCTCGCTACCAAGCGTTGATCGCGGGTGTTCCAATCGCGACGCTGGAAGAATTGCGTGGGACGCGAAACAAAATCCAATCCCAACCAGATCTCTCACGTTGGTACTCGCAATCCAGTTTGCACACCCATCATTTGATGGACGTTGCCGGGACGGACGCGAGACGTGATTTACTGAAATACCTTGTTGATCTTTATTCAAACCGTTTGGACGCGTCTTCGGAAACGGACGCAATGATCCGACGTTTCAGCGAAGAAGTTTGCTCCCCGGCACAGGTCCAGCGTTCGCTGCGAGTCGATGACGCTCACCTACTTTCGAACCCAATCGACGGTGCCATCGGAACCTTGTGTCTGGCGGGATGCGAGATTAGTCAGTCAGGGTTGGCGCACCAGCCATCCTTGTCGGGTTTGACATGGTGCGACCTTTCACGTTTGCCCGTTGGTGATGCAGACGTTCGACGTTTGATTTCCGACACGGTCGTGATGGATCAGTTGAGTCTGGAGGCGACCGGAGTGACTTCGCAGGTCGGGGAACTGCTACGTGGTACGACCGAGATGCGAGAACTCGACCTAAGCTTCACTCACGTTGACGATGCGATCGGTGATGCGTTGCCGCAATCGATCACCACACTGTGGTTGAGCGGCAGCGAAGTGACAGATGCGTTGGTCCCGAGTCTGATAGCGATGCCCAAGTTAAAAACGTTGGACGTGCAACGCACGGGGATCACGGAAACAGGATTGAACCAATTGCGGAAAGCGAATCCGAATTTGCAACTGAACCCATTGAGATTTGCCGTCCCTAACCAGTGAGCGGTGGACTGGCGAGAATGAGGTCAGGGTTGGGACGGATTGCCGGAATCGCGTTCGAACGGGGGTAGCTCGCACCGGATGGCTCGCGCCATTCCGCTTGGATTGAAGTCACAATGCGTGCGTTAAAACGGGAGCGTTGGTAGCTCAACCGTTATGGCTCGACCGTTGGTTGGGTCTCGAAATTCGAGCTTTGCCGAAACGAGATGCAGTGGGTTCTCGGAGTTTGCCTGCGACTCATCCGGAGCCTCTTCGCCATACAACGAATCGCCGACCATGGCGTTCCCCCGATGGGCACATTGGATTCTCAATTGATGCATCCGACCCGTCACGGGACGCAGTTCTAACCGCGAAACGTTGCGTTCCGAGTCGAAACTCAGGCAACTCACCCGCGTTTCAGCGTGCTTCGCGTTCGGATGTTGCTCCGACACCACCTCGCCACGAGCCTGTTCCGGCACCTTGGCCAAGTAGTCAGTCCAAACCCCAGGATCACAAACACTTCTCGCGTCACCGACGACTTCGGCAACATACAGTTTCCGTACAGAACGAACACGGAACTGTTCGCTGAGTAACCGCGCCGCCTTCTTGCGACGAGCCAGCAAGACCAATCCCGAGACGGGGCGATCCAACCGGTGCACGGCGGTGAGATAGTCGCACGGTTCCTTCGCGACACGAAGCTGTTCGCGCAAGCAAGACTCGAGACTATCCGTTCCCGGAGGCGACGTGGTCGACAAACCTGCGGGCTTATTGGCGACCAGGCAAGCTTCGGTCTGCCACACAATTTCGATCATCGACAACGCGAACCTTACTCAGCGGTGATCAATGCTGACGCAGCGCCAAACGCCCCGACCAACCGAGCTTCTCACGCAGAGTTCGATAATCGTTCTGGCCTGGTACACGCATCATTTCAAACGCCACGGTTGCGCGGTGCACACGGACGCGGTCTCCTGACTCGAGCTTTCCTAGAATACGACCATCAACCACGATGCTGGTTGACTCATTGGGTTCGGTAACCGCCAATTCCAATCGCGTGTCGGCCGAATCCACTAGTGGTCGGTAGGTCAACGTGTGAGGACTGATCGGCGAAATCACAATCGCTTGCAACTGGCGACGTAAAATCGGACCGCCGGCGGACAGGTTGTGAGCGGTGGATCCAACGGGAGTTGCCACAATCAAACCATCGCATCGATACTGGGTCGCCAATTCATCGTCGGCGAACAAATCGATGTCCAGAATCGAGAACGGAGGCCCGTTCAAAATCGCGGCCTCGTTCAACGCCATCGATTGGGCGATCACTTGGTCACCGCGAACGAGTTGGACCTCCAACATCAGGTGATGAATGATGTCAAAATCACCCGAGCAGACTTTGGGCCAAGCATCGAGGAAATCCTCGGGCGACAAAGCCGCCAAGAACCCCAAACGCCCGCAGTTGATCCCCAACACGGGAATTTGGTTGGTTCCCATCTGACGAGCCGATTGCAGGATCGATCCATCGCCGCCAATCACGATGACCAAATCGATGTCTTGGCCTTCGAAGTCGTAAGTGAACTCAAAGTCCGCCGCGATCAGTTCCGCATGCGATTGGATCGTTGGTCGCAATCGCTTCCACGCCGACGAGACGTTGTTTTTGTCAGGTGCACCCAACACAACGATCCGTGGCGGTCGATCACAACCGCACCAATCCGGAACTTCACCGCGGGAAGAGGTCATACACCAACCTGGGAACCAATCTCCGAAGCCGCCTCTCGGCAAACTTGGGCAATTTTATTGGAAGAAAGCTGACTCTCGTCCAGCAACTGCGAACGGTCGCCGTGCAAGACAAACTCGTCCGGCAAAGCCAAGCGGTGAATCGCGCGAGTGTCCAATCGTTGATCGACAGCGGACTCAAGGAACGCCGAACCGAACCCGCCGACCACGGTGCCTTCTTCCAAAGTCACCACAAAGCGACCGTCTTCGAGTGACTTGGCAACCATCTCGGCATCGATCGGTTTGACAAAACGAGCGTTCACAACGCCCATGTCCAATTCGCCCGACAACTGCTCGGCCGCGGCGATGGCTTGTTCGAGCATCGCTCCATATGCCACGATCGTCCCGTCGGTGCCTTCGCGAATCCATTCGGCTTTTCCGACTTCGATCGGTGCAGGTGTGTGCGACGCTTCGAGAGCAGAGGCTTTCGGATAACGGATCCCGGCGGGATGATCCAGCGTCAACGCTTTGTCGAGCATCATCGGCAGCTCTTGGGCGTATCCGGGTGCCATCATGACCATGTTGGGGAACAAACGCATGTATCCGATGTCGTACACACCATGGTGCGTCGGACCATCAGGCGCCGTCAGCCCCGCTCGGTCCATCATGAACACGACCGGTAAATCTTGCAGAGCGACTTCTTGGAAGATCTGGTCGTAGCTGCGTTGCAGGAAAGTGCTGTAAATATCCACGATCGGACGCATGCCGGTTTTGCACTGGCCCGCCGCGAAAGCGACCGCGTGCGATTCGCAAATCCCAACGTCGAAGAACCGTTCAGGAAACTTTTCGCGAACGGGTTCGAGCTTGTTTCCTTGGCACATCGCCGCGGTGATGACCGTGACTCGCGAATCACGCTCCATCGCCTTGCCAATCGCATCGCGAGCGTGAGTGGTGTAGGGCGGGCAGCCTTCGCTGCGACGAGTCACCGGTGTGCCGCCACGATCTTCGAACGCCGGCGGCGTGTGGAAGAACACGGGGTCTTCCGCGGCCGGTTTGTAACCGTGTCCTTTTTCAGTCACCACGTGCAACAACACCGGGCCGGGGGTCTCTTTGCATAGACGCAGATACTTCTGCATCAACGCGATGTCGTGACCATCGATGGGACCGATGTAGCGAATGCCCAATTCCTCGAACAGCATTCCGCCGAGCAAGCCCGCTTTCACACCTTCTTTCATTTGCGCCAGCAGTCGTTCAGCCGGATCCCCGAACATGGGGACTCGGTCGAGCAACTTCGTGACTTCGTGTTTCAGCCCGGTGTAGAACGGATTGCCTCGCAAGCGATCCAGATACTGAGCCACTGATCCTGTGCGATGACAGATCGACATTTTGTTATCGTTCAACACGATCGTCAGGTCGTCGCCCAACTCGCCGGCGTTGTTCAGCGCCTCAAAGACAACTCCACACGGGAAGGCACCGTCGCCAATCACGGCGACCGTTCGACGATCCTTCTGATCCATCAAGACATCGCCACTGCGCAGCCCAACCGCGGTGCTGACACTGCAACCCGCGTGGCCCGTCATGAACAAGTCGTAAACGCTTTCGTGCGGGTTGGGGTAACCCATCAATCCGCCAGCGGTGCGGATGGTTTCGAATCGGTCGTAGCGGCCCGTCACCAACTTGTGCGGGTAAACTTGGTGGCCGGTGTCCCAAATCAAGCGGTCGGTACGAAAATCAAACTCGCTGTGAAGCGCCAAGCACAATTCAACCACACCCAAGTTGGATGCGAAGTGAGCCGTGCGGGTTGCCAGCAAGTTGCACAGCACGTCGCGAATTTCAACGGCGGCATCGTTCAGCTGCGCAGAAGACCAATTGGCCAAGGGGGTCGCATCCTGCAGGCCGGCCAGCAAAGGGTGTTTTTGATCAGTCAATTCGTACGCTCCAAAACAAAGTCCGCCAAGTTTCTTAACCGCTGGCCGGTTGTTCCAAACAACTCGAGCGATTCGTGTGCCGTGCGAATCATGGCCTCGGCGTGGGCTCGCGCCCGATCCAGCCCCATCAAACCGGGATAGGTCAATTTGCCCCGTCCATCGTCCTTGCCCGTTCGCTTGCCAAGCTGTTCGTCGGTGGAGGTGCAATCGAGCAAGTCATCCGTGATTTGAAACGCGAGTCCAAACGCTCTAGCGTAATTGGTCAAGGCCGAAACGGCACGCTGGTCGGCTCCGGCGGAAATTGCACCCATCGCCGCACAGGCTGTGAACAGAGCCCCCGTCTTTCGATGATGGATGGCTTCCAAATGCGTCCGAGCAGCCTCCGGGCCGCCGAAATCATCGACCGTGCGCTTTTCCGCATCCAAGTCATCCGCCTGGCCTCCCACCAATCCGGAGGGTCCCGCCGCGGTGGCCAGTGTTCCGATCCATGCCGCGGCCTGAGTGTCGTCCACCGCATGGCGATGCAAGTGAGCGAACGCCATCGACTGCAACGCGTCCCCCGCCAAAATCGCGGTCGCTTCGTCGAACTCAATGTGAGTTGTCGGACGGCCTCGTCGCAGATCATCGTCGTCCATCGCCGGCAAATCGTCGTGGATCAACGAGTACGCATGAATCAGTTCGACGGAAACCGCGGCTGGCATCGCGGACGCGACCGAACCGCCGCATGCTTCCGCCGCCATGATCGTCAAAACCGGACGCAGACGCTTGCCCGGTGCCAAAACGGCGTAACGAATCGCTTCGGCCAAGCGAGTCGGCATGCCCGGTTGATCCGCACACGCCTCCGCCAACGCGGCTTCCACGGCGGGACGATGCGAAGCCATGTACTGCTTCAAAGACTCTTCTGCGGCGCCAGCCACCGTGCCGGATTCGCCCAATGCATCGCTGCTCATCAGTCCGATACGCCCTCGTCCCAATCGTCACCGGCATCACTCGCCGCCACGCCGCGACGTTTCCCACGAGATGCTTGTTTCTGCTGCAGAGACTCGTTGCCGGCCGCGTTGTCGAGCGGCTGCGTCACCGGGCGACCTTCCGCATCCACGCCCGCCAGGACCGAGATTTTGCGTTCGGCGACATCCAGCAACTGATAACACTGACGCATTTTGCCCACGGCGACTTCGTACTGCTTCAGCGATTCGTCCAGCGTCAACGCACCGGATTCCAGCTTTCGAACGATCGTTTCGACATCCTCCAGCGTGGTCTCGAAATCACCCAACTCCACCGCGTCATTTTCCGACGTACCGGCATCGTCCGCATGCAACGAATCCTTTTCGGCGGACTCGACCGCAGGGTCATCAACCGGGGGGTTCCGTTTCTTCTTAGCCAAAACTTTGTTTTTCGTGAATGCGGGAGGGATCGGATGCGTGAATTTTTGACCAGCAAATGATTGTGGTCTAGGTTTCCGGTGAGGCGTCTACGAAGGACTATAGCAGACAGTCCATCACGCCCATCAGGCCATGCCTGACACGATTTGCCCTGGAATGATTGAACTTCAGCCGAATGGCTCGAAATAACCGGAAACGAAAACGTCGACCTTCCTCATCCGCTTCGAATTCGCGCCGCAAGTCGCGAGTAAACGAATCGGTGCAGGAGGATCGCTCAACCAACATCGAAGGGTCGCCCGCCTGCGATGACCAGGTCTCCTGCGCAATCGAAATGTCATCTTCACAACTCGAGAACACGACCGAGCTGATTCACGAACCCGAAGCGGAGACTGCCGATCCGTGCGTCTCGGCGCTGCCATCCTCGCAGCCAGAAGATGCTCTCGAGCCACATACCGTCGCGACCGGCCAAGACACCGACCAGGGCATCGATCCCGATCAACCGTCCGCTGACGAAACACCGGTGTCGCTGGAAGAATCGCTGACGGAAGAGATCCGTTGTGAAGCTTTGGAATCGCCAGTCGATCCCAAAGTCACAGAGCCTGCAAACGACGCCCCGAACGAACGCGTCGACGAAAAACTGCAAGAGATCCTGTCGTTCCTGGGTGAGTTCGAAGGACGACTCAACCTTCGCCTGGATGGCCTGTCGATGTTGTCCGGATTGTCGGACACCGCGCAAGAAAGCAGCGACTCCGAATGGCCCGCATCGCGGCTGACCGCGGACGACCGTGCGTGCGAACTTCCGGGGCAACACAACTTCGACGATCACGATGACTCCACTGAAGCAGCGGACGCGTGGGCCGGCCAAGAGCACAACGATTACGCACTGCATCAACTTGATCAACTGACGGCCAAGCTGCTTCATTTGGAAGAAGAACTGCAGGCCGAACGCAACCATTCGCACGAGCTGCAAACCCAAAACGACGCCCTCGCGGCTGAGATCGCGTCCAGCGGTGTCCAAGGCGTGGTTTCCGACTCGCAAGGCTGCGATGAATCGATGTCGTGGGAAGAGCGGAAAGCTCGGATCCTCGAACAGATGGAACAGGATGACTTCAACGCGGAGTCGTTCCTGGAATCGCTGTCGCAATCGTCGCAAGAAGTGGTCGAAACGATTGACCCCGCGTGGCAATCCAATCCCGTCGCGTTCATCGACGATTTGGTCGGTCGCTTGTCACAAGCCGAGCAGACCATCTCCGAACGAAACGCGGAGATCAAAGAGCTGCAGATCTTGCTGCAGAACCGCCAAGACACGCGCAACGATCATGTCGCCTTTGGCGCCGCCGCAATCGCGGGCATGGTCGATTCGGACGAACTGGTCATTGCCGAACGCGAGCGACTCGCTCAACTGAAATCGGAATGGGAAGACAAATTCCGATCCGCCGAAATCGAGGTCTCGCTCGAACGAGCCAAATTGTCTCGCGAACGTCAGGAGCTGGCCAAACGTTCGGAAGAACTCGAGGAGGAATTGGAACGCCTTCAACGCGAAAAACGCGAAGCTCGCGATCAGCCAAAAACAGGGCGACGCTGGCTCGCCGAATTGGGCCTGCAAAGCGACGGCGAGTGACCCCGTCCCATTCCGGCTGAAAACAACCGTAGGTCCGGTTCCACCGGACACAGCCAGCACAGTTCGTCCGGTGGAACCGGACCTACGTGTTTAGAACCTCAGGCGCTGGCCAAACGTTCGGAAGAACTGGAACGCCTTCAACGCGAAAAACGCGAAGCTCGCGATCAGCCAAAAACAGGGCGACGCTGGCTCGCCGAATTGGGGCTGCAAAGCGACGGCGAGTGACCCCGTCCCATTCCGGCTGAAAACAACCGTAGGTCCGGTTCCACCGGACACCGCCAGCACAGTTGTCCGGTGGAACCGGACCTACATGTTTCGCACGTCAGGAGCTGGCCAAACGTTCGGAAGAACTCGAGGAGGAATTGGAACGCCTTCAACGCGAAAAACGCGAAGCTCGCGATCAACCGAAAACAGGACGACGCTGGCTCGCCGAATTGGGCCTGCAAAGCGACGGCGAGTGAACCCGTCGCAACCCGGCTGAAAACAACCGTAGGTCCGGTTCCACCGGACACAGCCAACACAGCTTGTCCGGTGGAACCGGACCTACACATTTCGCCGCACAGCTTCGTCCGGTGGAACCGGACCTACATGTTTCGCACGATTCGTCCGGCGGCACCGGAGCGATTGAAGGTGGGTTCGCATTGCTGGGATCAGATCCCAGCCGCAGTCAGATCACTTTTTGCGGTGACGGATCTTGGCTCGCATACGACGTTTCTTGCGGCCCACTTTGCGACGTCCTTTGCCAGATTTCTTGGTACCCACCTAGTTCGCTCTCCTGAATGAATTCACGGTAAATAGTGTTTTGGGATGCGTTTCGCACGCGTGAGAGGCCGGCTCGCAAAATTCAATTGCGGCTTGGTCGCCATCGATTCACCCCCGTGCGGGAGGCGAGGTTTCGCGAAACGCCAGCCTGACCGGGCTCCAACACGGGCCCGATCGAATCGCGTAGCCTAGCAGAACGTCAGCCACCGACAAGGTGAGTTTTCACTCACGAGCGAGTGGAATCGGTCCACGGCAGCTCGATTTTGCCGTTTCGCCATGCGGTGACGAAATCGGGCAGACTGGGCAACACGCCTCGCGCTGAAAAAATGTCCGCGGGCGTCATCCAGTGAACCTCTGCGACTTCTTCGGGATTGGGCACGGGATCCACGTGATCAGGAAACTCCGCCAACCACCACGCCAATTTGGTTCCCCATGGCGTGACGCTTCGCCAGCACAGACGATTCGGCGTGACATCAATCGCGAGTTCTTCCTGCATTTCGCGGACGAGCGCCTGCTCCTCCGTCTCGCCGGCCTCGATCCCGCCTCCAGGCAAACACAACTTGCCGGGTGCGTTGACCGTCATGGACCGCCGAATGATCAACAATCGGTCTTCACGAAACATCACCCCAATCACGCCGCGTTTGCGGTTGCGATGAGGCGTCTTCGATGAGTTCGGGTGGGGCAATCGAGTCATGCTGCGCTTCTACCACTTGATCCAAATCGGAACAAGGGAACCCGCTGGAATTCCAGCTCAACAATCACCAGCTCCTCTTCAGACCAATCTGGCAAGTCGCATCGATGGACGCTCACCAATCGCCTGACTTGCGGCTCAAACGCTAACGAATGGAACCGGCACCAACAAAGCGTGCTGGCGAACCCAAGTCTCCACGCCGTCCCAACTGGTGTATTGACTGACCGACAACACCAACACGTACGCCGCAACGATCGCTGGCATGACCACCAATCGCACCGTCCACCGCGAGAAGAACCACCAACGGCCGCCCCACACCCCCGGGGACCACTCGCCTGTTTCCGCGAGTTCACGTTGTCGCCGGCAACGTCGCAACGCCAACCCTTCGGCGATTCGTGCCGGCAACATGAACGCGACGAATAACAGACACGGCAACCAAGTGATCTCCTGAGGCGTGGCTTCGATCTTCAACAGGTACAACGGAATCGGCATCAACACCAATCCGATCAACATCGCCGCCGCCCAAGACCACGGGGCGTAGCGAAAATCTTTGCGGATCTGCCGCCACTGAAACATCGCTCGCCAATTGTTCTGGGCCGCGAAGTTGGTTTGCAACATCGGCAGGTACAGCAAAACGAAGCTCAGCAGCAACAACGCCAGCACACCGATCACGCCGTCCGCCGCGTTGTCGCCGTCACGGGTCACTCCCATGATCACAAACGCGGGGATCAACCACACCAGCGTCAACAATGCTCCACGCAGCCCCATCCAGAACAACGACGGGATCCGCAACTGCTTGACGAAGTCCCACACCTGATCGGCAAAACGGGACCACGTCGATGGACGCCAAGCTTCGCGAAAAAAGCGTTTGGGTTGCGGCCACAGATAGTGCTTCAGCCGTCCTCCCCGAGCCCACGCCCAACCCAAATAGACGGTCAAAAACGCGGACAAGGCGATGGCTCCGTACCGCAGTCGCATCGCATCGGGCGATCCGGGATCAATCACCGCCGCCACGGACTCCCAATGAGCGAGCAAGCGAGTCGGTGCGGAGGCCAACGCCAACGTCAAAAAGCCAAAGCCGATGACGCCGGCCGCTTCCAAATTCGGCAACGCGTCCTTCAGCTTTCCACCGGAAGCCAAATGCCCGGCTACCGCCAGCAGGTACCCCAGCGTGATCACTTGGAACAACGGCAGCGCGGTCACGAAAGCCAAGATCAAAGCCAAGGACGCCAAACAAAACAGCGTCCAACTGGCTTTTCGAATGATTGCAAAGAAGCGTCGCATATTGGGTGTTCGCGAATCGGCGGTCGATCTTGGCAGGCGGATCCAACTTTTTTAAATCGCGAGGATTGGACTGGCGAGTGTCAACGTCGCGAGTCGGCAATCGCGTCGACAACCAACTCACGCGTGAACTCGCGGATCGCGGTCCATTTGTTATACGCGACTCGTTCCTCACGTGCGATTTTGCTGGTGACCACCGACGACAAGGCCGGCTTCATCCGCATAACCGGTACAACCTGCGTTTCCGCTCAAGCCCGTACAACCGGACTGCCGATGAGGAACGCAACGGTTGTCACGAGTGTGACGATTGCGCGGCCCCGAGGGCTCGAAACGACCAGCGAATTTGGCTCGCCGGAACATTCGCTTCCTTTCGAAAATTCGGGGCATTTTTTGCATCCACTCCATGCAAGCAAATCGTAGAATCCGCGCATCGACATCGCCTGTTTCACAACGCCCTTCCACACACCCTCTCAGTGCCCATGTCGCCTCACGTCCATCTCTGCTTGGTCCTGCACAATCACCAACCCATCGGCAACTTCGATGGCGTGTTCGAGCAAGCGTACCAGGACAGCTACCTGCCATTCTTGGATGTGTTCGAACCGTACGATGCATTGCAGATTTCGCTGCACACGTCGGGACCGCTGATGATGTGGTTGGCGGAACGCCATCCGGAATACCTCGACCGAATCCGCTTGCTGGTCGAAGCAGGCCGAGTCGAGATCGTGGGTGGCCCTCAGTACGAACCCATTTTGACGATGTTGCCACGCCGCGATCGCGTGGGACAAATCCAAGCCTACAGCGGTTGGTTGCAACGCAACTTGGGAGTCACCCCGGCCGGCATGTGGATGCCCGAACGTGTGTGGGAATCCGGTTTGACCGCCGATGTCGCGGCCGCCGGTATCCGTTACACCGTGCTGGACGATTATCACTTCAAAGCCGCCGGCATGTCGGAAGAGGAACTCCGCAGCTACTTCATCGTGGAAGACCAAGGCCAATTGCTTCGCGTCTTCCCCGGCAGCGAACAACTGCGTTACACAATCCCGTTCCGTCCGGCTCACGAGACCATCGATTATCTTCGCGGCATCGCTCATTCGCATCCCGGTGCGGTGATGACGTTCGGCGATGATGGTGAAAAGTTCGGCACCTGGCCGGACACCAAATCGCATGTCTACGACGAAGGTTGGCTGCGTTCGTTCTTTGACGCGTTGACAGAAAACCAAGAGTGGCTGCACACGGTCACGTTGGCCGAGTCGATCCAGCGTGCCGCACCCGCGGGCAAGACCTATCTGCCCGATTGCAGCTACCGCGAAATGACCGTTTGGTCATTGCCCGCCGAATCGCAAGAGATCCTCGACGACGTTTCTCATGCGATGGAAAACGACGAGCGTTGGGGGCACTTGGAATCGTTCGTCCGCGGCGGTTTCTGGCGGAACTTCAAAGTCAAGTACGCGGAAACCAACGAGATGTACGCTCGCATGATGCACGTCAGCGAGCGACTGGCGAAAGCCGCCGCGTCGGGCCACGACGCCGGTGAACTCGCCGAAATTCGCGATCACCTTTATCGCGGCCAGTGCAATTGCCCTTACTGGCACGGTGCCTTTGGCGGCATCTATTTGCCTCACCTTCGCAACGCGATTTACCAACACCTGATCCAAGCCGACACGATGCTGCAAAAGCTCGAGGGAACGCTGGAAACGGTCTCGGCCACCGCTGCTGATTACGACTACGACGGGCAACAAGAAATCCGCTTGGCCAACGATTCGATGGTCGCGTGGATCGATCCCGCTCAAGGCGGTCGGATGTACGAGTGGGACTTGCGTGACATCAACCACAATCTGCTCGCCACGTTGCAACGTCGACCTGAAGCCTACCACCGAAAAGTGTTGGCTGGCCCCAGCAACGGCGGCGACGAGGTTGCCAGCATTCACGATCGCGTGGTCTTCAAACAAGAAGGCTTGGATCAGATGATCCAGTACGATCGCTATGCTCGCAAAAGTTTGATGGATCACTTCTTCGATAACGAAGCCACGCTGGAATCGGTCGCGCGTGGCGAATCGCCCGAACGAGGTGACTTTGTCGAGCTGCCATTCGAAGCCAAATTGCGTCGCGGCAACGATCGCGTGCAAGCTCAACTTCGTCGTGACGGCAACGCGTGGGGGATTCCGATCACTTTGACCAAAGCCGTGACATTGCAACAAGGCAGCGGGAACCTTTCGGTCACTTACCTACTCGAAAACCTGCCACCGGGAACACCACTTCACTTCGCGGTGGAATGGAACTTCGCGGGGCTGCCCGCCGGTGCCGACGACCGTTACTTCAGCGACGTTGAAGGCAACCAGATCGGACAGCTCGGCGAACGTTTGGATTTGCAGGACGCACGCGGCGTTTCTCTGTCTGACCGCTGGTTGGGCGTCGACATCGATCTGCGAACGGATCGCGACAGCGGCGTTTGGGCGTTTCCCATCGAAACGGTCAGCCAAAGCGAAGCGGGTTTTGAATTGGTCCATCAATCGGTTTGTGTGATGCCTCACTGGATCATCACAGCGGATGCCGATGGACGTTGGGCGGTCACGATCGACATCGCAACTCGATGCGAGAAGACCATTGAATTGCAAAGCCACGATCACGTGAATGTTTGACTCGTGTGACGGCAATGGCCGGGTCCAATTTGGACTCCGGCCGAATCGATTTCTCTCTTGAGGCAATGCCAGTGACGGCACGTTTGAAATTGGTGATGGACCCCACGGAATCGAATCGTCGACTTCGTGTGGGCATGCGTTTGGACAAATACCGGCTCGTCAAAAAGCTTGGCGAGGGTGGATTTGCCACGGTCTATTCGGCCCACGATACGATCGAGGACCGCGACGTCGCATTGAAGATCCCTGAGTCGTCTTCCTCCCAGGATCAAACGTCCGCGGACGATTTGCAGCGTGAGGTTCGTATTATGGCGAGCCTGTCGCACGAGAACATTTTGCCTCTGAAGGACGCTCGCTACATCGACGGGCACTTCGTCATGGTATTCCCGTTGGGCGAGGAAACCTTGCACGACCGCTTGAGCCGCCGCATGGCCCGTGCGACGTCGTTGGAATACGTCCGCCAAATGACCGCCGCCGTGGCCTACGCTCACGAACGCCGAGTGTTGCACCGCGATATCAAACCGGAAAACTTCATTCTGTTTCCGGATACCAAAATCTGTTTGACGGACTTTGGTCTGGCTCGCGTCGAACGGGGACGCCACGCGATTTCCGCGTCCGGCACGTTGGGTTACATCGCGCCGGAACAAGCGATGGGCAAACCGACCTATCGCAGCGACGTGTTCTCGCTGGGGTTGGTGATCTATCGGATGCTTTCGGGTGCTCTTCCTGAGTATCCGTTCGAATCGCCGCTGCCGTCCTACGCCAAACTGCGTCGTGGCCTGCATCAAGACTTCGTCGATTGGATTCGCAAATCGATGGATCCCAAACCGATGAAGCGTTTTCGCGATGGCGTGGCCATGGCCAACGCTCTGGATCGGATCAAGTCGCTCACGACGACGTGTGCCTCGACTGGAACCGCCAGCACTCGCAGTTCACGGCATCGCACCCGCCGAGTCGCCTGAAGACCAACCGGCCATTCCAACCGTAGCGAAAGTCGTCAAGACTTTCGAACCTGGCTCTGCCTATCCCTCCGAAATTCTTCACGAATTTCGCTACCGTCCGGATATCGTCAGCGAATCTCACCCCGGTTGTCGTAGCGAAAGTCGTCAAGACTTTCGAACCTGGCCCGACCTATCAAAACCGAAATTCTTGACGAATTTCGCTACGGATCATCCGACTTTCGCGTGGGGGTCAACTTCTCAGCCCTCAGCCCTGCTATCTCCGCACTCTAATACCCCAACCCCGGCCCACCCAAGCAGCTTGTTGGGACACTGCCGCCGCGGACTTCGAACATGGGGCCGAACTTCGCCATCCACTCGGCGTTCCCTTCCGGGCAATACTGCCGGCCGTTGCTTTCCACCGCGGCAACACCAGGAATGTGTGCGGACAAAGACGCCGAGTGCAAGAGCGACGCCCCCACGCACGTCAGGTCTTGCACACACAGAAACAGCCCCTCGTGAACCGCGACGGCTCCCAGCAACAACGCTTCCGCGTGTCCTTTGCAAGCCTTGAGCGCGATCCCGCTGTAGCCTTGCGACACCGCCATTCGCAGACTCTCAAGTCCGGTCAGTGATTCGTCGATCACCACGGGTTTCTTCTTGGCTGCCAAGTGCATCGTGACCGCATCGGGCCGAGTCAGATCGCGGTGCGTGGGTTGCTCGATGTATTGAATCCGCTCGTAGGCTTCCGGGCATTCAGCTTGCAGCCGATCCAACAACGTCAACACGTAAGCCTCATCCTCGCAGCGTTCGTTGAAATCCAGCGAAAACCACCAAGGCTTGCCCGTCGACGATCCGCGATCCACCGTCGCATCGGCAACCGCATTGATGTCTCGCACACGACAAAAATCCCAATCCGCGTCGTCGCCGTTCAGCTTGATCTTCAGGTGCGTCAACTCGTTCCGCGTGATCCATTCGCCAAGCGTTTCCGGCAACCCGTCGCCTACCGGCGTCTCCACTTCCTCCTCGGTCAACGGATCCAAGGCTCCGACCAAGTGATACAGCGGCAAAGTCGCGACGGGGTAGGCTGAGATGATTTGATCCAGCCACACATTGTTGTACTGATCATCGCCAAGCAGTTGCCCCAAGTCCTGAGGCAGATGTTCCTTCGTAAGCAACGCATAGCTACTCTGCCCGGACGCTTTCCCATGAGCATCGAACAACGCCGCTTCGACCGGCGAAGACGCAAGCAAAATCGCTAGATCCGGGATGGGGCCGCTCAGTTCTTGCGAGTCCTCCACCTCTTTGGCGATCGTGGCGTGGTGTTGCGCCAGCGACAGACAAAGCTGCATTGGATGCCCGGTCGACTGACCCGACATTTCATTCACCTTCGCCGCCATTCGCGAAGCCATCTCCAACACGGCTTCCAGCTTGGTCGCGTCGGGAACGGACGCATCCGGCCAAGCCCACGCGACTCCCATGGTCATGCTGCCGACGCCGATCGAGTCTCCGTCCGCCGTTTTCCCCGCCGCATTGCTGGCCCGGCACCGAGCGGTCAGCACCGTCACGTCCTCCACCACGCGACCACCAAATTTCATCGGCGTTCGATAGCGATAAGCCTCGGTTTCCAAACTCAACTCGTATTTCACCAATGCGGTTGGGGCGGGATTCGACTCAAAAGAATACGCGTGCGAAGACAATTTCAGTTCCAATGGATGGGCGGTAGACCGGTTCAAACTCAGCAAAGACCGAACGATTTTGCCAGAATTTTAGCGGCCCAACGACGTTCGCACCTGCCCGCTGAACGACTCTGAACGCCTCGAATTTCGTTTTTTCACGAATCGATTGCCTCGATTTGCCTTTGTCGTCTACAATGAGGACTGCGAAACCAACTAAGATTGAACGTCACTCCATCGAGTTTTGGTTTCGTGCCCGCCTTCTTCGCCCACCGAATTCACTCAGAGACGCTATGACCGCTCATCGATCCAGCCATTCCGGGAATTTCTGTGGCCGCACCCGACGCGAATTCGTTTGGGAAACCGGGTGTGGTTTTGGCGCCGCGGCGCTGAGTTCGATGTTGGCGTCCGATGGATTGTTGCCACAAGCATCCGCCAACTCGGCGATCGACAACACGATGCCATCGGGTCCGATGGCCGTCAAACCACCGCACTTCGCTCCCAAAGCCAAGACGGTGATTTTCCTGTTCATGTACGGCGGCCCCAGCCACATCGACACGTTCGATCACAAACCAGCCATGAAGGGCATGGATGGCAAAACCGTCGACGTCAAAACCTTCGGCCGCGGTGGCCACAAATCCGGCGGCCGAATCGTGGAGCCTCGTTGGGATTTTGCTCCTCATGGTGAGTGCGGCAAAATGGTCAGCACGTTGTTCCCCAACGTCGCCAAACACGTCGACGACATCGCGTTTCTGCACTCGCTCACCGCCGACTCGCCAATTCACGGTTCGGCGATGTTGATGATGAACAGCGGCAAGATCTTGTCAGGCTCGCCCGCACTCGGTTCTTGGTTGACTTATGGATTGGGCAGCGAAAACCAAAACATGCCCGGCTTCGTGGTCATGCTCGACCCGACCGGAGGCCCGATCAGCGGAGCAAAAAACTGGTCCAGCGGTTACATGCCGGCGACCTATCAAGGCACCGTGTTCCGCACGGAAGGCAATCCAATCCTGGACCTGAACCCACCGTCGGACTTCCCACCTGGTTTGCAACGTCGCCTGATCGATTCCATCCAAGTTGCCAACCGTCGCCACTTGGCACAGCATGTTGGCGAAGAACCACTCGCCTCGCGAATTGCCAGTTACGAACTCGCCTACCGAATGCAATCCTCCGCCCCCGAAGCCGTCGACCTGTCCGACGAAACGGCGGAAACGCTTTCGATGTACGGCATCGACAATCCAAAGACTGAAGCGTTCGGCAAGCGTTGTTTGCTCGCTCGCCGACTGGCACAGCGTGGTGTTCGCTTCATCCAATTGTACAGCGGCGGAGCCCACAACGACGACAACTGGGACGCCCACGGCGATTTAGAAATCAACCACAACAAACACGCGGGCGCGACCGATCAACCGATCGCCGCGCTGCTGGCCGACCTCAAACGCACTGGCATGTTGGACGAAACGCTCGTCGTTTGGGGCGGTGAATTTGGTCGCCAACCCACCGCGGAATACGCCAAAGGCAGCGGTCGCGACCACAATGCCTACGGATTCACCATGTGGATGGCCGGCGGCGGCATCAAGGGCGGCGTCAGTTTCGGAACCACCGATGAACTAGGTGCGGCCGCGGTCGAAAACCCACTGCATGTGCGTAACCTACACGCCACGATCCTGCATCAAATGGGCTTGGATCCAAACCACCTGTCGTACTTCTACGGCGGATTGGATCAAAAACTGGTCGGCGTCGAACCCGTACGCCCCATCCGCGAAATCATCGCCTGATTCTCCGAAGCCGATATCAGCTAGACCTCGGACCATCGCTGCATTCATTCCCATCCGCTGCGTCAGCAAGGAAGGGGAATCGTCACACGACTTGCAATCTCTCTTCACTGCCGGACAATGCCATGCGTTGTTTGCTCGAGGGATATCTTTTCAAGAAATCAAGGACCAGTTGCATGGCGGCGCAGCAGCACTTCTTTCACGAATCCATGTGGTCAATCCTGGCGATTGGTCTGGCAATGTCCGCCTCCACCGCCATGGCGTGCACTCGCATTCTGTGGAATACCAATGGTGTCCTGACGGTTGCCGGACGGACGATGGATTGGGCGGAATCAACAGAACCCAAGTTGCATGTCTTCCCGAGAGGCATGCAACGAAATGGTGGTCGAGTTGGACCGATTGATATCGGTGATAAGAACCCGCTCTCCTGGACGTCTCGCTATGGATCGGTAGTCGTGTCTGCTTATGGCCTGGCATCGGTCGATGGCTTGAACGAAAAGGGACTCGCGATGCATTTGCTGTTCCTAACCGCCACCGACTACGGGCCGCGAAACCCTGAAAAGGCCGGTCTTCAGGCGGGCCTGTGGGGGCAGTACTTGCTCGACAACGCCGCCACAGTCGAAGAAGCTCTGCAGCGAATGAAAGACGTTCAACCAATCATGGTCGAACACGCGGGATTCAAGTCGTCGCTTCACTTTGCAATCGAAGATGCATCAGGAGATTCCGCGATCATCGAATACGTCGATGGCCAGCCAAAGATCTATCATGGATCCGAACATCAAGTGGTGACCAATGATCCGCCCTACGATCAACAGTTGCTCGAACTAAAGAAGTGGGATTTCGCGAATGCGACTCGCCAAACACCGCTCCCCGGCAACGTCAATCCGATCGATCGTTTTGTGCGAGCCCACTACTTCTTGAAGACGCTTCGCAAACCCGAAGGAGAACGAGAAGCAATTGCCACGACGCTGTCGCTGGCCCGAAACGCTTCCGTGCCATTCAATGCGCCTTACAAGACGCCGGGAACGATCTACGACACCGAATACCGCACCGTCGCAAACCTGGATGCCAGACGTTTTTTCTTTGAGCTGACAACCAGCCCCAACGTCATCTGGGTGAACCTGGAGGACTTGGATCTCTCCTCCGGTTCCCCTGCTCTTACCCTCGACCCGGATGACATTCACTTGTCAGGCAACGTGAATAAAGATTTCACGCCAGTAGCTGAACCGCCGTTCTAAGAGTCACGCGAACAGCCGATGGCATAACGGTAGGGCGTGAGCCCTCCGGTTCCTCACCGGGCGGCTTGTGCCACAGCGCTCACATCGTCACTTGTTTAAAATCGTCACTTGTCGTTCAAGCGTTGCTAAATCAGGCAGGCCTGAAAGCTTGCTTTCCCAGCTAGGTCTCACAAGCAGATCAGTTCTTCTTGTCGCTCTTCGACAACCACGCCCAGATTTCGCAGCCGCGAGATCATCTCGCCGCAGAGGTCTCGGTAGCGAGACGCGAATTGACGACTGTACTTCGCATCGCAGTTTGACTTGACCGTTGCCAACTCGCGTGGATCGACCGCGGTTGCCAATTGAGTCGCGTTGGGGATCACCGCGTCAAACGGCGTCGGCAATTTCGAATAGGGCTCGTTGACCATCATGCGATGCAAGGACGTTTGCTGACGATAGAGCGTCCACAGAGTTCCGATCGTGTCCACACGATAGCGACGCAAACGATCCACCAAGTTGGCTGACCCTCGCACTGACAACTGATCGGGAATGGACGGAATCACACAACCGTCAGCAATTCGCAAGAACATTTTGACTTGCATCGCAATGCTGGGCGGACAATCGACGATCACAAAATCGTAGAGTTGATTCAGCCACGCCTTCACGCCCGGCATTTGCTTCTTCAAGTGGTCGAACAACTCTCGTTCGGTATCAAACAATCCCGTCTTGCGTTTTGATCGAAAGGCGTTGTTGTAAAAATCATCGATCCGGAACGAACACGGAATCACGTCCAAGTAGTCACAAACCGTTTCCACATTCGACGTGTCCTGCGCGATGAAATTGCGAAGGTCGGCTAGCTCGAAATCATCGCTGCACATTTCCAGGAACACATCGTGCAACGTGCGTTTGCCTTTCTCACACTGCAACATACGTTTCTCGCCAAGAAGCAACTCGCCAGCCATGCTTTGGTGATCCGCATCGATCACCAGCGTTTTGTAGCCCTGCTCCGCCAATGTCTCCGCAATCGCAACCGTCGACGCGGTTTTTCCAACTCCACCTTTGAGGTTGATCATCAACAGAACGGGCATGAGACTTCCAACTTGTGAGTGTTTCAGAACGGATGTGGCGGACACCGCACCCCGGAGGGGACCACGTCCTATCAACCATTCACCAAAAACTCACAGACGCTCAAATCGAGCAGGCAAAAAGTGTCCTTTCGGCGTTGCGAGCACGTCAAAGTTCGCTCGATCGGTGCCAGCCGCACGCCCCATGCGAGCCGCCGTCATCATGCGATCGTCTCAACCGTCATAAATCTGACGCAACTCGTCGGGTGAAGCGCCCATTGCGAACGCTCGCTGAATCCGCCAATTCAGCAAGGTCTGAAGCACCACACCGCGTTGCTTCCAACGTCTGGCATCCACCGAGACCGGACCAGGCAACAGAGTCGCCGGCGAATGCTTCCGAAGCTCGGCCGAGAGCATGACATCCTCCATCAAACTCACCGGCGCGAAACCGCCGACCGCTTCGTACAACCCACGCTGAACAAAGATTGCTTGGTCGCCAAACAAATTCGAGCGGCTCCGCCCGCGATAGGCGTTCCCCCACTCCAACAATCGAAACCGAATCCCTTTCGCGTCGATTCGCTGCCAGAATCCGCCCCACTTTGGCCACCCCGCCCCCGCGATCTGCTCCAGCGCATCGCTTGGCAATCGATTGTCCGCATGCAGGAACAGCAACATCTCGCCGCTTGCGTGGCTAGCCCCCATTCGCAGTTGCACCCCGCGACCGGGATCGCTTCGCAACAACTTCACTCGCGACTCTTGCAGAGAACTCACCACCGCCAAAGTGTCATCCTGACTGCCTCCGTCGCTGACGATGACTTCCCAGGCACCACATTGCAACGCGGACCGAATGCAATCAGCGATATTGCCAGCCTCGTTCCAAGTCGGAATCACCACGCTGACCTTCATTCGATATCCCTGCCAGGCGGAAGCATCACGACTGGTTCACGACGCCGCGTTCACACCGTTTGGACATGACGCAGTCGCGAATAGGCCAGTGGCCCGATCACGAGCAACGGGATCCACGCAGCGACCCCAGGCGTCACCAAATTGGTGCTGCCGCCGAGAGTACTTGCGATCGTCTTCAAAGCGAAGAAGCCGATGACCAGCCCCACCGCCGAGGCGATTAGCACAAACAGCTTCCGACCACGCCGATTGACTACCATTGGCAAGACCAACAGAATCAAAGCGAAGTCCAACGGAGCCCGCACAATTCGCTCGTGGGTCAGCGTTCGCAGCGCCATGCTGCTGTGCACGGCCGGATTGCGGATGCGTCCCGACAACTCCAACACCGAAGCCAGCTTCGTTGCGGTCTCCTGCGTTTGTAGCATGTTGGGATCGATACTGGTGACAACAAAGCACTCATCCGGTCCTAACCAAGACTGGTCGGCCGGCGTCAGCAACATCAACTGCTCCATCGCCGCAGGCCCCGCCGATGGAACGCGCCGCAGGTCCTCTGGTCGACGCACGCCACGCAGTAGATAGCCGGTTGTTTCGGGCATTCCCTGACGAGACGTGAGATCCGTCCAATCTACCGTTGCCGGTTCGTCATCTGATGTGTTTGATTCGGTAGCTGCTGGGGAAACGGCGTTTCCACCTTGCAACCAAACTCTGGTTTCTTCTGGGTCCCACCAGATCGCCTCGTCGGCCAGCAAGACTTCCCCAAAACCGGCGTAGTCGCTGTACAAGCGAAAGTTGGGGCGATAGATCACGCGAGCTAGGCTTCGCATCCGGTCGCCTTCGATCAAGATACCGGCGGCTTGATCATAGGTCGGCATGACGGCTTGTTCCGTGTCACCGCTGAGGTTCTTCGCTTTCATCGTCAGCGAATCACGGAACCGAGGAATCACCCATTCACGGTTCGCCAATTGAACGGTGATGATCACCAGCGATGCCATGACCATCGGTCGCAAGATCCGCCCGTGGGACACTCCGGCGGACAAGGTGGCGGTCAGTTCCCCGGTGCGTCGCAACCATCCCGCCGTGAACAGGAACGCCATCAGCGTGATGATCGTTCCGGTCATGTCGAACAGTAGCAACAGATACGGCCCGTAGAATTTTCCCAGGACCAGAGGCAACGGCTCGCCAGCTTTGGATTGCGCAATCAAATCGTCCATCGCCGTGAACGCGTGAAACACGATGAAGATGCCCGCCAGCGACAAAAAGCACACGAGCACCGTGCGCAGGAAGAGCACCAAAACGTAGCGATCGATTTGGGTCACGGGCGGAACGAACCAACGCGGGAATGAACGGGCAACCATCGATCCGCCGTTTCGCGGATCGCCCTTCACAATCGCATCCCACCCCCAAGCACCTCAAGAGCAATCCGACCGTTTCACACGCAATCGCGGCCGTCAAACTTCTGCTCAGCCCAGCATTGACTCCGCGGTCAGCAGAATTTTGCTCAGGTTTGGCAAAGGAAAGAAATGCCCTCCCGGCAACACACGCAACGAAAACCCAGCCTGAGTCAACGATTGCCAGCCCTGCATTTTGACCCGATTGGCCACCTGATCGTCCGCCCCCGCAAAAGCACGAATCGGAACGGACAACACCGGATGGTCGGCATCTGCAACGCCACGAGCCAACTTCAGATCGGCTCGAACAATGGGCAGAAACATCGTCAGCGCATCGGGATGGTCCTTCAACCCAGCCGGCAAACCGCCGTAACGCCGATCCAGTTCGTCCGCAAAAGCATCGTCGTCCCAGTCCAACCAGTCTCGATTCTGAGTCCACATCATCGGAGGCGAGCTGCCCATCACGATCAAGCCTTTCACTCTCGGGCACGAAGCGGCGGCGTCTGTTGGAAGAAAGCGGCTTGCCAAGCGATACGCGATCAATGCCCCCAGGCTGTGTCCTACCAAAACGAGTTCGTCATCAGGTTGGAATTGATGTTCTAAATCCTGGGCTAGCGTATCGACCAACGACTCCATCTCGGTCTCGAGTGGTTCCGAAAATCGCGACTCTCGCCCCGCCAGTCGAACCGCCCAAAGATTGAGCTTTGGCAGCGTGGATGGACTGGCCGATAGAGCCCGCATTTGCTTGAACAGCGGAGCCGTCGCGCCCCCCGCATGCGGAAACCAAACCACGTGCCTCCGAGACTCAATATGCGTCCCCACTCGGCACAAAGCGTCACTCGAACTCACCCAACAACCTCCGAATCAAAGCGACGAAACGATCGTTCGAACCAACTGGTGCTCACCGTAGCTCGTCAGGAGATGTTGAGGGAGCCGGGGCTTTGGAAATGACCGTATTGCTCAGCGCTCCAGCCTATGAATTGCACCGAACTGATCGTCTTTCTCAAGCGATCGGAATTGCTTCAGGCTCCAGCCCCCTCTTCCCCAGCCCTTCTCCCCCACAGGGGAGAAGGGAGCCTGGATGATTAGGTTTTGTCTAAATCCCTGGCTCCCCTCGCCCCGCTTCGGGGAGAGGGGTTGGGGGAGAGGGGGCATCACCCTGCAACCGCCTCACCACCTCCTCGATTCGACGACGCACCGCTGCCCCATCCTGCGTGACCTCAAACCCACGAATTCGCAGAACCGTAAAGCCACGATCCTTCAGAAACCGATCTCGCACCGCATCACGCTCAACACCTTCCTCGTTCAAATGATGCTTCCCATCCACCTCAATCACCAAACGCAGACGTAGGCAAACAAAGTCGAGCGTGTAACTTCCCAACGGATGTTCGCGACGAAACTTCTCGCCAAGCATTCGACCGGCTCGAACCATTTGCCAAACATCCACCGAAAACTCATTCGCCTGATGACGCTGCTCTCGAGCAAACTCAATGCGTTCGGCTTGTCGCTCCGGATTGCGTCGCATCTTGATTCACCTTCGCTATCAAAGCCGCTCGAGAGATCGAAGTTTTTTCAGGTGCCTGCCCCCTCTTCCCCAGCCCTTCTCCCCCACGGGGGAGAAGGGAGCCTGGATATTGTGTGTAAGCGAATACCCTGGCTCCCCTCGCCCCGCTTCGGGGAGAGGGGTCGGGGGAGAGGGGCTCACGCGCACTCTCACCGATCCAGCACCTGTTCCAAACGTCGCAGCAAACCACCGACCACCGCAGCGTTGTTCCAGGTCACTCGTGCATTGAAAAGAATCGCGATCGTTCGTCCATCCGGACGGTGCACCAACATCGCGTTGGTCCCTGGTAGTGATCCGTTGTGCGAATATCGCTTGCCGCTCTCCTCTTCCCGGACCGACCATCCCAATCCGTAGTAGCTGGACTTTGGCTCACCATCTTTCTTGTGCCCCGCCAGTCCATCCGGGCGTTCGAACATCGCCTCCACGCTCTCTCGCGACAAAATGGGACAATCACTGGGGTCCGAAAACGCATCCCCAAATCGCACCAAATCTGACGCCGTCGCGATCCAGGCACCGTGCGAATCCATCGCTTCCAAATGCCATGCCCCGTAAGCGTGAGGCACCTCGGAATTCAAATCATCCGCGAAGACCGACGTTCCGATCGCGGGGTCGTAGTACCGCACCTCACGAGGCTTGCGTTCCTCCAAACGTGTGGCTCCCAACTCCATGTCGGTGATTCCCAACGGACGCAGCACTTCCTGCTGAACAAACTCACCATAGTCCTGCCCGCTCACCTGCTCGATCACGCGTCCCAACAAACAATATCCAAAATTCGAATACGCGGATCGCTCGCCAGGATCAAAGTCCAAAGGCTTGCCACGCATCACTCGGATCACCATCCGCGGCGTGGCCGGAGGTTCCTCGCCGAGCATTTCAGCAAATGGCACGGCACGGAACATGGGATCGAAGGACTGATTACGGTCCCAGCCACCACGATGTTGCAGCAAATGCTGAATCGTAATCTCGCTTTGACGTTCGTCTAATTTGGCTCCGTCTTCCAAGTGCGGCTCCGCGTCCAACAGGTCAAACACCTTGTCTTCCAAAGACAGCTTGCCCGCATCAACCAACCTCATCACGGCAACCGATGTGATCGGTTTAGAAACGCTGGCGATCCGGAAACGGCTTTCTGGCGTGACAAGCTCCCGAGACCCAACGTCGGCGAAACCGAAACCTTTGGAGTAAGCCAGCTTGCCGCTTTCGGAGATCGCGACCGAAACACCGGGCAACCGATTCTCCCGCAGGAAATCTTGAATGACGCCGTCCAACTCAACATAGTTTTCTCGCGAATCGCCAACCTGAGCCTGTTTGGCAAAGTCAACTGGTTCGTAACCAGGGCCTCGCAGAACGCGGCCGGGACGTTTGCCCGTGGCTTTGCCGTCGGTGTAGACCAAAGTTCCGTTCACAATCACGTGCTTCATGCCGACTGACTCGGCGTGCGGCTCCTCGAATGTGGCACGGTCAGCCAGCTCGTCTTCGTCAAACACGATCACATCAGCCGCCAAGCCCTCCGCAATCCGGCCTCGGTCACGCAGCATCACCGCGCTGGCCGCCCCCGCACTGGCTTGAGCGATCGCTCGTTCCATCGGAATTGCGCCGTACCCTCGCACGTATCGCGAAAGAACCCGCGGCAGAGCACCGTAGGACCTTGGATGAGACGCACCGTAGTTGCCGCCCGCCGGTCCGACGTCGGTGCAGAACGAAACGAATGGCTGCTGCATCGCCAGAATCTTGTTCGCGTCCGTCATCGTTTCTGGCAGTGCGAACGTCGCGGACGTGCACAACCCAAAGAAAACCTCCCATTCGTCATCGCCGGTGGCTTTTGCAATCGCCGCGACGGAACTGCCAACATGTTCGCGATACTGCGGATGGTTGGTTTTGCCGACGATGATGCGATTCCAATCCGAACCGGCATGCCGATACCAATTCTCCCAACCACCGGTGGTCTCGATCTCTTCCTTCACTTCGGCACGCAGCTCCGCATCGGTCTCCAATCGCTGCAAGAACTTGCCGCGGCCTTCACCGAAGTGCCTCGGATGGATCAAGGCATCAATCCCAAGCCCATTGTTGATGTACGGATAGATATCCGCGGTGACTTCTTGGCCAGCCGAACGAGCCGCCTGGATCGTCGCGATCGCCAACGGCATCTTGCCCCAATTCGATTGGCCCGCGGCTTTCAAATGAAAGATGTGCACCGGTGTATTTCCGACCTGACCAATCTGCAAGGCTTCGTCGATCGCTTCCAGAAGCTGGTCGCCCTCGTTCCGCATGTGAGTGTAGTAGCGACCGCCATACTCACCCGCCACCTTTGCCAACGCACCAATCTCTTCCGTCGTCGCGTAAACAGCCGGCGGATAAATCAACGCGGTCGAAACACCAATCGCACCGGCCCGCATCCCTTCGCGAACGTGATCCTGCATCTGCTTCAGTTCGTCTTCGCTGGGGCGGCGATTGTCTTCCCCCATCACCAGTTCGCGAACTTGCGTGTGCCCCACAGTTTGGACGACGTTCACTGGCATGCCTTCCATGTCCAACAACTGGAAGTACTCCGCCATCGTCTTCCAACCCAACGACTTCGCATCGTGATCGGAAACCGGCGCGGCGGAATAGCCCTCTCCCGCGTTGATGGTGGTGATGCCTTGCGTGAGCAAGTTGATGGCGGACCGTTGGTCCCGCAACATTGGCGTCGCCGTTTGGCCCATCATGTCGATGAACCCCGGTGCGACGATCAAACCATCGACGTCGATCGATTGCTTGGCCCGGTCCGCTCCGATGCGACCGATCTCAACAATCTTGCCATCACGAATGGCAACGTCGGCTCGATACCACGGAGTCCCCGTCCCATCGATGACCTTGCCGCCCCGAAGCACCAAATCATACGCCGGTTGTTCCGCAGCAGCGTTTGGCGAACCGATTGTGACCAGCAGACATCCAACTAACAAACTCGCCATGGCAAGGCTTCGGGCTTGTGCCGACGCAAGCCTTTCTCGGACACAAATTCCGACTGCAACGAGTGATCGCAAGTGTTGTGAGCACCATCCGTTGCGGATCGATGCTCGTCCGACGTGCACTGGACGAAACAATAGGCTGGGGCGGGACATGGCAGGCTGGAGGGCAGGAGGGCGAAACCAAACAACGTTTCCTCCGCCCAAATTAATCCATCGACTTCAACCCGTGGGGTCCGTACCAGATCCAACTAAGCTTTCACGCCGATGTTGATGTACGCGTGTACGTGAGGTGCACCGCGAAAATGCCAGACCAGCGAGGGACCTTCGACTCTCCAGATATCCCAAACTTGATCGTTGTCGACGTCTTCTTCCTGATAGAACGCCATGTGCAACTGATCCATCCCGCCGGTTTCCTTCAAAATCTTCATCACCTCATCCACGTCCGATTCGCGATAGGGTGCCAGGAGAGTCTTGAGTGTGGATTGCACAAGTTCTTTCTGGTCGGCGGAAAGTTGATCGACACCGATTCCCGGGAACCTCCCGCCTTCGCCCTGCAATTGCACCGCGGTTTCACTGGGAGCCTTCTTTCGCAAAGCCAGTTTGGCTTGCTCCGGATCCAACGCTTGGAACACCTCGTTCGCTTGCTGAGTCTGATAAAAGAAGACGCTGTCCGGCAGATATTCCTGAGCGTGCCCATAAACGAGCGGTCCTCCAAAGGCAGCCTTGTCGTCATGGTTTCCATCCGCACGCATCGTCAGGTGACGCCCCGTCATCTCGAACTGAAATTGGTCGCTTCCGGGTTCGCCAAACAAGGCGAAGCTGTAGCTGTCCATGCCTCCGTCGTCGTATTCCATCTGTTCCTGCAACCGATCGTAGCCGTCTGATGATGTGATGTTGCGGACAATTTGATCGACCAACGTTCGCTGATGCTTCGAAAACAGGCTGTCACCGATGGTGACTTTGCTCACGTGCCAGTTCGCATTGATCTTGCTTCGATCCGCGTGATCGTAACGTCGGCAAACGACTTGCTTCTGCGCATCCGTCAGTGAAGCATACAGCTCTCCAACAACACTCTCGGCGGACACATTGGAGGCTCCCGCTGCGTGGACAAACCGAGTGTTGAGCAGACCGCCGGTTGCAACGCCAGCCGCGACGGCTCCTCCGAGTTTGACAAAGTCACGGCGGGCGATCTGTGACGCGGAAGAACGATCGTTGTTCATCGGAATGCCTGGGGTGGGTAGGAGCAGCAAGTTGGGGCGGGACCATCGTTGACCAATGGCTGAACCCAAATCTTAACAAATCCGAACATCCGAAACACGAAAACTTTCTTGGGTCGTCCGTTACGCTCGGATGGAATCGGTCGCCTGAAATTCGCGTTTGGCCGGCCCCAAGCGATGCTTCGTTTGATAGGCATCCAGCATCGTGTTGTAGACGTCGATCCCCTCGGCCCCCACATCCAGAATTTGGCCTGTCTTGAACCGACCATTGGCCCCCGTGATGCAGTGAAAAACGCCCGACAATTCGCGTTTGACGTCGTTGTGTCGGCCGTCACCCGACTCGGTTGAAACGGTAATCAGTGAGTTCTCAAGGATCGTGCGTCCGTTGGCTTCACGGCAATCGTCGCTGTCCAAAGCTTGTAGGAAGTAAGCCACTTCCCTCATTTTCATATGAGCATGAGCCCGCAAGGCTTCGTTGCGTTTCTTCTCGTTGAACTTGTGCCACCACTCGTGGCTGCACCCTTTGTCACCACTGGCGTTGAGTTGCTTCGCATCGTCAAACCGATACCGGGTTTCGCCGTCGTAGACGTAATCTCCCGTCAACCGAATCCGCTCTCCGGCAGCCAAGAACGTCAGCGCACCGAACCGCACGCGATCCATCTGGATCGCCAACGCATAAATGTCGGCCAGCAAACGCCATTCATTGGTGAGTTCATCCAACGTGATATCGATACCCTGACCTCCCGGATCCGCCGGACCACCGTGAGGGATGACGGAACGTGGCGGAATGGGCGGGCTGTTTTCATCACGATGTTTCATCGCGAAAGCACGTTGCTCGAATTCGCGAATTCGATCGAGGTGGTCTGACACGCGTGATTTCGAAGAACCACCCAGCGGTGATCGCGGTCCGGTGTAGTACCGATAATCTTCCACCACGGAATCCAGCACGCTCCGGCGCAACCGCTGGTTCAGATCGTCGCCCGAGACAGCCATTCCACCAAAAACACGATCGAACACATCGCGTGGTTTCTCTTGAGTCGTCGCCGCAACCGTTCCGTCCATGTTGTAACTGTGGACATACCGGCCAACCCGAGAACGCCGGAAATAGGTTCCCGCCAGTAACGTTGGCACCATCCCGGGCGGCATTCCATCCGGATAGTGCGTGTGTCGGATGACTTGATCAATCGACGGACCACCCGATTTCGCTTCGCCGTCCGGTGGTTCGGCCGTGAACGCCCCGGAAGCACCATCGTAGTGAGCGTTGCTTCCTTTTTCATCGCAGCGAATCTGGTCCACTTTCCGCATGATCAACAGTTTGTCATTCAGCGGTTTCAACGGCTCCAAAACGTCGTCGAAACCTTCCTGTTGAATCGGTGCGGGAATCCCCAAACCGAAGAACACATTGAGCGCTCTCACCGGAACGGCTTGATCCGTCGCCGCCGAGACGGAACCGACCATCATCTCTTCCAACAGAGGCAGCCCCACGGTTGCGGCCGCGACGCTCTTCAACAAAGCCCGGCGTTGCAAACGAGTGTTCTTCATGGATCAATTCCCTTCGAGAGTCATTTGAATTGAATGATGCGGGCGAATCGGCGAGCGTTGTTGAGCTAGCACGTGAGGGCCGGAAGACGACAAAACGATATATCACGGCACGGAAGGCGGACGATACCGAGTGACCAGATCACTCGTCACAATGGCGGTCAGCAGACTCTGATAGGTTCCGCCATCACGCTGCCCCTCCGAATGAATGGACTGGACGATGGCAGCATCGGCGGGCCCCAGCGGTCGCCCCATAGCAAACTGTGTCAACTTCCACGTCAGCGTCTCCCGGACTCGCTCGCTGGCGGCCAAGTGATCCATCAGTTCCGCGGACGTTTGATACGAAATCGGCTGTGGCTCGCCCGGAATGACCAATTGGCCGTCACTGCGGAGCGTGTTGTCAAATTCGTCTTGAGTATGAAACGCCCCCAAGCCATCAAACTGTTCCAAACCAAACGCGAGAGGCTCAAACTTGCGATGGCAACCACCACACGCCACGTTGTCGATTCGGTCTTGAGCGATGTCACGATGAGTCATGCCAGGCTGAGTCGGCACCGGAGTCGTGTCCACACCGGGAGGCGGTGCTCCGATGACGCCTCGCAGGATGTCCCTCAAGACAAACAAACCTCGCGTTACCATCGAGGCATCATCGCCACCGATGGTCAACACGCTGCCGTGCGTCAACAACCCGCCGCGAGACTCCACCTTTGTCAGGTCAATCCTTTGCAACGCATCGCTTGCGGTCGTGCTGCTGGACTGCGACCGTTCAAACGGAAGTGCGTAGTGGGCAGCCAATCGAGGCGTCACATAGGTGAACGAGGCATTGAACAGATCACTGAGCGGTCGTCGTTGCTTCCACACCACGTCTTCGAAAAACGCCAACGTCTCTCTCCGCATGTCGCGTCCCAACTCCGGCGACCAGTGCGGATAACGCTTGATGTTGGGCTGCATGTTTTCCAGACGGCCCAAATGCAACCAATCGGAAACAAACCGCGCCGAACGATCCACCGCACGAGGATCATCCAACATCCTTTGAACCTGTTCGCGAATTTCTGTGCGGTTTGATAATCGCCCGTCCGCGGCAGCTTGCATCAACGTTGCATCCGGTGGGCCACCCCAAACGATGTAACTCAGGCGCGAAGCCAGTTCGTAATGGTCCACCGCTCCAGCGTTTTGTTGACGTTCGATTCGATAAACAAATCGCGGTGATTGAAGCATCGCCTCCATCATCAAACCAACGCCCTGCTCGTACGAGCCACCGGCGCTGGCCACCGCCGTCAGAATGCCGCTGTAGTTGCTGACTTCCCGTTCATCGAGCGGCCCACGCAACAAATGCTCGCCCAAAGCGGCAACGAACTTCCGGGCCGTGGCATCTGTGTTCAAGCTCCTTGATTTGGAAAACCGCTTGGCAAACTTCGCAACGTCCATCCGCTGGACAATGATTTGAGCGAGCCGCGCGTAGGACTCAACATGCTTCAAATCCACATTCAAGTTGTAGGCGGTATTGCTAAAACCGTCCGCACGCAAGTCGGGCGGCAACCACTCTTCAGCCTCATCAGCGATCTCCACGCCAACCGCACTTCGCACCGTTTCGATGTACTCATCGATCGTCAGACGTTGCACAAAGGGTTGGCTGGCCGCCCCGGTCACAAACACAATCGGGTCGATGAAGTCGACTGACCAACGAGCCCCAGAGTCAATCCATTCCTTCAGCAACTTCACTTCTTCATCGGAAAGCGGTTGGCCTTGGGGCGGCATGTCACCGGAATGCACTTGGTCCCAAAGCAAACTGTCGCTGGCGTTCCCGGGCGTGATGACGGCACCGCTTTCTCCACCCACCATGGCCAGTTGATGACGCGAAAGATCCAGTCCGCCCTTTTGAGTCGCCGAGTCATGACATTCCAAACAATGCCGAGCCAGCAGCGGAGCCACCTGATTCGAGAACAGCGATTCCGATTGTTTGACCACCAGCCTTTCGGCAGCGCGTGGATCCATGCCAGCGTTCGCCCCCGCCCGAAAGTTCTGACGAAGCTCCTCCGGCGATAAGTCGCGATCGTAGATGGCAACCAAATGGAACTCGCCCAACCAAGCACGATCGCCTGTTTGCTCGTTCGCCAGCAACAAGGCGAACGAGTCATCCCAATTGGACAACTCGCCATTGACCGGGTGCTCCGCCGTCAGCTTCCCGTCCACAAACGTTCGCAATTTGCCGCGTTGATCTCGAGTCACGGCGAGTTGAACCAGCTCGGTCTTCAGCTTCACTCCCGCGTCGTTTTCGGGAATGCCATTGTCACTGGTTCGCGTGGTCCGCAGACGAATTCGAAAGCGGTCACGTTCTTGTCCCAGCGTCACATTGCGTTGAATAGAACTACCTGAAAGCGAAACGATCCTCGCGGGCCCCTTTTGAGTCAGGTTCGCCGGACTGACCCACGCCTCCACCGTCAAACGGTTCGTTCGCTTGATCGCGTCGGCCAACTGTTTCGCGGGTTGCGAAGATCGTATTTCCGTTGGACGGCGGATGAGCAAAGAGTGATCACGCCACTCCACCGCCTCGGGACGTTTGATTTCCAAGTCCAGTGGAGCATCACGTCCGGACCGGTCCCGGATCGTTGTCCCATCGCACTCGTCGAAGGTGTACAGAGCCAACAGCCCGTCGCTCACCCGATGCGGTTGATGCGGTTCTTCCGCAATACTCCATCCTGAAGCAAGCCACAGGGCGACAGCACAAACCCCCGGCATCAGAAATCGCGACCCCATGAACGCTCCTGGCAACGAACTCGACCGCGACCCGAGGAATGTTGGCAGAGGCCAAGGGCGGCCTCACTAGCATTCCGTCACGCGGATGAAATGAACGAAGCCTCGATTATGCCCGATCCACACCCCCAAGTGGGCAGGAAAACGGCACCAATGGATCGCAAACGGACATTGCAGCAAGACTTTGTGACTTTCCACTCCGCCAAAGCCTCGTGGCAACTTACTCGGAAGGCCTGGTTGCCACTGACTATCAAGCCAATCTCTCGAGAAAACTCACCAATCTCTCGAGAAACCCCTCAGAGCCGGTTCAGAAATTCACCAAGTGAGTTGGCCCGGCGGTGCTCATGCTCTTCGTTGGCGGAGCAAACTTGGTCAGCGGAATGCCAACCACGGCGGCTTTGTATTCCTCGATCGTTGGGATTCGTCCCAGGATCGCCGACAACACAACAACCGGAGTCGACGCGAGCAAAGATTCGCCCTTCTTGCGTTCGGAGTCAGCAACCACGCGACCTTGGAACAAACGCGTGGACGTTGCGAGCACCGTGTCACCCTTGGCAGCCTTTTCTTGGTTGCCCATGCAGAGGTTACAACCGGGGCGTTCCAGGTACATCATGTTCTCGTACTCTGTCCGAGCCGTGCTCTTGGGCGCCAAATCGTTGAACTCGAATCCGGAGTACTTTTGCAGCGTGTCCCAATCGCCTTCTTCTTTCAGCTCATCAATGATGTTGTAGGTCGGCGCCGCGACCACCAAGGGTGCTTTGAACTCGACCGTTCCCTGCTCCGATTCCAAGTTGCGAAGCATCTGCGAGACAATCTTCAAATCGCCTTTGTGAACCATGCACGAACCCACAAAGCCAAGATCGACTGACTTCTCGCCGTTGTAATACGTCAGGTCGCGAATCGTGTCGTGCGTGTAGCGTTTCGAGACGTCTTCGTTGTTCACGTCTGGGTCCGCGATCATCGGCTCGTCGATCAAGCTCAGATCCACCTCGAACTCCGCGAAATATTTCGCGTTGGTATCCGGAGCCAACGGTGGTTTCTCACCGGATTTGACTTCCGCGATGCGACGTTCGGCTTTGTCGACCAATCCCTGCAGGACTTGTTTGTTGTTGTCCATGCCTTTGTCGATCATCGTTTGAATGCGGCTCTTCGCGATTTCCAACGATTCGATCAACGTGTCGTCTTCGGAAATGCAAATCGACGCCTTCGCCTTCATTTCCGCGGTCCAGTCCGTGAACGTGAACGCTTGGTCGGCGGGCAGCGTTCCGATGTGCACTTCAATGATGCGACCTTGGAACACATTGTCACCGGCGAATTTGCTCAGCATTTGTGCCTGCGTCGCGTGGACCACGTCGCGAAAATCAACGTGCTCGTTCATGGCACCTTTGAAGGTTACCTTCACCGATTCAGGAATCGGCATGGTGGCTTCGCCTGTTGCCAGTGCCAGCGCGACGGTTCCGCTGTCCGCACCAAACGCGACTCCCTTTGACATCCGCGTGTGCGAATCGCCACCGATGATGATCGCCCAATCGTCCACGGTCAGATCGTTCAGAACCTTATGGATCACGTCCGTCATCGCATGGTATTCGCCCTTCGGATCGCGGGCGGTGATCAAGCCGAAGTCGTTCATGAACTTCATCAGCTTGGGAATGTTTTGCTGCGCCTTGGAATCCCAAACCGAAGCCGTGTGGCAACCGGATTGATAGCCCGCGTCCACGATTGGCGAGATCACGGTCGCCGCCATCATTTCCAATTCTTGCGACGTCATCAGCCCCGTGGTGTCTTGCGACCCAACGATGTTGACTTCCACTCGCACATCGGATCCCGCGTGCAACACTTTGCCGGGCGTGTTTCCAACCGCGTTCTTGTTGAAGATTTTCTCCACCGCGGTCAAACCTTGTCCCTCGTGCGAGACCTCTTTCGACGGAGCAAACACGGGCGGGATGTCGATGCCCAACGTTTTTGCAGCGAAGGTTTGCAGCTTTTTGCCGAACACAACCGCGTACGAACCGCCGGCCTTCATGAACTCAACTTTTTGCGGCGTCAGCGAGCTGGAGATATCAATCAGCTCTTCGTCGCCGTTGTAGAGTTTCTTCGCCTTGGTATCGATCGTCAGAACCGTGCCGGTGTCGACGGAGTAAGCTTGCTCGAGCACTGGATCGCCGTTCTCATCGACGACCACTTTGCCGTCGGCGTCGACCTTCTTCACCCAGTTCTTCAGATCCACGCCAATCCCGCCGGTCACACCGACGGTCGTCAGGAAGATCGGCGAGATCCCATTGGTACCGGCCACAACGGGTGCAATGTTGATGAACGGCACGTACGGGCTGGCTTGCTTTCCAATCCACAACGCCACGTTGTTCACGCCCGACATGCGAGACGAACCAACACCCATGGTTCCCTTTTCCGCGATCAACATCACTCGTTTGTCCGGGTGTTGTTTCTGCAGCTCCACCAATTCCTTCTGGGCTTCTTCGTTGATCAAGCACTTGCCGTGAAGCTCTCGGTCGGAACGCGAGTGAGCTTCGCTGCCGGGTGACAACAAGTCGGTCGAAATGTCGCCGACCCCGGCGATGTAAGTCACAACATCGATCTTCTCGGGAACATCGGGCAGGCTGGTGAAGAACTCGGCCTGTGCATAGCTCTCCAACAACTCTTTCGCGATCAGGTTGCCGGCCTGGAAAGCCTTTGCCAAACGATCGGTGTCCGCGTCGTACAGAAACACCTGCGTTTTCAAAACGTCGGCGGCTTGTTTCGCGATCGTCGCGTCGTCCCCTAAAGCCAGATCCAACAGCACTTCGATCGAAGGCCCCCCCTTCATGTGCGACAGTTGTTCCAACGCGAACTCGGGTGAGATCTCATCCAGCGTCGATTCGCCCAGAACAATCTCTTTCAAGAACTTCGCTTTGACGCCGGCCGCGCTGGTGGTTCCCGGCAACGTGTTGTAGATGAAAAACTTCAGCGAGTCTTCGCGATGTGGATTCGAAGTGTCCTTGATCTGCGCGATGATCTCACTGAGCAAACCCGCATCATCGATCGGCTTGGGATGGAGCCCTTCCGCTTGACGTTCTTTGATTTCCTGCAGGTAGTTGTCGTAAGCGCTCATGGAAAACAGTTCTGTATGGTGTCAAAAGAAGTTGAGTGAAATCTACCGATGCACAAATCGCGGGAGTCGGCTTTCTCGCCAACGTTCCACACGCGAGTCCTCGCTGCTGAGCGTCATCACCGACGCATTCGTCTGGTCCACGAAGAACTGCCGGTGCGACAATCGTCCGTCATGGCGACGGTCGAAATCAAACGCACGTGACGGATGGGGTCGCACGTCGCGCTGGATTTCCTCGTCGGATCGCCTCGTCAGCTCGTTCCCACTTGTTTCGTTCCTATCGATGACCGCTCGGGCGAATCCGAACCGCGAACAACCAATCCGCCAACCAGACGATCGGAATCCGCCGCCAACCAAGATGTCATGACCAAGGATGCCCGTCGGGGCATGGCGGATTCACCGAACACGTTCAGTTTCAAGACGATGGGTCCTCGAAGTGATGTCTTTGGCCGCTTGAGCCTTGTGGCGAAACGCAGCAGCGAGGCCGCTCGCTTCACAGCCGACTGTCGTCGCGGTGCGTAGGACTGGAATCGCCCGTCTTCGCAAAACGAAACAACCAACTGGGTGGGATGATGGATGGCGGTCCTGAAATTCACCCGGCGGGTTCTCGCGGAGAGAATTTGGCGAACCGCATGGGCGAATCTTATCATTCCCGAATCGCTCTGTCGCCCCGAAACAAAAAGAAGTGACGCGAACCAATTCGTCACGCTGGACTCGCGGATTCGATCAAGCGATCTCGGCAAACAGAGTGTGTCAGTGAAGTTAGAGCGACAATTGAGCGTTGCGGATGACTGTCGCAGCGAATCATTTGTTGGACGCCCCCCGGGACTCAGCGTTCGCGAATTTGGGCTCAGAAAACAGACCGCTTGCCAGACATTAACGATGAGGTAAACAGGGAGCTGTGGGCGGTTATCAAAAGATACCGATTCTGCGGCAAAATCCGACCGAGCCATGACATTTTTGGCTGCGCCATCAAAGAAACGTCGTCATCCTTTCCATCCACCTAGCAGAGTTATATGCTAGGAGGCTAGACGACCCAGACTCACTATCCTGCCTCGGCGAGCCAACGCACCAACAGACTTCCCACCCACTCACTGCCTACCCGATAAGTGGCCACGTCTCCAACGGCCAACCGATCGGATTCCTGCGCCCGAGTCCGTATGTTACGCAAATCAGAGAAACCTGATTCAACGACCCGCGAGTCGCAAGAGACGCGATGGAAATCGCTCGCTCACTTGCTCGCCGATCGTGCTGCGCGACATCCCAGTCGGCCGGCATTGACGTTTTTAGCCGACGATCCCAGCGGCAACGATCCATCAGAAGTCTCCGTCGAAACGACGTTGACCTACGCGGAATTGCATCGCCGCGTGCGAGCCGTCGCGACTCGTTTGCTTCGCGACACCGGAGCCGTGGCGGGTGACCGAGCCATGTTGTTGTTCCCGCCGGGACTCGAATTCATGATCGGGTTCATGGCTTGCGAAATGGCTCGATTGGTACCCGTGCCAACCAGCTATCCCAAACCCGGCCGCGCGATGCCTCGGCTGGATTCCTCGGTCGCTGATTGCCAACCCACGGTGCTGATCAGCGACACCGAAACCATCGAAGGCATCGATCCGCATCGCGTTTCGGCACAAACCGCGGCCCTGCCCAAGATCGCAACCGACGCGTCGATCGAAACTGACTTGGCATCCGACGAGAACGATCACGACTTGCCGTTGGATCAAATCCAATCGAGCGATTTGGCGTTGCTGCAATACACCAGCGGATCGACGAGCGATCCAAAAGGCGTGATGGTTTCGCACCAAAACCTGCTGAGCAATTTGGAAACGATCCGCCAAGCGTTTGGAATCGAGTGGACCGGTGACGATCGCGACGATTACGAACGCGGTTTGTTCTGGTTGCCCCCCTTCCATGACATGGGTTTGATCGGCGGGATCTTGGAACCGCTGTACGTCGGCGGCCACGCGATCTTGATGTCGCCCCGTTCGTTCTTGGCTCGTCCGATGCGATGGCTGCGAGCGATCTCGGATTACAAAGCCACCATCAGCGGTGCTCCCAACTTTGCCTATCAACTTTGCGTGGATCGCATCGAAGCGGCCCAAGCCGAATCGCTGAACTTGCGAGGCTGGGAATTGGCGTTCTGTGGTGCGGAGCCGATCAACGCGGACACACTGAAACAATTCACCAATCGCTTCGCCAAATCGGGCTTCCGCGGCGAAACATTCTGTCCTTGTTACGGTCTGGCCGAAGCGACCTTGATGGCGTCTAGCTGTCGGTCCGGTCAAACGCCCAATCTGATCGACGTCGACAAGGATGCGTTGGCTTTGGGAAAAGGCAAGGTGGTTCGCCAAACAACGCTGTGCGAGGCGTCCGCTCAACCAACCGAAACCAACAACGAAAACACTCGGCAACTGGTCAGCTCCGGCAGCCCCGCACACGCGATGACCGTGTTGGTGGTCGATCCGAAAACCAAGCGTGTTTGTGATCCCGGCGACATTGGTGAAATTTGGCTTTCCGGTCCGTCCGTCGCATCGGGTTACTGGAAACGAGACGAAGTCAACGCCGAGGTCTTCGCTGCGAAGCTCGCTGACGATGACGCCGACGACAAATTCCTTCGCACCGGCGATTTAGGCTTCCTGCATGATGGCGAGGTTTACGTCACCGGGCGCAGTAAAGATGTGGTGATCCTTCGTGGTCGCAACTTGTTCCCGCAAGACATCGAGGCAACGGTCAAAGGCTTGATCCACGCCGACGTGTTGCAATGCGTCGCCGTTGCCACCAGCGGTCGTACCGGCGACGCCTTGGCCATCGCCGCCGAAGTTTCGCGACACGTCGAATCGGAAGAACTTCCCGACATCGTTCGCCACATTCGACGTGCGGTGATCGACGAACACGAAGTGGACGCTCGCCAAGTCCTGATCACTCGGCCAGCCGCCATTCCACTGACGACCAGCGGCAAAGTTCAGCGACAACAATGCCGCGCCATGATCGAGTCCGGTGAGCTGACCGCACGGTATCAATGGTCACGAAATCGATTCCAAGACGATTCGGAATCGGTGGCGATGCCAGAATTGCCCACGCGAGTCACCCAAGAAACGATTCCCGAAGCCACCGAACAAATCACGGCTTGGTTGCTGGCATGGTTGTCCGGACACAGCGGCGAACAGGTTCACGAGGACAGCAGCGTCGAACGAGAATCCTTGACGCCGCAAACGCCGTTCGCTGAAACCGGAATGGATTCACTGACGGCGGTCGAGCTCAGCAGCGAACTGGAAGATTGGCTGGGCATTGAGCTGACCCCCGTGTTGGCGTTCAACTACCCAACGCCGGAACGCTTGGCGGCTTACTTGGCCGAAACATTGGCCGGCGGCTCGCCCGACGATGGTCACGTCGCGGAGACGGACGTGGTCGACGAGATTCATTCGGACATCGAAGCGTCAGACTTGTCTCCCGAAGAACTGGAAGCGTTGCTCAGCGAGATCGAAAACGACGCGTAACCTTCCGCCACCACGACGGTGAGCCAAACGGGAATCCAAACGGCCGCCGCATCTGAAAACCGACCAATGGGTGGACTGGTCAAAGCAACAAACGCGATGTTGCTAAGCCAATAGCTGAGCGTGATCACGGTCAGCGTCGCCAGTAAACGCCATCGCCCGGCATTCATTCGCGTGGCCAAGGTTGCCTCCGAAGACTGCGACAGCAGACGCCAGCATCCCCAGCAAAGTGATGCAATGCCAAGAAGTGCAACGCCGAAGAAAATCGGGTGCATGATGGTGTCCGCGAGCGATCCCCACACACCGCGCCGCACGGCCAAAGCGAACCATTTCGCATAGCGTGAGGGATATTGGGTGACGATGGTTTGATCCATTCGGGCAAGCAATTGATGCTGGCGAACTGAATCAGGCTCCAACTCCGCAGCTGCCGGAATCACCACCATGTAGGTCATAGCGTCCCAGCGGTTTTCGATCGTGGTGTACGAATCCGCTCGTTGTTCAGCATTTGGAACGGGCCGCAAATCCAAACCATCCGAATATTCGCGATCCGCAGCGGCCATCTCGACGCGGCGATCCGCGATGTTGGCCCCCAATGTCCCCAGGTCACCTGGCAACGATTCCAACTCGTCGGCATCCAACAACTGAGTCGTGACCGCCGCCATATTCTGATGACCGAATGGCAAAAAGCCAAAGTCGCTCACCGCGGCGAACCGGAAACCGCACCAAGCCAACACCATGACCACCGGTACGACGGCGACCATCGACGCTTCCACGAAACGTCGCGAAACCAACGAGGAGGGTCGGCCCAACACGATGAGGACCGACCAAGGAATCAGAACCAGATACGCTGGGCGAATGAAAATCACCACCGCCGTGAATGTTCCGATCAATGCCAGCCACTTCCCGTCGGAAGCAACCCGGTAGGTCCGAAGCAGCAAGACTCCTACCACGACGGCCAACGACATCGCGGGAGCATCGGTCGCGATCGTGTTGACGTGATCCCAGAACGTGCAGCCAATCGCGAGTGACGCCGCAGCGACGATGGTCGCCGTTCGCGTGGCTCCCCAAGCTCTCAGTTCACAGGCAAGCAGTGTCACCGCCATCGCTTGCAACGCGATGTGAATCAAAACCATTGTTTGGTTCGCGTTGCGTTCGCCTACGATTCCTGACAACCGGAGCAAGACCGGGTAGCCTAGCGTGCGAATTTGCGAAGCGACGGTCTCGGCAGACTCAAACGAGTATTCGGTGTAGCTCGGCGAGTCGGGAACTAAATGGGGCGCGAACCGATTCGTCGCCCAACATGTCCCCATCAGGATGAAGAAAGCTGCCAGAAACGTCAGAAGAAAGCGTCGCATACGACTAGCTTAACCAGATGGCGGACCAACGCGACAAGTCGGCATCGAGAGATTCCGTCCGGCAAGCCAGCCACGCCATACCAGCGATCCCATGCCAGCACGACTCGCAAGCAATCGCTGGCACCGCCATTTCCCAAATCCGCGGGCTGGACCACAACACCCCACGCTGTTACCAGACGACGTCCCTTTCATTACCTTCGCTCCATCCCCATCATTGCAGGCTCGGTCCGACGAATCGCGTTTGACCATCTGCCACCAAATCGCCTTCACACATGATCACGGCTCTCAAGGAAGTACTTCGCGTCGCGATTCCGTTGATGGTCAGCACCGGCATGTTTTCGCTGGTCCTGTTCGTCGACCGCACGCTATTGCTGTGGCACGAACCATCTCAAATGGGCGCCGCGATGGCGGCCGGTAATTTGTTTTGGGTGTCGGTTTGTGTTTTCGTTGGCATCGCTTCGATGACCAGCGCCATCGTCAGCCAGTACATCGGCGCGGCCCAGCCCAAACGAGTGGGGCAACTCCTGTGGCAATCCGTTTGGTTCGCACTCGCGACGAGCCCATTGTTCATTCTCATCGGCGAATTCGCGGAATCCCTGTTTCGTTGGACGGACCAACCGGAACACTTGATCCCCATGCAAGCGGTCTACTTCCGCATTTTGATGTGGGGCGGCGCGGGGGAAGTCTTGCAAACGGCACTGTCGGGTTTCTACAGCGGCACGCATCGCACGCGAACCATCATGCTCGTTTCGCTGGCGTCCGGTTGTCTGAATCTCGTGCTCGATGTCGTGTTGATTTTCGGCCTTGGATCGCCTTCTCCCGAGACCGGCCAACGTTTTTTGGAACTGGGTATCGCGGGCGCGGCGATTGCAAGCACGCTTTCGTTCTGGTTCAAAGCGGTTTGCTACGCCGTTCTTCTGATGAAGCCCATTGAACGGGAACGCTACGGGATCTTTCGAGGCATTCGGCTGAATCGCCGCATGATGAAACGTTTGATCTACTTCGGCTTGCCCGCCGGATTGATGTACGTCACCGAAGCAGGTGGCTTCAGCGTCATCGTGTTGCAGATCGGACGCCTGGGCGACGTCCCACTACAAGCCACCACCATGGCGATCAACTTCAACATGATCGCTTTCATACCGTTGGTCGGCATGTCCATCGCGGCATCGGTTCTTGTCGGCCAGCACCTGATTCGGTCCGGGCCCGGCAATGCAATTCGATGCGTCGTCGCGGCGTTGCTGGTCGGCTGGGGCTACTCGTTTGTTTGGGCCATCGCCTACGTGTTCACTCCCGGTGGTTTGATCGCGTTGTATTCCTTGTCGCCGACGGGAGTGGATAGCGAAGCCGCGTTTGCCATCGCGGAAACATTGCTGGGCTTTGTCGCGTTGTATGTGATCCTGGATGCCACCCAATTGATTTTGGCCGGCGCATTGCGAGGTGCCGGGGACACTTGGTTCGTGTTGATGGCGGGACTGACCGTGTCTGTCGGTGCAGTGATCATTGGTGTGTGGTGGCAACCATCCACCGGTCGATTCCAAGACCCCGGTGCCGCCCCCGCGGCCCTGAACGCATTGGATTGGTGGTGGTGGGTGATCACTGGATGGATCTGCACGCTAGCGGCGGTGATGGCCGGGCGCTTTGCTCAAGGCAAATGGCAACGCATGCGGATGGTCTGATAGCCATTGCGTTCTCGACAACTGCGTTCTCAAAACCGCGTTCTTAAAAACCGCTTTATCAAGAACAAAGAGCAGCCAATTTCACTCGACCGAACCATTACTACCGTTCGTCGGAGCCGCCGCCACGGCTTCCCACTACGGTTTTGGTACGAGCATTGCTAAACTATCGCTCAAGAAGCTTTTTTCGACCAACAAAAGGATTCTTGCAGTGACTTCGAACACTTTCGGTGCGCGCCAAACGTTTGAAACGGGTTCCGGTACCGCCGCGATGTATCGTTTGGAAGCTTTGCAAAAGCAGGGCTTGGGACAAATCGATCGTCTTCCGTTTTCCATTCGCGTGTTGCTGGAGGCCGTGCTCAGGAACTGCGACGGATTCCAGATTCAAGAAGAAGACGTGAACAACCTGGCCGGTTGGCAGGCTTCTGACGTCGCGTCGCACGAGGTCCCTTTCAAACCTTATCGCGTTGTCCTGCAAGACTTCACCGGCGTGCCCGCCGTCGTGGACCTCGCGGCGATGCGTTCGGCAATGCAACGCATCGGAGGCGATCCCAACAAGATCAATCCACTGATTCCAGTGAACTTGGTCATCGATCACTCTGTCCAAGTCGACTTCTTTGGCAGCGACGGTGCACTCGTTCAAAACGTGGAACGCGAATTTGAGCGGAACAAAGAGCGATACGAGTTCCTTCGTTGGGGCCAACAAGCATTCAACAACTTCGATGTGGTTCCCCCGAACGTCGGCATCGTGCACCAAGTCAACCTGGAATACCTCGCTCGCGTCGTTGCCATGGGAGAGGACGAACAAGGCCCCGTGGCGATGCCCGACACATTGGTTGGCACCGATTCGCACACCACGATGATCAACGGTTTGGGTGTTCTGGGTTGGGGCGTCGGTGGCATCGAAGCCGAAGCCAACATGTTGGGCCAACCGCTCTACATGCTGATGCCCGAGGTGATCGGTTTTGAACTCACCGGCGAACTCCCAGCGGGGGCCACCGCAACCGACATGGTTTTGCGAGTCGTCGAAATCCTTCGTGCAGAAGGCGTCGTTGGCAAGTTCGTGGAATTCTTCGGAACCGGCATGAACACGATGAGCGTTGCCGACCGCGCGACCATCGCAAACATGGCTCCCGAATACGGTGCGACGATGGGCTTCTTTCCCGTCGATGACCTGACGCTCGACTACCTGCGTCAAACAGGACGCAGCAAAGCCAGTGTGGAACTGGTCGAACGTTACTGCAAAGAGCAGGGTTTGTTCCGCTTGGACGACGGTCCGAAACTGAACTACACGAAAACACTGTCGCTCGACCTGTCGACCGTTGAACCAAGTTTGGCTGGTCCCAAACGACCGCAAGACCGCTTGGCACTCGCCGAAATGAAGCGAGCGTTCAACGAGTCCCTGACGGCACCCGTGGGAGCGTCCGGGTTTGGCCTCGCCCCCGAGGACCTGAAGCACACCGGGCACGTCTCCAGCGACGGCGCTAGCACGGACATCACACACGGTGCCGTAGTGATCGCCGCAATCACCTCATGCACCAACACATCGAACCCATCGGTGATGGTCGGCGCGGGCTTGCTGGCCAAGAAGGCTGTTGAGAAAGGCTTGGCGGTTCCGTCGTATGTCAAAACGTCGCTGGCCCCCGGCTCTCGCGTCGTCACGGACTATCTGAACAAGGCCGGATTGTCGGACGCGCTGGATAAGCTCGGCTTCAACACCGTCGGCTACGGTTGCACAACCTGCATCGGAAACTCAGGCCCGCTTCCCGAGCCCGTTGCCGCGGCGATCGAAGAAGGTGACTTGGTCGCGTCCGCCGTTCTGTCGGGCAACCGCAACTTCGAAGGCCGAGTCAATCCCCTGACCAAAGCCAACTATCTCGCCAGCCCACCGTTGGTCGTTGCCTACGCTTTGGCAGGAACGACAGACATTGACCTGGTGACGGAACCGCTCGGAAAAGACACCAACGGCGACGATGTTTATCTGAAAGACCTCTGGCCATCCGCCGACGAAATTCGCGACACGATTGCGTCCAGCATCCAGCCCGACATGTTCACCAGCGAATACGAGGCGGCGGTGTCCGGCAACGACATGTGGAACGCGATCGAAGCCGCGGGCGGTGCACTTTATCCTTGGGACGATTCCAGCACCTACATCCACCACCCTCCGTTCCTGGACAATGTCACCGGCGAAGCGGTTCCGGACATCACGCCGATTTCGGGCGCGAAGGTGCTGGCGTTGCTGGGTGATTCGGTGACCACGGACCACATCTCCCCGGCGGGAGCCATCGCAACCGACGGTCCCGCGGGTCGCTACTTGCAAGAGAACGGTGTTCCCGTTCGAGAATTCAACTCGTTTGGTTCCCGCCGTGGAAATGACCGAGTGATGGTGCGAGGAACGTTTGCCAACATTCGTATTCGCAACCAGCTCGCTCCGGGCACCGAAGGCGGCGTGACGCGTTACTTGCCGTCCGGTGAGACGATGAGCATCTATGACGCGTCAATGAAATATCAAGCCGACAACGTTCCGCTGGTCGTGTTAGCAGGTGCTGAGTATGGAACCGGAAGCAGCCGAGACTGGGCGGCCAAAGGCACCTTGATGTTGGGCGTCAAAGCCGTGATCGCCACCAGCTTCGAACGCATTCACCGCAGCAATCTGGTGGGCATGGGTGTGCTGCCTTTGGAGTTTGCTGATGGCGGTTCTTGGAAATCACTCGGCCTGACGGGCGAAGAATCGTATGACATTCCTGGCCTGTCCAACGACCTGGAGCCACGTTCGATGACGACCGTGATCGCGACAGCGGAAGACGGTAGCAAAACGGAATTCCAATGCCGCGTCCGCATCGACACCCCGGTGGAGTTGCAGTACTACCAAAATGGTGGCATCCTGCCGACTGTGCTGCGAAACCTTCGCGGCTGATCCGCCGGCATTCGTGCCTTCCTTCGGCAATTGACCCAACGTGCTCCATCGCGCCCCGCTGCATTGGCTCTATCTCAATGTTCTCGTCATCGCGACGTGCGGATTGATTTATGAGTTGTTGGCGGGGACGCTGGCGAGCTACTTGCTTGGCGATTCAGTCACTCAGTTCTCGCTGATCATCGGTGTCTATCTCTCGGCACTCGGGTTTGGTGCCTGGCTGTCGCAATACGTGACGACCAAACTGGCTCGCGTCTTCATCGAAGTCGAGTTGGCATTGGCGTTGCTCGGTGGATTCTCGACGCCGCTTTTGTTCCTTGCATTTCCCGCCATCGAATGGTTTCGATGGCTATTGTTTGGCAGCGTCATCGTCATCGGGACGCTGGTTGGACTCGAGCTGCCGCTGCTGATGCGGATCTTGAAAGAACACCTCGATTTTGACGAACTTGTCTCGCGAGTTTTGGCGTTCGATTACCTGGGTGCCTTGTTTGCATCACTACTGTTTCCAATTTTTTTGGTCCCGCGTTTGGGCTTGAACCGCACCGCCATCGTCTTTGGCATTCTGAACGCACTCGTTGGGTTGTGGGGCACTTACTTGCTACGCCCGTTGCTCTCCAACAAAGGCTTGGACGGTTTGCGAGGCCGTGCGTTCTTGGTGATCGGAATCTTGATCGCCGGCTTCATCAAAGCCGATTCGCTGACAAGCTTGGCTGAGGAAAACACGCTGGGCGGGCGCATTGTGTACGCCGACACCTCGCCGTTCCAACGCATCGCAGTAACGCAAACGGACAAGGGCTTCCAGCTTTACCTCAATGGTCACCTGCAATTCAACAGCGTCGACGAATACCGCTATCACGAGGCGCTCGTGCACCCGGTGATGTCAATTTGCGATTCGGCCAAACGAGTGTTGGTGCTGGGTGGGGGAGATGGATTGGCGGTGCGTGAAATCCTGCGGCATGAGCATGTTGAATCGGTCACGCTAGTCGATTTGGATCCCGCGATGACTCGGTTGGCGAACCAGTTCGAACCGCTCGCCGAGCTGAACCACAACGCCCTGCAAAACGATCGAGTCACCGTGGTACATCGCGATGCATTTCTCTGGGTGGGGGAGGGCGATGAGACTTACGATGCGGTGGTCATCGATTTCCCTGACCCAGGAAATTACTCCATCGGAAAACTGTACTCGTCGAGGTTCTTCCGTTTGCTTCGGCAACGGATGACGGATGACAGCGGATTGGCGATCCAGTGCACCTCACCACTGGTGGCCCCCAAATCATACTGGTGCATTTTGCGAACGATGCAGGAAGCGGGTTTTGATGTCACGCCCTATCACGCGCCGGTGCCAACCTTTGGAATTTGGGGATTCGCGTTGGCGAAGAAAACGGCCGTGAATGACGAGCCGAAACCGTGGCAGTTGCCTCCCACGCTGCCCGGAGAATTGACCGAGCTACGGTATCTCACCAATTCCACGCTCGCGAGTCTGTTCGATCTGCCGGCAGATCAGCAACCGCTGGATGTTCCGGCAAATCGTCTGAACGACCAAATCCTGGTCCGGTTCTACGACGAAGAATGGAGCCAGCAATGACCGCCGGCGCAAAAAACTCTTAGCGCAGCGGCGCGAGCCGCCCGGTGCCACACTGTCCCTCGACACCACCCAGTGTCTCGACAACACCCCGCCACACACCCTCAAAACTACGACATCAACGCCGTCACAGCTTGAGCCTTCACCAACTCTCGAGGCTGGTTCAGGTGGTTGTAGACGATCGTTTCCGGATGAATTCCGAAGCTGTGGTAAATTGTTGCCAGCAACTCGCCTGGGTGCACAGGATTCTCCACCGGAGCTGAAGCGGTCTTGTCACTCTTGCCGTACACGAACCCACGTTTCATCCCAGCCCCCGCCACCACGGCGGTGTAGCAGTACGGCCAGTGGTCGCGGCCATCGTCCGAATTGTTGTTGCCTGATGTGCTGACACCACGTTGCGGGCTGCGACCGAACTCGCCCACCGCGACCACCAGTGTTTCCTCCAGCATGCCGCGTTGATCCAGATCTTCGATCAACGTGGTCAGCCCGTTATCCAACATCGGTGCCGACTGTTTTTTCATGCGATCGGACAAACCCGAGTGGTGATCCCACGAGTGGTTGTTGCTGTTGGCGACCTTCGGCCAGATGACCTCCACCACGCGGGTGCCGGCTTCGACCAGACGGCGAGCCAGCAAACAACTCTGTCCAAACGTGTTGCGTCCGTAGGCATCGCGAAGCACGTCGTCCTCCGCGGAAAGCTGAAATGCGTCTCGTGCTCGTCCGGACAGGATCAACGACAAAGCCCGATCGTAGTTCTGATCCAACTCGAACTTTTCAACCGCTTCATTGATCACCGGCATCTGGGCGTTGAGTGCCTGACGCAAGTTCGCTCGCCGTTGCAGCCGAACATCGAAGACTTCATCGCGAAGCGACAGATCATCGGTACGGATGCGTTGCATCTTCTCCATGTCCATGTCGTCGCCGGGTGGATACAGCGTGTAGGGATCAAACGCTTTTCCGAGGAATCCCGCGGTGCCGCCTTTGCCGACCACGTTGGATTCCTGTAACGGACGAGGCAACATCACGAACGGCAACATGGGCTCCTCGATCGGCTTCATCTTGACGATGTTACTGCCAAAATTCGGAAAGTCCTTCGGCGAGGGCGGTTCCAATTGCCCGGACGGACTGACCTTGTCCGTCGTGTACCCCGTCATCATCTGGTAGATCGCCGCGGTGTGGTTGAACAATCCGTTCGGAGTGTACGACATCGAACGGATCATCGTGAACTTGTCATTCACCTGCGACAGACGAGGCAAGTTCTCAGTGAATTGAACTCCGGGAATCTTCGTTGAGATGGGCGAAAACTTGCTTTTGACGTTGTCCGGCACGTTTTCCTTGGGATCCCACAAATCCAAATGGCTGGGACCTCCTTGCAAGTAGACCATGATGATCGACTTTGCTTTTCCCCAACCGGGACCACCGCCATGATGACCATCTTTTGGCCCGGTCGCTTCCGCTGCGGCAGCCTGTTGCGATTGCAACTGGATCAACTGCGGCAGAGACAAACCAAACAACGACGCCCCGCCGATTCGCAAGAACGCTCGCCGGGTTTCACCCAACTGGGGATCACAGAGATCTTTGGCTCGCGGGCCTTTGAAGGAGAGCATGTCGAGTCCTCAGCGGTGAGATAGAACGATCGTGGGCGGCGTTGAATGGAAAGACGTTGTGAAAATGACAAGGAAGCAGAATCCGGATGAACGCGGCGTCCTCGGTTCGCATGTCACACGTCGAAATGAATCAGTGGTTGAACAGGAAGGCAGGCGAATTCACCAACGCCCAAACCAAATCTTCGGCGGCAGTCAAACGCGAATTGGCCAGTTGTTTTTTGGACCGTTCGACGTTGGCTCGCAGCTCGACCAAAGACGGATCCACCGGCGTTTCGGGTTCGAACCGTTGGCGACGTTTTTCCAGCGAGACCAACTGCTCGTCTTTCGGCAGAGGTTTCTTGGCTTGGTTCACGGCGTCGCGAGCCGAGCGAATCTTGTCGTTGGTCGCTGCAACGTACGCCTCCAACGGTTTGGCAACACCTTCCGATCGCTGCTCCGTTGGCGTTGCTGCCGCGGCCGCGAAAGATTCGGGCAAACCAAGTGGCAACTCACCTTCGGCGGTGGTCACGCTGATTCGGAATCGTCCCAGTTGATGTTCTTTCGCGTTGTGGTTTTGTGCGATTTCAAAACGCAATCGAGTCTTGTCCTCCGCCTGGATCGGCTCGGCGAACTGGAACGTGGCCCAGTGTTGATGCCCATTGGCACCTGAGACCGCCCAAGCATTCTGGTTACCCGCATTGCCGTCGAAGGTCTGTTCGATCTTGAAACCGTTCTGCAAGAAGTCCGCCGAGGCTCGAGCAATCTTTTGCTTCGGCAGATCTTTCGACTTTGCCTTGGCATCGGCCCCCGCTTTCACGGTGATCTCGGTCACCACGAAGTTGCCCGCTCGGCCGGGCCCATTCTGTGGCAAGCTCGGATCGGTCAACGCTTCGACTCGGAAGCCCGTGATGTTCGTGAGTTGAGTCTCAAACTCCACCGTGTAGACGCCATTGCCCTGTTTGCCGCTGGCCAAAACGCTCCGATCCGGTTGAACTGACAACGTGGCCTGATTGCTCGCGGACAAACTCTTCGGTAGCAGCGGATACCACTCCACATCGGATTGCTTTTCCTTGAGGAAGGCATCGACGTGGCTTGGTAGCTTGTCTTCTTCCCCCGCCAGCTTCTTTTGAGCGGCTTCGATTTTCGATTGCCGATCCGCTTCCATCTTGGCACGTTCAACAGCGATGGCCTCGGTCCTGGCCGCGATGTCAGCCGCCAATTTGTCCAGCATCTTTTTGCGTGCATCTTCTAATTGCGGGAATCGCTCTTTCCAAGCCTCTTCCGCGGAAGCCAAACGCTTCACCAACGCTTCGTGATCACCAGCGATCTGCTGATTCATCGAAGCGAACGCCGCTCGCTCTTCTTTCGCGGGATAACGTCCCAAGGCACGCAAGAAGATTTCTTCCACGACCGCCGCATCTTCGGAATGCTCGGCGACAATCTTCTCTAGTTCGTTTTTCGGGTCACTGATCGCGGTGCCGATGGTTGGGCCGCTGATCAATGCCATGACTGGACCGAGCTGCAAATCCGTGCCTCGTTCACATTCACACGCCGTTTCGCGAACGGGGCGCCCAAGGTTGGCCAAGAACCCGTCGGTAAGCGAAACACCGGAATCCGTCGCGGCGGCGGCTCGTGTCCCAGCCGGCATGCCAGGAATCTGACTGGTGGCCCCGGTCAACGCGTGCACCGAATCGTAGATCACCTCCGCCGGCAAACGTCGGGGTGTGGCGTGCGAGTAGTTCAGATGGTCATCGTCGTTCCACTGATTCGACTCGACCGACAACTGATACGTCCGCGAACTGACGATGGAACGCATCAACTGCTGAGTGTTGAAATTCGACGCGATGAACTCTTCGGTCAAGTGGTCCAGCAACTGCGGATTGGTCGGCGGATTGCCCGCGCGAATATCATCGATGGGCTCAATCAAGCCGACGCCAGTCAGATAGCCCCAAACGCGGTTCACGTATGACCGAGCGAAATACGGGTTGGTGGGGTCCGTCATCCAACGGGCCAGCTCTTCGCGGCGAGTCGGCGGATCACTCGCGTGAGTCACCAGAGTCTGACCGGTCGCTTCACCCGATTGGACATCGGACACCTGATTCGTCTCGGGTGAGTCAGCCGGTTCCGCCGGCGAAGCACTCAGCAACTCATAGGGGAACGACGGAACGACGTTTTCACCCGTTCGGCCGTGCTGAACTTCCTTGTCAGAATTGTCCGCGATGATCTCATACAACGGCGTCGCACCTTCGACCGCCGTGCCACCAATTTTCTTGTTGCCCGATTCCGGATCCTTCGTGCGATTCACTTTTGCGAAATATGCCGCCAGCTCGTAGTACTGGTCCTGCGTCCAACGTTCAAACGGATGGTCGTGGCATTTGTTGCAATTGAACCGGATCCCCAGGAACAGGTGCGTGGTGTTTTCCATCGTGTCCTCCGGTGTGCGAAGGACCTTGTAGTACGAGGCGGCTGGATTGGCTTTGTTCGAACCCGAAGCGGTCAAAATTTGATAGGCGAATTCGTCGTACGGTCGATTCTCCTGCACCGCATCGCGAATCCAATCTCGATACAGTTTGGTGCCTTCGACTCCCAAGAATTTTCGGTTCACCTGCAACAGATCCGCCCACTTGTTGGTCCAAAACTCCACGAAGTCTTTGTTGCCAATCAGCTCGTCGATCATGGCTTGGCGTTTGATCCGCTGCGGCGTCTGGTCGGCCAAGAATTCTCGCACGGTGTCGCTGGTCGGCGGTAAACCGGTCAAATCCAAGTGCAACCGTCGTAGGAAAGTCGCGTCGTCGGCCAAATCGCTGGGCACGATCTTCATGCGGTCCCATTTCTGGGCGACCAATTCATCAATGCGTCCCCAAGTTTCCGCGTCGGCTTGCTCATATCCCGCACGATCACCCATCACGGTCAGCGTTGTCGCGGCGTAGGCACCTTCGTACCGAGCCAACACGGGTGCTTCCCCGCGTCGAACGGCTTGCAGCATACCGCCGGCCTGAGTCGTCGCGACTTCGGTGTTGCCGGAGTTGATGAACGCCTCACGCGTCACATCTCGCGTGGTCCCGTCCGCATAAGACGCGACGATCCGAACCTGCTGTTTCGCGTCCGTGGATTGAACGACTGGATTGCTTGGGAAGATCTCCAATGCTGTCACACGAGGCGTTTCCAGATCCAACTGAGATCCGTCCGCGATCCAGCGATGCAACACCGCGTGATAGGGATCCCCCTTGGACATCAACGTGCCACCCTCGTGCGGCGTGATCCCCAACGGCTTTCGCAACATCATCGAATCATCCGGCGCCGATGGATTGATTCGGCGAGCAGCCAAATCATCAGTCAACGCTCGTAGATCAAAAATGGGGTCATAACCGCGAAGCGACAAACGAAAACCGTTCTTGCCCTTTTGCGCCCCGTGACAGGTTCCTTGGTTGCAACCCAATCGAGACAGAACCGGGTTCACGTCGCGAATGAAGTCGACGGAGGAATCTGATTGCCCGGTCACCACGACGGGAACGGAAACCTGATGCTCGCCGAAAGAAACCACCAAGTCGGTGGAACCGTTCCGTTTCGGTCGAATCAATCCAGAGGACGAGCAACCGTAAGACTCATCGCCAGACACCTGAACCATTCGTGTGACGTCGATCGTTCCGCCATCTCGCATCGTTCCGGTCGCGACCAACTGAGCGTAGGCATAGGGAGAACGAAGCTCGATCTCACTTGGAACCACCGACAACGTAACCAACTCGGATGGGTCGATTGCGGTTTCTGGTTGAGCGTCGTCGTTCGCGTTGGCTTCGGCGAACTCGCTTCGATCAGCCAACTTCAACGGGTTCGCATCGGGGTCGGATGCAACTTTTTCGTCGGACTGGTCTGCCTCTTCATCCGTCTCAGGCACCGCCGCGAATTCGTGAAGCAGTTCGCCATCGTTACCAAGATGACGGATCTTGCCATCGTTCGCGGCCAAGAAGACTTCGCCTTGGTCCGTCAACTCCATCGCATACGCCGCGGCATTTGGCAGATGGTACTGCAGCGTCTGGGTGACCGTTTGATTGACGGATTCTTCGACCTTCTTCTTCTCTTCCGCGGATCGATTCGCGACACGTTTGCCGAGGATGGCTTTCAATTCGTCAGTCAAGTCTCCGGTAAAGTCGTACTTCCAAACACGGACCTCGGATTGGCCATCGATCGTCGCGACGGCAGCCAAATGCGTTCCCGCCGGGTTCACCACGACTTGGCGAATCCGTCCGTTGAGTCGAGGCAGATTCCGCACCAAGTTTGCGTCATCGCCAATTTGACGTTTGGTTTGTCGAAAAACACGATAAACCTTCGCGACACCGTCTGCTCCGCCCACCACGATCTCGTCTCGTGAAGGGTGAACCGCGACGCTCGAAAGACCGCCGGACAGAGCCCCCGGTGTGATCGAGGTCACGTTGTCGATGAAGCGTTCGGTCTCGACCTCCGTCAGCTTGCACGTCATGTCTCGCGCGACGGAGACCAAATGTTTGCCGTCGCTCGTGAAGACCGTGTCACGAATCCAATCTTCGTGGGCACCTTGGAACAAACGCTGCTCGCCGGTCGACGCATCCAATCCACGGATCGTGTTGTCGTTCGCTCCGATAGCGATCATCGTGCCGTCGGGCGACCACGACAAACCGGTGATCGTGTCGTAGGTCACCAGACGTGAAAGCAACAACGTTCCATCGTCCGTGTTCCAAACCTGCAACTCGCCTCTTTCCCCCGGCACACCCCCCGCGACGGCGATGCGTTTTCCGTCCGGTGAAAAGCGAACGGAATTGATCCGAGGCGACATGCCAACCAAACGCTGGGTGACATTGCCAGTCGTCGGGTCCAACAGGCAAACTTCATGGTAGCCCGCGATCGCCAGCGTCTTTTGGTCGGGCGACAAATCGATCGATGGCAACGTGGGAGCACCGGCGTAGATCGGCGGGTGTTCAGCGTCAAAACGCGGGCCACTGTCCTCGGGCGAATCGTCCCGGGCACCTTGATCGATCCAGCGACGGATCGTGTCGACTTCGCTTTCGTGCAGCGGCTTTTGTGGTGACTTAGGCATTTCCGCCACGCCATCATGAGACGTGATCAGATTCACCAAATAGCTGGCATCCGCATCGCCGGGAACGATCGCTGGATCCCCTGACTCACCGCCGCGAATCATCGCATCAAAGTCAGTCATCAGGTATTCGCCGAGCTGCTTGGCTCCTTGATGACATCCGAAACAATTGCTTCGCAGGATGGGCAGCACGTCCGCGTGGAAGCTGACCAGAGTCTTCTCTGCCGGCGGGACGACTTCGTCGGCGCTTACTCGCTGCGTTGAGACATCGCCAACGAGACCGAGGGCGATGCAAAAGAAAAGTCCCGCAACGGCTAGTAGGTGGGGAAGAGGGGATCGCGGTGACCGAGTGGACAACGTGATCAATGCAACATCTGTCACGACGAAATTCCTTCCAGCAAATGCTTGGGGACGAAAATTCATCGCCGATCCGAATCAATCCCGGGGATGAATCGATTCGGTAGCCGTTGGGGAGGGTGGCAGGCGGGAGCGGGGCTGATCCCCGCGTAAGCCTAGATTAATGGAGCACCTTGGTTAGGTCAAGGAACGGTGGGTCGCGAATTTGCCACAAAAATTCGACGTTTCACCGACTCAACGCTTCAGAAGTCCACTGACGGGTGCGACAAAAACCGGATCAGCAATCGGATTTCGGATCGACGACTGGTCATTCAGATCCAACACGTCGTCCTGGGCCCCCGGTTCGGGCAGAACGGATTCCAGTTCATTGGGACTGGGGGCACGAATCGTTTCCGCTTCTTCGACCAACTCCGCTTCTTCGTTCAACAAAGCGTTTTCGTCGAGCATCACCGGTTCTTCGTACCCGCCCATGGTCTCGTCCGTGACTGCCGACTTGGATTGCCGCGGGCCAACGGTCAACACTTCCCATGGCTTGGGATAGAAGTAGTGCTGCTCGACGCGTTGAGGCGGGCAGTGCTTGCCGTGCATCAATCCCTTCACGCCGTTGTTGTCGTAAAGTCCCAACGCTTCGGCACGCCGCCACGCCATGGCTTCTTGGCTGGACGGAGCGATGATCGCTGCGGTTTTGCCGCCCAGATACGTGGGGCGGTTGTATTGCCGACGATAGGATTCAGGCAACCGATTGCCGATTGGTCCGATGACGTCGATTCGCTGAGCCCCATCGGGACGAAGCAACGGAAACGGCCAATCCGCTTGGCACAGGGACGCCGCCCCGTTTGCCATGCAAGCAACCAACAATCCAGGGACGAGCGATCGAAACGAAATGGCTTTCATTGGGCTACCGGCAATGCTTCCTGCGAAACCGAACGGGGATACGTCGCGAATCCGTTGCGACAGGCTTGGAATCGTCGCAATCGATCGCTTCGGACCAATGCGAACTTCGTTTCACGCATCGCACGCAACAGGCAGACTTCACGGGCCAGAGAACCTGTGACGGTTGCTGAGAGTTTTCGTCCGGTGGAACCGGACCTACGTTCGGGAGCTGAACGGTGACACCGCGCTCAGTCGTAGGTTGGCCACTCTTGGCCGACATCCGCCCGCACAACTCAGCCTCATTCGTCCCATGCCACCGAACGTATGCGACAGCGTAATGCGGAGCAGCTCAGTCCGGTGGAACCGGACCTACGTTCGAGAGCGTGAAGTGTGATCCCGAGCTCAGTCCACTTGAAAACAGGTTTGCAGCAGCGACGCCATTTCGCGACCGGCGTAGCAAGAACGCTTGTAGTATTCCTCTTCCGAATGAGCCTTGCCAACCGTGGGAGAACAATCGTGCGAACGAACGGGCAACACCGTGCCGTCATAACGTGCCGCGAAACGTGTTGGGCCGGTGTATCCCAACGCTCGCACACCACGAATTCGTGAAATGAGCCAGTAATTTTTCAGGATCGCATCGCGTTGGTTGTACAGCAGCACCAGACGATTCATGTTCTGTGTCGCCATGCGGTGATAACCGCGCGACGTCAGCCAATCACTTTGAACCGCAGGAGCCAACAAACCCACGTCGATGTTGGCCGCGATGACGGGCTCGTTGGGCAATTGCCGCCGGCCCAAAACGCCGCCCGCCAAAGCATGCAAACTTCCCGTGACGATCCGACCACCGAAGCTGAATCCGATCAATGCCGTGGGTTGCCCCGCCGCCACGTGATGATGCAACAACCATGCGAGATACAAACCTTGCGCGTCGGTGCGTTCCGCCTTGATCCGCGCGTCCGCCACCGCGAAGGTTTCGCGATCACTCTGCCAACTCCAAATGACAAAATCCATCGGGGTCGAATCCAACCGATTGCATTGCAATTCACGAGCGACGTTCAACCCGCGTTCGATGGCCAACGGAGCGGAGCGTCGGTTCCCGTGCACGTAGATGACTCGCGGCCGAGACGGATCGAACGTCGCCAGATACTCTTCCAAACTGGATGGCGTGGTTCGCCCACAACGGTTCAGTCGCGAAATGTGCAGCGACGGATTGATCAAATTGGCTCGACACGCGGTACTGGTGATGTGTCGCGTGCTGATCAACCAATACCGATCGCTCGACAAAGACTCTCGCAGCGAAGAGGGCGTCGGCAAACAAATTGCATTCGGTGACAAGTCGCTGGTAGACAAAGATGCTGTTGGCATCTGCGACGCAGAGGGAAACTGCGTCGCGTGCACCGAAGTTGAAATGGCAACGGACTGAACTTGGTTGTGTTGCAGCGTCAAAGCGGGAATTGCAAGCGGCTCCAACTCTTCGTCTGCATTCTGCTCCACCAACTTTTTCGCGGCGATGGTGCCGGTGGAAGTCCACTGACTGGCATCCGCAAGCGACAAGGGCTGCGATGACTCCGCTTCCGCCATCAACCGGAAAGGTTCTGCGGCTCTGGCATTGCGATCACCCAAAGCGCCGTTGGTCGCAGCCACCAAACAACACAGTCCGACAATTGCCCAGGTGACCACCGGTCCACGCTGCAACCAAGTGGCACGTGGTGGATCCACGACACGTCCCGAGTGGCGTTGTAAAAAGCTGCCCGATGATCGGCCTGGTGAGGTCACGGTCATGAGCGTGGAAGATTCGAGTTTGGTGGGGAGCGGCATCATGCGAACAATCAAACGGGTCGTATGAATCGTGCGGGGCGTCCAAGCTACCACGGGCCGTTGCAGGCGGGGAATGTGGCGTTTTGTCAACAAATTGTTGCCCAAAATCTGCACGTTGCATTTGCACAACGCGCAGAGCGTCCTACTTTTGAGTGGTCTTGATGCCAAGGCCAACGTTTAGGCTCGGTTTGTCCGTTAGGACCACCTTGCCCGATCCGCCTGCTTTGCCAGTCAAGGAAACTCTGATGACAATCCGAACTCTAACGCTCCTGACGCTCGTGACGGTCTCGGTTACCTCGACCGGCTGCTCGGGAATGCGAAACTTCTTTTTCGGCCGCGGTGCCAACTGCGGTCTTTGCAATCGAGTTGGCGCGATTGGGCGCGCCGTGAATCCCTTTGCTCCTCCACCGCCACCTTCGGCCGGCGGGTGCAACACGGGCTCCTGCGGTTTGTTCAACCGCGGCCAAGCCGTTGTGCCACCGCCCGTGGTCCCACAACAACCGGTTTACACGCCGGCACCTGCTTACGTTCCTTATGCAGCACCGCAAGCGTCTGCCGGAACCTGCACCACGTGCCCACCCGTGCAACCGTACGTGGGTGATGGTTGCGGTGGCGAATATATGTCGAGTTCATCCGGCTACTACGAAGGCACCGTCGACCCGTACTTGGGCAGCGGCACCATCGGCTACGGCGAAACCATCGTCCCCGGTAGTTACTCCGATCACGGCGTGATGCAAGGCGATTCGTTCGGCCCACGAGTCATGTCGAATCGATATGACATCCACGGCGACGAAATCATTCACGCCGACCCATTGCCGCCCGGTGCACAACTGGTCGACTGAGACTTCCATCAGCAATCACGGTTCTCATGACCGAAATGTCACGGGAACCGAACATCATACGAAGACTCGTGGGTTTGCTTTCAATCGATTGCAAGCCCATGAGTCTTTTTGCATTTGCTTGCGGCCATTCCTGCAACGAACGCCGGCAGTGACTGCACGTATCTTTGAGAGATCACTGGCTGACGTCACAGGCTGGCAGCCTGTGCTACGACAGCGGGTCAATCGTTTTGGAAACGCCACATTGGCGGCGCCTCTTTTTGTAGCGGCTCGTCTAACAACACTTGCTTCAACATCGCGATCGGCAACACGCCCGCTTTCATGATCGCGTCATGGAATTCTCGTTCTTCCATCTTGCCCGACAAAACGATTTCGCGGTGCAACTGACGAATCTGCAACGCGCCCAGCATGTAGGCGGCTTGGTAAAGCGGAGGATAGCTTGTTCCAATGCTACGCCGAACCTCTGCGGTCGCGTTGCGTCGCTCGAACCCGACGTTGTCCACCAAGAAGTCAACACATTGGTCGGGCGAAAAACGCCCCAGGTGGAAATTCAATGAGAAGATGATCCGTGCACAGCGGTGAGCCCGCCACACAAGCATTCCCATGCGTTCCTCCGGCGTTCGTGCGAATCCGTCGTCATACAGTTTTAGTTCCCAATACACCGCCAAACCCTCCAGCCAGAACGGCGTTCGCATTCGATTGCGATGCGATTGGTAGCGATCATTCATGAACATCTGCAAATGGTGACCTGGGATCAACTCGTGATGCACGGTCGCTCTTGCGTAGCCAACATTGTTTCCACGCAGACTCTGACGCTTGTCGCTGGGTGACATCTCCGACGTCGGAAACGAAACGCTGATCACTTCGCCGCCGGTGAAGAACGGATTCACTTTCTGACGTTCCGGCGTCATCATGATCATCCGCCAGCAATAATCAGCGAACGAGGGGACGGTGATCCAGTCGCGTTTCTGCAGCCAGTCGACTGATTCTCGCGCCATCTTACCAATCAGCACCGGCTGCTGACCGGGCGGCACGTGTTGGTTCTTCATCCGCTCCACGGCGGCTTTCCAATCGTCGCCGAGCCCCATGTCCTGGGCAACTCGAACCATCTCGGCTCGAACAATCGCGTATTCGCGTTCCGCCAACTCGATCAGTTCTTCTGGCGAATGATCGATGAATTGACGCCGCAGCTCCAATTCAATCCGTTCGCGACCGACCGGAGTGCCGGACAAGTCCTTTTCCACGGACGAGGTTGCGGGCGGCAATTTTTCACCGGTCTCTTGAATACGTTTCCGTCCCCACTGCGTGGCGACTTCCGCATTCAACAGATGCCAATCGATCTGATCTTGAATGGACCAATCATCGAACGACGTGCCATTCCACGAAAGTTCTTCGAGTTCCTTGGTCCATCGAGCAAGTGATTGTTCGCTGCGATCACGATTCTCACCACGGCGAAAAAAGCGGCGCGTCACGGCTGGCATGAATGTCGTTTCTCGCTCCATCCAATCTCGGATGGGTGGATAAGCGTCACCGAACACGAACGTCTTCGGGCCGCTTGGCAATGGAACGTTGCCGCTTGCCGCCGTCTCAGCATGTTGGTCGGTCAGGTCTTCGTCCAACACCAGCGTCTTGGTCCACTGCTCCAGTTTTTCGTCCGTTTCGTTGGCCAGATCCAACACCCACCAGTTGAAGTCCGGATGGTAGCCTTCGTAGAACGTTTTCCATGACCGGTACGATTCCAACAAATCGTTGGCGGCATCCAGCACTGGTTGGCTGACCGCGATGGACTTTGGCTCGTTGCCTTCCAAACTCAACGCAATCGTTTCCGTCATGTTTTCCACCACCGCAGCCATGGCTTGCCCGTTCAACGTTTTCACGCGGTGCGAAAGGTTGGTCAAATCGATCAATTGACCGGCGAACGGCGCGAGTTCGCTGATTCGTTTCGCAGACAACTTGTCCGACCGAATCGCCAACAATTCTTTTTCCACATCGGCGGCGATCGCTTTGGCAATCTCCATGTCAGCGTCGCTGAGTTTCTGCTCGTCTTCGATCTTCATCGCCGATAGCAACTCACGATCCCACGATTGCAAAAACGCGGTCGTCTGTTCGAAACGTTCCTGCGAAATGCGGATCGGTAAGCGCCGCTTCAACGTCGCCAAGTCCGTTTGGAAATGGTTTTGAATCTCCATCCAAGCGGTCTGTGGTTGCAACTGTTCCCAGTCGATCAGCTTTTTCGCCACCGATGAGTCGGCATTGGAAGATTCCGGTCCATCGTCGCCGTCAAACGCACTCCCCGGTCGCAGTTTTTCGATGAAGAAGTCCAACGTTCGTCGTTTGCCATAGGCACCACCGTCGCTGTGTCCAACGCCAGGCATGACCAACAAGTCAAAGTCCTTGTTCGCCTTGATCAACGCGTCCGCGAAACGGAGCGTGGACTCGGGTGGAACGTTGGTGTCCATCTCGCCAACGATGAGGAACAAGTCGCCTTTCAAATTGCCAGCGTTGTCGATGTTGCTACTGGCGGAATAGTGATCTTCGACGGGATAACCCATCCATTGTTCGTTCCAAGACGCTTTGTCCATCCGATTGTCGTGACAACCGCACGCAGCGACACCGGCATCGTAGAAGTCGCCATGGAACAACAACGCCGATCCCGTGTTTTGACCGCCGGCGGACGTGCCAAAGATTCCGACTCGTTCCAAATCCATCGCGGGATGCTCTTTCGCCAGTGCTTTCATCCAAGCAATGCGATCGGGGAATCCCGCGTCCTTCAAGTTGTGCCAACAAACGTCGTGAAATGCTTTGGATCGGTTGGCGGTTCCCATGCCATCGATCTGCACCACGATGAAACCGGCTTTTAAGTAATCACGGTGCCAAGCTGCCGAACGAAATGATTTGGGAACGTGCGAATCATGCGGCCCCGCGTAGATGTACTCGACCACGGGATATTTTTTGTCCGTGCTCGGATCGTAGTCCTCAGGAAAACACGCCAATCCCCAGATATCCGTTTCTCCATCGCGTCCCTTGGCAGAGAAAACGGTTGGCAGATTCAGTTCTGCTCCCTCAGGCGAAACGGATGCCGTCGCGAGTGTTTGGATCAGCTTGCCATCCGCCGAACGAAGTTCATGCACCGGCAAAGAATCGACTCGTGAATGAGTCACCACCAAACGATCGCGTTCCGGCGAGAAAACTGCGGAGTGATTGCCGTCGGCTTCGGTGAGCAACGTGAAGTTGTCGCCACTGAAATCGACGCGAGCGTAGTGTTTCAGATACGGGTCTTGATTGGGATAAACGCCGCTGACCACCAAATCGATCACTCGGTTTTCTTCGTCGATGTGATCGATTCCACGAACGACGAACTCTCCTGCGGTGATCGGTCGAATCGCGTTTTCATCCGCCGGATCCTTTTTCAGATCGACGAGATAAAGATGTTGATAACCGTCCTTTTCGCTGACCCAGATGACTTCATCGCTGCTTTCCAGATACGTCCAACGGGGCAAGTCCGTTTTGTGAGTCGTCCAAATGAACGTGTCCGATTCTTCGTTGATGACGGTATCGACTTCTCCTGCCAACGCGTCGACGAGGAACAGTCGAAACTGTTGATGCCCGCGCTGCGTCGCCGCCAACAATCCGCGATGCGGCCCCGCCCAACGAAACCTCCAAAATCGCTGAGACAACCACGGCAAGTCCAACGCAACCTCTTCGCCAGTCTCCACGTTGAACGCCAAATGTTGAACCTGATCCACCGGATCGCCGGGTAGCAGATAAGGTCGTGAACTGAGTTTTGCTCGCCCGCCTTCTTTCGGTGACGATTCGACCAAGTGCACCTGCTGAGTCTCGTACGGAATGACGGCGCGCACCATCACGACCGTTCCATCGGGTGACCACTGAGGCGACTGCAATTCGATCGACTTCGCTTCGTCACGAACTTTGTCGGCAAACCTTTCGGCCAGAGTCGACTCTTCGATCAACGTCTGCCATTCGGTGTCTTCACCCTCGGTGTTGCGACGCTGCAGCTTTCCATCCTTCAAACGAATTGCGATGGGGAACTCCGCCGGAGTGTTGACGCCTTCGTTCCAATTCTGATTCCCGGGGCGTCGCGAACCTCCACGACGTCGAGGAGACGCGCCGCGTTCTGGTTGAACAAACTTCGCTGGCTCTTCAATCACCACTCGTGTTGGTTCGACTTCCGCAACGAAGTAACCAAACTTCGTCTCGCCGTCGCCGATCAGTTCCCAAACGTGTCCTGCGTAGGTTGTGCGAATCAACGTTTCGCCGGCTTTAACCGCACCATACCCAACGCGTTTGCCCGTGCTGTCGACCCAAAACAGTTTCAGTGTTTGGTCCGCGTGGTTGATGAAGGTGATCTCGGTATCCGCATCCGATGCTCGTCCAGATCGCGGTGTGCGTCCGCCTTTCAAAACGGCTTCTCGAGTCGCGTCGCTGTCTCCCGGGTCGACCTCTTTCATTTCGCCCGATGCCGCATCCACTCGGATACTGGTCGACGTTCCGTCTGGGTTCTGGCGGCGAAACCAAAACGAGTCGTTGTCGGACCAATGCGGGGTGAGCGTTTGCTGGATCACTCGGGCCGGTTGCGACTTCGCTCGCGGTGATGAATCGCCCCCGTTTTGTGCATTTGCGAATTCTGCCGTGCTTAGCCAAGCAACGGAAACGCCCGCAAAGAGTGCAACACAGCGAAACAAATTGGCTTTCAAGACGCATCGACCTTGACGATCGGAAGCGGCAAATGAGTCATGCAATTCGGCGGGCATCCGATTGTGGAACGTTTGATTCATGTCTATATGTTCTGTTCGTTCGTCTTAGTCCGAGCGTTTTGGTTCACTGCGTCGGCAGATCGAATCGATCAAGCTGTCGCAGGCCGGATTGAAATCCATGGACTTCGCGGGCACCGACTCACTGTAGTTGAGTCAAATCACGCCGGGCGTTCCGGACACAGATTCCTTGCTCAATGGCGAAATCCCTCACCTACCTCCGTTGCTTTGGGAACGATGATGCTGCCTGAACGCGTTCAAGTCTTGGATTCACACACCGGCGGTGAACCCACGCGATTGGTAATCGGATTGGAAGACACTTTGCAGGGCCAGTCGATGACGGCGCGGCGTCTGTATCTGAAGGAACATTTCCAAGAACTTGGGGCCCCCATCGTCAACGAACCGCGCGGGAACGACATCATCGTGGGGGCTTGGTTGTGCCCCGCAGTGGATCCATCCTGTTTCGCTGGCGTGGTGTTCTTCAACAACGTGGGAGTGTTGTTGATGTGCGGTCACGCGACGATCGGACTGGTCGCCACTTTGGCTTGGCAAGGATTGCTCGCCCCGGGAACGCATCGATTGGAAACGCCGGTCGGCGTCGTGGAAGTCACTCTGCATGACGACCTTCAAACGGTTTCGTTTGAGAACGTGCCGAGCGAACGCTATCAAGCCGACGTGCCGCTGCGAGTGGCCGATGCAACCTCGATTCCGACCGCAAGCATCACTGGCGACATCGCCTACGGAGGCAACTGGTTCTACTTGGTTGAGAACCACGGGTTGGACCTGGACCTGACTCACGTGGACAAGTTGATGGCCGCGACGTTGCAGATCAAAGCGGCGCTGCGTGACCAAGGCATCACGGGACGAGACGGTGCCGAGATTGATCACGTGGAATTGGTTGGGCCATCGGAAACGGCCGATGCAAAGAACTTTGTCCTGTGTCCCGGCAACGCGTATGACCGTTCGCCTTGCGGGACGGGGACCAGTGCCAAAGTCGCTTGTCTCGCGGATGCGGGCAAGTTGCGACCTGGCGAAGTCTTTCATCAAGAGTCCATCACCGGCAGCCGTTTCGAAGCCACCTACCGACGCGGTGAAAACGGCGAGATCATCCCGCGTCTGACCGGCTCCGCCGAAGTTGTCGCAGAAACCACGCTGTTGTTTGGTGGTTGAACGACCTTCCTAGCCGATCGGCGTTCGCCGCGGTTGGCCCGTTCGTCCCAAACCTTCACCACACCACCGAACGGCAAAACGCTCCTAATCGACCCCCATACGCACCGCCGTAGCTCGCTTCGCTCGGTACGGCTACGGGTGGCTCGGCCGATCGGTGGTCACTCGGTTGGTGCCGGGATGGCGAGGCGTGCGACAGGGCAACCGGTGCTAACGCACTGCGGCTATGAAGTGCGCTCAATCGTCGATCTGCCTTCGATGAAAAATTAAAATAATCAACCAACCCCATAGCCGATCGGCGTTCGCCGCGGTTGGCCCGTACACCCAATACCTTCACCGTGCCATCGAACGACGAAACGCACCCAATCATCACCAAACGCGCACCGCCGTAGCTAGCTTCGCTCGATACGGCCTACCGGTGGCTCGACCGATCGGAGGTCACTCGGTTGGTGCCGGGATGGCGAGGCGTTCGACGTGGCAACCGGTGCTAACGCACTTCGGCTATGAAGTGCGCTCAATAGTCGATCTGCCTTCGGTCAAAAACCTAAACAATCAACCAACCTCCTAGCCGATCGGCGTTAGCCGCGGTTGGCCCGTTCATCCCAAACCTTCACCGCACCATCGAGCGGCAAAACGCTCCCGATCAAAGCCCAACACGCACCGCCGTAGCTCGCTACGCTCGGTACGGCCTACCGGTGACTCGGCCGATCGGTGGTCACTCGGTTGGTGCCGGGTGGCGAGGCGTTCGACAGGGCAACCGGTGCTAACGCACTGCGGCTATGAAGTGCCCTCGATCAATCGCATCGCCAGGCCACTTGAACAATCCAACCACCGCGACCTCGCCATATCCAAACGAGATCTACTCGCCACTGTTTCCACGTCGTCGATCTTCCAATTGCTTCGTCGCTCCGCGCAACGAATCGAGCAACCTTGGGACTTGGCCAGCCGCCAGAAACACACGCGCACTCACGGCGGACTGCGGGAAAAAACTGGTCAAAAAATCCAGCCCAAACTCGGTGGCGCCGTGACCAATCATCACGCCGTTGGCATACGTCCCGCTCAGCACCTCATCGGGCAACTTCAAATCGTCATAGATTTCTTGCGGGGACGGGCGTCGTTGTTCAGCATTCGGATTGGGCGTCGGGGTTGGCATCATCGGCTCACCAAACCGACCTCGGTACAGATCCAAATTCTTTTGCAACGCGTCCACAAACTGAGGCATCACCGCGTGCGGAATCACGACCCGTACCGCCACCCGGTGGGGGCGACCGACCGTTTGCAAAAAATCCACAATGAATTCGCTGGGACCAGTCATCACGATCGCTCCCGTGCTGAAACAACCGCCGGCCACATGATCCGGAACGCGGGCTCGCACGGCGGGATTGTTCGCCTGCGGGTTGGCATTGGGCTCGCCCGGGTCCGGTTGCCCTTGGCCTTCCGGCTGACCATCACCGGGACGATTCTCATCCGCACCAGAGTCATCGTTGGCAGGGCCATCATACGGAGGCTCGAAGGGTGGTTCAGAACTCATCAGCAACGTTGGACTAGGAGGAAAACGATTGGACCATGGATCAGTCTATCCGTCTCAAGGCGATCTGTCGTCGGGACCAAGCCCCACAAATGGTGGGACGATGCGTTTGATTGGCAAGCTTGGCAAATGACAGAAAGATTCCGATTCTCCGACCAAAACGTACACCACCGTTCCGACAATTTGTTGGCCGCCGCGATTCAAACGTGATAAAACGGTCTCGCCGCCGTTGTCACGCGTGATGGTTTGGACTTGCGATCATCGCGCGCCATCCTAAGATGGACGAACTGTTAAGAACCCCCGTCATCCTTGTTGAGGTCCCCGTCGTGTTAACTGAAGCCACCATCGAACGCATGTTCCGCGAACTCGTCGCTGAACCAAAAAAGTGCACCGAAGAAACGTTCGATCAAGCCGAAGAATTGCTCGAGCGAGAACTGCGTGACGAAAGCCCGCTCCGTCACCGTTTGAGTGTTGAATTGGAAGAACTTCGTACCCTCGCTGCTAAGTAATCCCCTGCCGCCACCAGTTTGGCGGCCTGACGTTCGTCCCCACGTCGTCCCACCTCGTTGAGCCCACCCGCTCGGTCCGGTGCTCCGAGAAACCATCCATCGAAAAACGCCGCTGCATTCCGCCGCGGCGTTTTTTTATTGCCAGCGGTCCAGTTGAACGTCGCTCTGATCGAAAACGAGTCCGCTACAGTTCCGGACCGATGATCTTGGGCAACTGGCGATACAGGAACCGAGGCATCACGGCCAAGAAACAATCCGAAACCGGGTCGTGTTCAATCGCCAGACCAGCCCCCACCAAACGAGCCGATTCACGAATTCGATTCAGCACGTCATCGCGCCGCGGCCCCAGAGGCTCACTGTGCACCACGATCGGCAAACGGTCGTAGGTCGCCGCGGTTCCTACCCACCAATGTTCAGCGTCCACCATACGAACGTGCATGCCCATCGGCTGCAACGTTCGTCGCAGCATCTGCCCCGCCGTCACTTGGTCTTCCGGCAACCCCGCATAAGCCATCACCAATTGACCGGGCGACAATCGACGCCGCTGGGCATCGTTCCAATTGACAACGCAAGTGGCCGAGTTGACTCGCGCCGTCCGACGCAGCAACCCTGCCATCGCGATCGCGGTGTCCAACTGACCACCCGTTTTGCCTGCGTTCAGTTCGGGCCACGCCGGCGGCAATCCATCGGCGACCAACTGATCGTTGGGGCGATGCAGGTACTCCGCCGTCCAACGCGACATCACTTCATCCGACAAGCGCAATTCAATTCCACGCATCCGACGCAGCGATTCCGTGGCCAAGCATTCAAGGTGCCTCGCATCGCGAGGTTCCAACTCAACGGCTTCGGCAATTCGCTGCAACAACTCCGCAGCGGACGACTGTTCCTCGCCAAAGTCCACATGAGCGACAATGGGTTCCGTCTTCTGCAACAGGGTTTCCATCGGCACCTGCAACGCCAACCGATCGTCGCTGGTTTCGACCTCCAACCCGGCCTCCCGAGTGGCGTCGCCGATCAGCTTGCCGAATGTCGTCCACCCCTTCACGTTGGTGGCAACGGGTTGCTTCAAATCCAAACCCGCCAAATCCATCGATACCCAATCCAGTTGAATGGGAATCAAGGTCGCCTCGCCAATGAACAACACCAAGTCCGACAACGGATAACCTTGGGTGCTCAACGCCAAACGCATCTTCAACGAGTTCTCAATGTTGATCTCCTCCGGCGGAGTCGCGATCAGCATGGGATCCAAGAACTCTTCTGCGCCGGCGTCCAACACCACCTCATCCATCACAGGTGCCTCCGTCATGGGAGGAGCGTCCGGCGCCTTTCCAGGCATGTCGAGCAACATCTGAAATTGAGCGAACTCCGGCGGCAATTCCATCACCGATTCGGTCGGGCCCTCTGGATCGCCATCTGTCGTTGCCGTCCCCGGTTTGACAGGCTGATCACGTCCAAGCACCGCAGACGGCCCATCCAGCGGACTGCTCGGCAACAGATCACCAGGGATCAAATCCTCTGGCATTGGATCACTCGGCGCGGAATCATTTGCCAACGGGGCACCGGGGCCTTCATCAACGGAATCGACCGACGGATTCAAGTTCATCCCATCCGAAGGTTTGGACTCATCCGTCGATGCCGCATCCGTTGGTATTTCACCATCCGTGGTCGCGTCGTCACTCAGTTCGCCCGAGTTTTTATCCTCCAGATTCTCGCCAACCGGTTCGTCCGTGAGTTCTCCCGTCGGCATCGCTCCATCACCTTGATCCACCGCATTTTGCGAGGGTGGCACGGGCAAACCTGCCGTTTGATCGGGTGAGCGAAACCACAACACCGCCGCGGCCATCCCGCTGACGCTAACCAACGAGCCAACCACCCAAATCGCGGCGGACTTGGAGACACCGCGACGACGAGTTTGATACAGCTCGTTCGGATCAATCGTGGCATGCGAACTTTCTTCTTCGCCAATGCTTTCCGACATCGCCGAATCGTCGACAGGCGGCGGACCGCTATCCATCGTGTCGGGAGGTACCGTGGCGTGCTCCAACGCACTGGTTGGTAAATCACCAGTTGGTAAATCACCGGTCGACAAACCGGCTTCGGTCAACGCTTCGCTATCAAATGAATCGTCGCCCAAACTGACCTGCGACGGCGGCGCAGGCGTGACGGGCGGCGAGGTCGAGGCATGCCCCTGCTCAGCGGGCGCGTCAATCTGGACGAATGAATTGCACTTGGGGCAATTCACAATATTGCCGATCAGTTGAGGGTTAGTGACCTTCAACTTGGATTGGCAACTGACGCATTGAACAGCAAACGGTTGAAACGCTCCGCCAGATTTCTTCTCGTCAGCCAACGATCACTTCCCGCCCGCTTCGGCAATCATGCTCGACACTTCCACCGCAACCAACGAAGCCGGCAGCGCGTAACTCACAACCCGGCCCGCTCGCGCGATGTTGATGCCGACGATACGACCATCGGTGTCCAACAAAGGGCCACCGCATTGATCGGGGTTCAAAACCGTGTCGTGCTGCAAGACTTCTTCGAAACCGGACAACCGAATGTTGCGAGCACCGTTGACGCGAGCGTCGTTGGGTGACTCTTGAACGATCGCCGCTTCACGCATTTTCGCGGACAGTTCCTTGGTGTCCCCATCACGAACGATTGTTAGACGCACGATCTCGCCGGGAAACATTCGCTTCAAAGTCGACATCACCGCGTCTTTGTTGTTTTGCATCTCACCGTTGATCGCGATGATTCGATCACCGGACTCCAGTCCCGCCTCCGAAGCACTGCTGTTGGGCAAAATTTGTTCGACCTGCGCGCCGGCGGTCGACGAATTCGGGTTCAACTGAACGCCCAACATCCCACGGTGAGAAACCTTTCGCGGACCAGCCCCCGCCACACCCAAACCAATCACACGGTTGGTTCGATCGGGGCTGATCAGAAAGCTACCCACCACCGGAATCGTCGCGGTCAAGGTCACCGGCCGAAGCTCGGGCAGGTTGCCCGTGTTGTCGCGTTCGATGACCAACAACGCCAAATCGCTACGCCGTCGCACCGCGGCCACGCGAGCCGGGAACATGCGGCCGTCCCGCAATCGCACGCGGATCGGATCGTTGGAAAGTTCGCTGCGTTTCGTGATGACATAGGCGTCGCTGGAGGTGAACTGTGACGAAGCGACATTGCCTCCAGTCGTTGTCCGGTTCCCCAAGATTCCAACCACGCTGGCCTGGGACACCACGGTTCCCAATGCCACCGGCCGACCACCGCAAATGATTCCCACCACGCCGTCTTCGGCCCGCTCCGCGATCGGACGAACCAACTGCATCATTTCGCCGTTGTCTCGGCGATGCATGACTCGTTCGACCAAACGTTCCTGCAACCATGCGGGCACGGACGCTTCGTCTTGCGCAGTCACAGCCCCCGTCGATAACGCTGCGAACGCAAGCGTGCAGACCAACGTGCAATGAGTAGCAAATTTGTCGAGCAGTGTCTTCAAAACCGAGCCTCGTTGTGCGTCAAAGCGATTGAATAGGTCTTGGTTGCGTAACATGGAATCCACGTTGGCTGCGTTTGAAACGTTGTCTCTCAAAACGTTGTCCATCAATCAGTCACCACGTCCGATCTCGACCGTCACCTTCACAGGCCGGCCTTCCCGACGCAGCCAAATTTTTACCCGTTCGCCGGGCATGGTGTCCGACACCGCCGCTTTCAATGATTCGAAATCCGAGATATCAACTTTGCCAAACGAGACCACTTGGTCCCCCGGGCGAATGCCACCCGCTTCCGCGGGCGATCCGGGACCGACTTTCACAACATTCGCGATTCCGCCTTCGCTGTTGCCGCGAATCCCCAGCACGGGACGAAACCCGGGAAGGAATCCCCAAGCATCCCCGGACTGCATCCGGTCCCATGATTCGTTGTAGTGATCGACGGGCACATGCAAATTGTCCGCCACGTCGTTTCCGATGCGGCTGTGGACGCCGATCAACTTTCCGCTGAGGTCAAACAATGGCCCGCCGGAATCACCGCCAATCAGAGCACAATCGGTGACCAATCGATCAGGATACACGGCCAAGATACGCCCCACCCGCGTCACCATGCCTCGATCTGCTTCGTAACCGCCGGGGTGCCCGGTGGCGATGCACCACATGCCCGATTTCAAACCATCGCTGGTTCCCAACGACGCATGAGGCCAAGGAATTTCACGTCCCGCCGAATCCCGCGATTTCTGACCGGACGAGATCTTCATCAGCCCGGCATCAACGCCGCGGTTCATGCCCAACGTTTTCGCCGTCACGGTGCGACCGTCGTTCAACGTCAACATCGCACTTTCGCCAGGACGCATGGCCACGTGGGCGGCTGTCAACACGAAGCCGCTGGGTGTGATGATCACGCCGCATCCCTGGGCCGGTCCGATCTGAACACTGACCGTGCAAGCTTCCGCCAAGCCCGCGACGCGTTGTTGTTGTCTCTGAAGCAAACGAAGTTCATCCAGCGTAGCTGGGACACCGCCATCCTCGATCAAACGCAAAAGCTCAACGGGCGGTTCCAGATGGGTTCCTCCAGCGACGTTTCGCGAATCGTTGTCGGAATCCACAAAGGCGTTCTGGGTCACCGGCCCCACGGCTCGCGATGACGATTGCGGCGGGACCAACGTTGCGCCCGGCGGCAATGGAGGCGGCCCGCCGATCACCGGCGGATTGGCCGGGAAGCCCTGAGCGTGCGATGTCGCGGTCAACGCACCGCAAAATGATGCACCGCAAAACAATGCACAGAAGATCGTCCGAATGACCAATCCTCCGACACATCGCCAACGCCATCGGCTTCCTTCGAACAACGGAATCGGCGCAGGAGCAGCCGGCGCATTGGACTTCGGGTCGAAGGCGTTCGAATGTTGCATAGCGTGTTTCGTTGAAAGGAATTCGAGCGGTTCCTATTGTACCCCACCCGGTCGCGGTTGGTTCAAGGTCTTGCCGGTCGCGACGCATCGGAACAATCGATAAAGTGCCAAACGCCACCACCCAAACCGCTCAAATCCCGAAATCGTCGCGGTCAACGCATTTTGGTTCGCGGCCCCACTGGCAATGGCCTTTTTGCCCCGGCAACTGCCGCGGCTTCACGACACTTGCGGTTTCGACGCCGGTCACACCGGTTTTTCCGGTTCTACACCCAACCCATTTCTATCCAGCTTTCCGACGCATGAGCACTTCCCATCCCGCCGCGGCATCCGATCCTTCCGCCAGGCGATCCCACTCAAACTTGTTGATCATCGGCTGCGGGTACCTCGGAATTCGAGTGGGGCGCCAAGCGTTGCGGCGCGGATGGACCGTGTCCGCGACCACCCGCTCTCGATTTGATTCTTTGAGTCACGAAGGATTCACCCCCGTCGCGTTCGATTGGAATGACTCACGAACGTTCGCCAACCTACCCACCGCAGACAACGTTTTGATCGCCGTTGCCTATGATCGAAACAGCCGAGTGGAACGCTTCACCTCGCAAGTGGATGGGCTCGCTCGTCTCGTCCGTCATCTTGATCAGCAAGCAACGGATGAACCGGCACGAGTCACCTACATCAGCACGACCGGCGTCTACCATCAAACCGACGGACGATGGGTCGACGAAACCTCCCCCACGCACCCCAAACGTGAAGGCGGCCGAGCCCATTTGGCGGCGGAAGCCAAGCTTCGTAGTTTGCGATGTGGCAAACCAACGGTGACGCTGCGTTTGGCTGGCATCTACGGTCCCAATCGAGTCCCCCGCGCCGCCGATGTGATCGCGGGAAAACCAATCGCCTCACCGCCGGACGGCTACCTGAATCTGATCCACGTGGACGATGCCGCAACGGCCGTCATGAACAGTTTCCAACACACCCCGCCTGAAAGCCTGTACGTCGTCGCGGATGACGATCCGGTCATTCGACGTGAATTCTATGTTGAGATTGCGAAGCAGACGCGATCGCCCATGCCAACGTTTGTCGATCCGTCGGCGGACTCGGGCGTCCGCTTCCGAAGCGAATCCGACAAACGAGTATGGAACCGCCGCGTCCGTCGCGACTTGCTGCCGTCTCTGCAATATCCGACCTACCGCGAGGGACTTCGCGATGTGCTCACAGGCGTTTGACTGCTAGGTAAATCACTGACTCGACACGCGACGTTCCGACGGAAAAACGCTGCCGCCCGGCAAGGCAACAGCGTTTGCGATTTTCCATCCAACATCACAGCAACGGCGGTGGTGGTGGCTGTGGTGGTGGTTCCGGCTGCGGCTCGGGCTCCGGTTGTGGCTCAGGCTCTGGCTGCGGTTCCGGTTCAGGCTGAGGTTCCGGCTCGGGCTGCGGCTCGGGTTCTGGTTCCGGTGGTGGAGGCGGCGGTGGCGGAGGCGTCGGCATGGACTGGTTCATGACCATCGCGGCACGCTCGGTCAACAAACGAGCTCGCCCGGTCAACGCGTTGCCAAACAACCCGGGGCTGATCCAAGTGTTTTGCACCAACGGCACTTCGACCTGCACCTCGACCTGCGTTGTCGATTCCAAAATTTCCTCTGGGATCACGGTCACATCCGCGTTGCGAATGCCGATCGCATCCATGTGCGTTTGAACAATGTTGCGAATTTGGCTCGAGTTCGCACCCGTGATGATTCCTCGCCGTGCACCGATGTACGCCGCGTGATCGGCCGAATGACGCAACATGGAAACTCGGGACAATTCGATTCCCGAAACCAAGATCGTGAATAGGACGACCGAGACCACGGCCATCTCAACGACGGTCGCGCCGGTGCGGGGCGGAATTTTCCTGCGAGGGACGTTCATGCTGTCAATCTCTCGGGGCAATCTCCCTGGACAAGTCCAGAGAAACCATACGGATAAATCTTGTTGTCAATCGTGGTTCGGATCGCTGCTTCAGTTGCCGCACTGAACCGCGACGAGTCCTTCTGTTTCGGCGTGGCGTTCGAGATCACTCGGTCATCAACGAAGGCAAACGTTTCGCAATCAATTGAAACGCTTCTTGCAACTGAGCCGCGTCGGTCGCGTGAAAGTGTTCGCCACCGCAAGACTCCGCCAAATACGCCATTCGTCCTTGATCGGCTTCGTCGCTGAAGGTGATGGTGAACAACGTCACCGTGGAGTTCTTCAATGCCCAAATCATGCTTTCGGGACTGGTCCCGGTGTTGTGATGGCCATCCGTCATCAACACCATCACACGAACCGCGTAGGGGCGAGCGTGATCGGCATTGGTCAACGTTGACAAACCTGATTGCAACCCTTGGCCAATATTGGTTCCACCGCCATTGAACTCGTACGAAATCGCGTCAAGTTGATTGGAAATTTGGGCGTAGGTGTGCGTCAGATTGCAGTCCGGCGTTGCATTGTCGGAATAGGTTGCCAAGCTCAGCTTTTCCCACTGAGGCGAATCCTCCAAGAAACCATTGAACGCATTCACGGAAGCGACCAAGTCCAACCATCGCGAATTGGGTGGGACGGGATGTCCGTATGTCCAATCCGGTGGAGCCGCCGCCGGGTTCACATACGGGTCGGGCGTTTCGTCACTGGCGTAGGCCATCGATCCACTGCGATCGATCACCAACGCGACGTCCATTGTGCTCTGCGTGCTGACCGCCGTTCGCTGTGGCCGAATTTCGATGTTGGTTCCCATCGTTGGAAACAACGGAGTCAAAACAGGTTTCGCGGCATTGGCCAACGATCGTGTCGTCAACCGAACTGAATTGCCCAACTCTTCTTCGCTGGTCACCGGAACGAAGTTGTAGCTTTCTTCCAAGCTGCTTCGCACGCTGGTACCAAACTCCAAGTCGTTCATGTTGATCGGGACGACTTTGCCCGCGACCGGGTTGCGATTCGCCGCGTCGCGAGCAGCCGCCAGCGCCGCGTCACGATCGCCCGTTTGGATGTAGGCACGCCCCGCGGCACGTACCGCCGCATCGGTGACCACTTGGCTATCCGCGGTGACCGCTTCGACGTAGGCGATGTTGATCACATAAGCCGCCAGGATCAGCAACACAGGCAGCATCACCACCAACAAGACGATGACGGCGCCTTGCCGCGGATTCGACGAGGAAGGATGGACTGGCACGGAAGATCGCTCGTTATCAATCATGGTTTTTGCAGGGTCACCGACTCAGTCAATTCGTAGGAACCAAATCCCCAACCGCCCATCAGATCATTGGACGCGTAAGGTGCTCGCACCTCCACGGTGAACCAATCGCCTGATTCCAAGGCTTGAGGATCCACCGGATCGAGCACAGTGATCACGTCGTTCAAACGTTGATCCGTCGACAACACTTCGCATTGCCATTCCACATTGCTGGCCTTCGCGTCCGGCAGCACGCCCACGCGAGCCCCTTCGTATGCAACCATTTTCAGTTTTTGCTGCAAACGGATCATGGTGCACGTCTCAACGGTGCCCATCATCACCAGCAACAACACGGGCAAACCAACCGCCAACTCGGTGACGGCGATCCCGCTGCGATGCGATCGTTTCGGCTTTCGCATGAATTTGTTCCCACAAGGAAGTTCGTTCACGCTTGAGAAACGGTGCCCCCGCGGCAACCGGTTGGAACGCAATCAAGAGAACGCAACGTCACCTTGCTCGCTGTTCCCTGTGCATGGACGCGAAACATTGCTCGCGCCACTCAAGCGGACAAAATTACCCTAGGTCACAAAAGACCACTGCCCACGGTTCGCGGGACCAACTGCCCACCGCAGTCCGCTGAAAAGATGGTTGCTTATGACGAATCAACCGGTCAATCCGGATGAACGGATCCAATCAATCAAAACGACCTGGATGGCGACGCGGAACGACGTGCGCCGCCAATCTGCTAAAGCGATCGCGGCAAACGATCAGAACTTATAGAGCAACAGTGCGGAGTAATAGAAATCGTTCTTCAACGCACCTTGCGGCGTGCTGTCGTAGCGGTCCGTCACCGACAAACGCAGCGAGAAGTTGTCCGAATCACTTAGCAACGTTTCCCAGGCGACATCGGTGACCAAACGAAAGTCACTGAAGTCGTCCCAGGCCGGAAAGTAATCCAACTTGCCTTTGATCTTCTGCCGGGAATTGAGCTGATGATCGGCTTCGATTCCAAACACCGCTTCCGGAATCCACGAATCATCCGGTGCACCAATCTCCTTCGACGCACCAGCACCGAAACGAGTCACCAAATTGGTCGTGTCGTTTCGGATCCAGTGGTATCCCACACCAGAGTTCAGGTTCAGACGCAAATCAAACGATTTGAACTTATCAAACTCCATCCCGAACTTACCGAACAACGACCAATTCGAATCGTTCAGCAATTTGTCGTAGTCCAGATTGAATCGACCGTTGTCTTCGGTGGTCACGTTGCTCGCACTGGCTTGTCGATAATCAAAATCCAACGCCAAGGTGTAAGCGTCCGTTTTGCGTTTCATCTCCAATCCGGTCTGCAACGCCAACGTGTCCGCGTTGCCCGAACTGCCGTCCAATCCGAACTCCGCGTGATTGTCCCATCCTTGAGTCATCCAAATCCATGGCCGGTGGTACCAACGCACGACCTCTTCTTCCAACGGAGCTGACTCAACAGGTTGCCCCGTGCTGATCACGTCGGAATAGCTCGACGTTTCCACCACGGTTTCTTCCGGGGCCACAATCGGCGTGTCCAAAGAAGCGGGCGACAACCCAAATTCTCCGCCCCAACTCGGTTGCAAATCACTGAAACCAGGCGATATCGACTCCGGTGTATCGGCTGGCAACTCCAAAGCTCCAATGGCGGGAGACGGTGACGATGCGGCGAGAGCCGGCGGTGGGCTGGGAAGATCGTAACCGGTGCCATTGAAAGTGGAGTTTCCAGCTTGCCAACTGGGAACTTGCTGCGCGTACACGTCGACCGGTGCAAAGCCCGACACGCCGCTGAACAACCAAACGTTGACCAACAACACGCAGGAAATAAAACGAATGGAACTCATGATGACCTCAGAGAGTCGATGCCAGAACGACCCGTGCGGACGCGGTGTTAGCGGCCCCAGTGTTGGCGGACGCAATAATGACTGAAGCAATGAACGGAATGATTCATCAAAAGCGGACGCCATATCCTTCGATGCGTCCGCCGAAACACACCTGTACAAAAACCACCTGATCGCCAGGAAGGCGAATCTTGCTCATCGCATCTTGCGTTTTGAATCAGGCGGGCGGGCGATCTTTTCGGCCGCTTCGGGCTTGGCTTCGCCTTTCGGCTGCTCCGATGATTCCGATTCCGCCTCCCCTGCGTTTTCAGCAACCATCACCGGACCGGATCTCATTTCCGGCAAAGGCTCACCGGGCAACAAGCCTCCGCCGATCATGCTTCCGTTCTCCGATCCGAGCACCGGCCAACCGCCATCAAACCGGGTTTCGGCCGTGTAATCGACCGGCGGACGAGAGAACGTTCGCGGTGGCGAACCGGTGGAACGCCGGCCGAAACGAACGAGTTTGGTTCCTGCCAATCGGGTTTCATCACGAATGGAACCACCTTGAAACGGCCCCACACCCATCACCCACGTATCGCGAGCGGTGGAGCGAGACTGGCTGATTCCCGATTGCCAAATCGCCTCACGCGTTTCGCGGTCGTAGGCAAAGGCGGCAACCTTCGCGGCGCCTTCTCGGGCATCCCGACGCGCGAGCGCGATCTCTGGAATCTGCGGAACGTTGGGTGCACTCGGAAGTAACGAAACCGTGGAATTGATCGCGCTATTTTCAGGAACACCAAACGTCACGCGGTGATCGTCGTAGCCAAGCGTTCCAATTCGAGCTTCGATAATGATGTCCGCTTCTTTGGCCGAGTCTTGCAAAAAACAGCCCGCCGCCATCACCTGTTGCCGCAAAGCACTGGTCACATAGTCGGCGTTGACGAACGAGGTCGACTTCACCGAACGCAAATAGCTCGTGTCCAAGTACACCTTCTCACCCGACAGCGGACGAAAGTCAATCGTGGACACACTGCGATCCACCGCGTCGGACAACAACAATTGTTCGGTTGCTTGGTGCTCTTTGGTCGTTCCACAGCCGGAAACCAAAACCAACAGAGCAACAACTCCAAACCAACCCACTGCGCAGCACGCATCCCTGAACATGCAGGTCAATCGTTCTCGCAGCCAACTCCGGGGCATCGAATTGTTAGCGTTCTTGTGGTGCGGTGGGAAATTTTGGAGGGCAGCCCAACAGGTGGACCGGTCAAAACGGCGTTCGACAAGGCTCGGCATAGCAAATTCAAACAAAGTTTCGCAACGGAAGTTTAGTTTTGGCTCAAGCTGAGAACCCAAACGCCAAAATGGCGACGCCGGATCGTCTCAGACAAGCATTCTGATCGCGGCAAACATGACGCCCGCTCGCTAGGTGAGTTTCCGCACCATGAATGCAACTCGCGTCACCCAATTCCGTCAAATTTGTTGCAACCGAGTCCCAACGACCAAGCGAAAACCGGCCCCAATCGCTCGCTAACCCGACATGGACGTGCTTCAAAATCGCGTCAAACACGATGTTTCAGCAGTCAATCCAAAGACTTTCAAAACGCAGCCGCAGTTTCACGAAATCGCTCTTTCCAAAATTTTGTCGATTCGGCTAAAGTCTTCGCGAGTTCACCCGTCTGGTGGTGAACAAAGGATCTCGGCAAGGTTTCCCGCAAGCGGGCAGGATGTCCCCTTTCTTTGCCGCGAACCATGGACCCTTGAAGGGCGTGCCGCCTCGAAAGGCATGACCACGCGCAGCCACGGAAGGAGCGTTTTGCGATGTTGTTGGATCGAATCGAAATCGACAATCATGGCCCACTGAACCGAGTGGAACTCGGGCCACTCTCGCATCACTTGAACGTGGTGCTCGGCCCCATCGGGTCCGGCAAAACCGCGATCAGCCGCTTCATTCGCGACTCGCTCGTTTCGCGAAACTACCCCAACGGCATGCTGTCAGGTTCGACCGGACGCGTCGTTTGGGTCGACGGGCACGGCTGGGTTCACTGTCGCCGCGAAGCCGATGGAACCACCGCCGGTCGTCGCACCGTCGAATTTGAACCACGCAGCGAAACCACCCGGACCTGGGAAAGCTACCAAGACGGATGGTTCGGCAGCGAAGACGAAATTCGCTCCAACTCCAAACACAGCACGCTTGCCGCACGAGCACTTCGCAACGTGCAAATGCCAGAATCGATCGTTGACGGTGTGATGGTCGACACCACCGTGACCAGCGTGTCACGAGTCGTCGCGTCTTGCATTCAATCCGGCTTGGATCGCGAAGGTTTGGCAACGTTGCCATACGAATCGGAAACCGCCCGATTCACTTACGATCATCCGGAATTCCGCAATACCAACGTTTCCGGCCATTCCGTTCACGCTTTCAATGAAACGGAAGACCGACGTCGCCGAGCGCTGCGATCGGAATTGGCCGACATCGAGGCTCAATTGGCGGCTTTGCCAGAAACCGAACTCGAAGTTTCTGATTGGTACGCCAGCCACGATTGGGACGACGCGTCCGCTTACAAACACAACGAAACGATCGCTCGTGAACTGAGTGACCTGCAGCGTCAACGCGTGGAACTGCAACGCCAACGCGATTCGTTGAACGCTCGCCGTTCGGTTATTCAAGCCCATCGTTCGCGGGCCGCTCGCTACGAAAGCATCCAAGCCCAAAAGCATCGCGAACACACGGCTCGCTTGCGTGAATTGCACCGACAAGCCGACTCTTTGCGGGCGCGTGCTGCCGGACTCAAACGCTGGATTGCCGACCTGGACGTTCAGGCCGGTTCGATCCCACGGGCAACGGCTTACGATCCCATCACCGGAGCCCCCGTCGCCCACACACCAATTTCACGAGAGCCTTTACTGGGCAGCGGCTACCTGACCACCGATTGGCGATACGCCGCCAAGTTGTCGGCCTCCGAATTGCGAGCCCAACTTCGCAACGCGGATTCGGAAATCATTCAACTGCGTCGCACGCTGGCTGAAATCCGTGGCTTGCGTGATTCGATCGCGTCGGCTCGCCAACATGCTTATCACGTCGACATGGATGGCATCCGCCACCGTCGTTACGACCACTTCATCCACGCCATTGACCGCTATGACGTCGGCAACAAGTGGGACGATTTCTATCGCGATGCCTATCGCCCGCTGCACACGATCGATGACATCGACTTGCGAATCGATTCCGCCACCAACCAAATTGATTGGTTGCTCGGCAAGATCGAACGCGAATCGGTGGACCGAGTCTCCGGATCAGTCGACCCTGTCACTTTCGAACCGCTTCGCGGCGTTTGGGACCGTCATGCTTCCCTGGCGTCAACGCTTCGCCAAATTCGATCCGAACTACGTCGCTCGCCATACGGTGTCGGCGAAAACATTGACCAAGTCACTCGCCAGCTGACCGCAACGCTCGAACAGTTGCTCGCGGACCGCTCACGAATTGTCGACGAACTGGCCGCTTCGCGAACGGAATTGCAAGAGTTCGTGACGATCTGGGGACATCACCCCGATTGGTCAAACGAACGCAACACGCGATTGAGCGAACTGCGACAAACAGAATTGGAACTGCGAAACGTTCTCGATGAAACCGCATCGGTCCGTCGCAGTCTCCGCAGTTTGCCAATCGTCGACGCTGACTATCCGATCGGAATGCCCGCCACCGCGTTTGATTTGGCTGCAGTCGAAGAACGATTGCACCAAGTCGAGGTGGAACTCGAATCCAATGCCGCTCGCCGACGCGAATTGGAGCTGGCTCCCACCGTCGCGCCGATCCGCCCTCGCGTTCGGCCAGCACTGCACTCGGCACGCCGCGAAAATCTGTTGCGTCGACGCGACGAATTGATTGCTGAGCTGAACCGCAATCGTCCGGTCGCTCGGACCGAGTCCTCTTTGGTGGAACTATCCAGCCGTTGGTTGGTGCGTTTGTCGGGCGGACGACATCGCCGCATCACCTGGACCACAACGCCGGTGCAATTGGATCCTCATACGTTGGATCGCGCCGAAGCCGAACGCCGCTTCACCAACACGCGAACCGTTTCCGGTGGTCGCGAAGTCCACGTGCGGATCGATGGACACGACGAACTGTCATTGCCCGGAGTCACCCGAGCGATTGCCTCGATGGCCGTCCGCATGGCCGCCGGCGAATTGCTGGATCGCACCGGCCGCTCAGTGCCGCTGGTCATCGAAACCCATCGCGAATTATTCGCGGCGTTTGATGGCGGTTACAACCACAGTACCGCCGACTGGAGCGATCTGAAAGACGCTTTCCGGCCTTGGACCGCCGAAGGTGTGACCGGCGACGTCATCGCATCGGCCCTATCAGACTACTCCGCACCTGGCCGACAAATTGTGTTGCTGACCAGTCACGAACCACTGGCTGGATCCCTTTCACGAAACGGCGCCCGCACCTTCCGGCTGCACGCCTCGCGAGTCATCCACGCTCACCGTCCCGTGTGGCGAAACGGTCGTCGCCACGATCGCTACGTCGGACCTCACGGGTTGGACGATCAAACGCAATTGGGAACGGGCGAACGTTCGCGTTGGATCCACGGTGCTTCGGCTGATATCAACCACGAATTCGAAGCCGCCTATCGCGAATCCGCTGGACTGGACGAAGACCAATGGGTTCGCGGCAACGTTGCTCCGGCGCAACCTTCGGTTTATCCAAGCAGCCAAGCTTTCGTGCCAAGCCACCCAGCTTCGGCGACTGACCAAGCCCCCGCTGGAACGCAATACCGCGACGGATACTACTACTCGGACGAGACCACTTCGACCATTCCCAGCGGTCAAGCTTTCCCAGAAGGACGAGCAATCGCCGACGGAAACGAAGGAAACCTGGATGCCAACGAACCCGAAACGCCGTTCTTCTTGACGGTCGACAGCCCCATTGATTCGGCTCCATCGATCGATGGTGTCGCGGCGTCTCGTTTGCGACGCATCGGCATCTCGCATATCACTCACCTGATGAGCCAAGACAGCAACCGCTTGGCGGACACGCTGGGTTTGGCCGGCGTCGACGCACGCACGATCCGTCGTTGGCAAGCCGAATGCCGTTTGATGTGCCGCGTTCCTCAGCTTCGCGGCTTCGACGCTCGCGTTTTGGTTGGATGCGGCATCACTGATCCGGCACAATTGGCAGCGATCCACCCCAGCGACTTGCTGGACCAAGTCAAAACGTTCTTGGCAACCGAACGCGGTCAACGCATTTTGCTCAGCGGTTCGAGCTACGAGCTTTCCCGCATCACCAGCTGGATCGCTTCGGCCAACCAATCCACCCAAGTCCGCACGCACACTCGCACGGTCGACGGCCGGGCTGTGGATTCCCGGGCAGTGGATGCCCGGACGTTGAATCGCCGCAGTCGTCGCAGCCTGAACGGTCGCCGATCACTGAGTGGACGACGTGCCGTCCAGCGAGACATCATCGATCACGATTTTGAATTGGTTGACGACTACGATGACGACGCATTTGACCGCGATCGTTACGAAGTCGAATCGGTTCGCCGCGGTCGTCAATTGGCCAACGAAATGGAATCACTTCGCAACAGCGACGGTCGCGAAAGCGTCCGAACGCGGACTCGTCGCAGCAGCGATAATGACGGCCGTTCACGCAGCTCCAGTCGACGCAGCTCGTCCAACAGCTCATCGTCGCGCAGCTCCAGCAGCCGATCCAATGGTTACTCCCGCGGTGTCTCCGGCGAAGGCAATGGATCTGGCAACGGTTCAGGCTACGGCAACGGGCAATCCAATCGTTCGGACGGTGTGGTGTCGATGCGAGACCACGACTCCTCCCGCCAACGCAGCTCGCGTTCGGAACGATCTTCCCGATCTGAACGTAGCAGCCGGTCTGAACGCAGCAGCCGATCGGAACGCGACAGCCGATCGGATCGCCAATCCCGAACGGAACGAGAACCACGCAGCGAAAGCAACGATCGATCCTCCCGTGAAGAACGCTCCTACAGCAGCCAATCGCAGAGCGAAACCGAATTGCGTTTTTATCTGGAACGTGCCAGCGACGTGGTCGACGCACCTTCGATTGGACCTCGCATGGCCGAACGCCTGAACGAAATCGGAATCTACACCGTGGATGACTTGCTGAAATCGATGCCTGAAAAGGTGGCCGAGCAGCTCAACCATCGCCGCGTGGATGCAGAAACCGTTTTGGCGTGGCAACAGCAAACCACTTTGGTTTGCCGAGTCCCCATGATGCGTGGCCATGACGCTCAATTCCTGGTTGCGGCTGGTGTGACCACTGCGGAAGAGTTGGCCGACCAAAATCCAGTCACTTTGTTCGGCGAAGTCGACGCGATTGCCAATTCTCGGGAAGGCAAGCGAATCGCCCGTGGCGGCAAGCTTCCTGACTTGGAAGAGGTGACCGAGTGGGTTTCCTACGCCGGACACCACCGATCGCTGCAGGCCGCCTGATTCGGAGACCGACGGGCAAAGACGATCGAATTGGGCGGATTCGCCAATCACGCCCAATTCGGCTCGGGATTCCGATCGTCCTTGGCCGAAAAACTAGCTTCCAGCCAATCCATTTGCGACTTTTCCCGTGGTGGATTGGCTTCGCCGGACACCGTTTCGGTGGAAACCACCTTGCAAACGCCGGAACATCAGTTACGGCTTGCCAGTCTTGGCATCTGTCGATAACCTGTTCGACTTGACCGTCCGCATTCCCCTTCGATTGAACATAATCCGCCATGACCATGGATCGCAGCCTCAAGGTGCAAGCCGGGGCCATTAAGACTCGCAACGTCCTGACGCGTGCCGAACGAGTCGAGCGTATGAAGGAACTCGACAAGTTCGACGAAGAGCAGAGCATCGTTGGTATGCCGAAAACTCGCGTGCTGAAGGTCTCGCTGAAGAAAAAGAAGAAGGTCAAAAAGGCCGACGAAGCCGACGACAAGAAGAAAAAGTAGTCTTCTCGCGGAGCAAACGGCTTCGCCACCACGACCGAACACTCAAACGACGTGTGGAATTTCCCCGCGTCGTTTTTTTATTCCTGGTCAGCCGCGTCCTCCTCCGCATTTTGTTATCAAATCACCCTCCCGAGCGGTTCGATCGATAGCTAGCATGGTCTCCGAACAACCGCAGGCCTAGAAACGAAAAACGCCGGTTTTGACGATGTCGACTTCCGAAGCCCCCGCACCCCCAGAAACCACGCCCAAAGACAAGCTGGTTTGTGACGAATCGAATGACTATGGGTCGGGTGCCGTTCCCACCGAAGTCATGACCGCCGGCCGCAAAGGCATCGACCCTCAGCGATTGCCTCTGCCCGAAGAAACTCAGCCACTGAAAATCATGTGGCGATACGTGATCGTTCTGGGAATGGTCCACTTGGTAGCACTGGCCGCCTTCGTGCCGATGTGGTTCTCGTACCTGTTCACTTGGTCGGGCTTCATCGCCGCAATCGCGGGACACTTCTTGTTCGGAATGTTCGGCATCACGATCGGGTACCACCGGTTGCTGACGCATCGCGGTTTCAAGTGCCCCAAATGGATGGAACACACGCTGGCGATGTTGGGCATGTGCAACTTGCAAGACAGCCCGGCACGTTGGGTGGCGATTCACCGGATGCACCACCAACACAGCGATCATCAACCCGACCCCCATTCACCGCTGGCAAACTTTTTGTGGGGGCATGTGGGCTGGGTGGTTTGCCGACACAAAGACCTGGACAAAACGAGTCATTACGAACGCTATGTCCGCGACCTGCTTCGCGACCGGTTCTACCTTAAACTGGAACGAAAAGACGGTTGGTTCTTTGTGTTCCTGTTGCACGGTTTGGTGATTTCGTTGATCGGCGGAGCCGTCGGCTACGGCGTCAGCGGCGGTGATTGGGGGCAAGCCTATCGCTACATGTTGTCTTGGACGGTTTGGGCCGTCGCGGTCCGCACCGTGTTCGTGCTGCATGGAACTTGGTCCGTGAATTCGCTCAGCCACCTGTTCGGCTATCGCAACTACGAAACTCGCGACCACAGCACGAACAACTGGTTGGTAGCTTTGATCAGCCACGGCGAAGGATGGCACAACAACCACCACGCCACACCACGTTCAGCTCGCCACGGCCACAAGTGGTACGAGTTCGATATGTCGTGGGGGATCATCCGGTTTTGGGAAATGATCGGGCTGATCTCGGATGTTCAGCGGCCGACCAAGGCCAGTGTCGCGGGCAAGTGATCGCCTGCGGGCAAGGCAGTCCGCGTTGCCGAAGCTGCCGAAGCCAACGATTGCTCAGCTGACGTTCATCAGCCACTGCCATTCGGTCCACTGGACTTGCTGGCATTCGTCAACGTTTTGACCGCTTCGAACGGCTCGGGCGACGTTGTCCACGAACTCGTCGGCGTCGGCATGCAATTCGGGATACATGCCCGATAGGTCCGACAAGATCGAATGTCGTCCCACGCGGCGGAACCAATATTTCGCGTTGCCGAAATCACCCTCTCGCCGGTGCATGATTCCGTGCCAGAAACTGCCTTCGGATGAACCTTCGTCTTGGCTGATCGTGTGCGACCGATCCAAGTCGCCCGCCAACAGCCACAGCCCGCTTCGTTGCAACGAAGTGAACTGCTTGGCCGAATCACTCTCCAACAATTCCGCCAACTCTTTCTGGTACGGGCCGTCGCCCAATCCAGGCATCTCCGCCGCTTCGATCGCTCGCACCCACGTTTTCGCGGTGGCGTCATCCAGGCCTGACATCCACACGGGTCGCTCGCTCGAATTCGCAGCCGAAGAAGAGGTGTAATCGTCAAAGTTGGGCATGGGTGCTCGGGTTGTTCCAGGATTGTGCGGTGACCGAACCAGGAAGGCTACCGAGTGGCCCTCCCGATTGCTAGACTGCGGGACGCCTTTGGCGACATTGCCATTTCCCCCTTCTCCGATCCCCCTGACTGTCCATGAGCAGCGGCGAAAATCCCACCGACGCACCAGCCACCGAAACCACGGCTGATTCTCCCGCGGCAGAAACGCCAACTCCGCAAACGCCCGCCTCACCCGCTGCGGATTCCCCGTCCGCTGCCGCTGAGTCATCGGCAAACACGGAGCAAACGGCGACCTCCCCCAGACCCCAAAGCCAAAAATCGAAGGCTCCCTTGCCTCGAATCGGCGGCGGACCTTTGGCGGCTCGCGGTTTGGGCGTTGCAAAACCCGTCTCACCTGCGGCGGTTTCCACGGAGCAACTTGAGGGCGGCAAAGTCAAACCCAAGGGCAAACGCGGCGGGGGGAAACCGGGCGGCAAAGAGGCTCCACGCCCCCGATTGGCCGGCGAAAAACCCACGGAAAAAGGCGAGAAGCCCTACGTTCCCCAAAACAAGAAAACAGTCGTCCCCAACATTCGCGAAAAGCTCAGCGATGACTTGCAAGCCGAATTGGACGCTTCGCTGACCGATGCGGACTTGGATTCGTTCTTCGGCGACGGTGCGGGATTGCCCGACCGTCGCGAGCCACTGGCGGAAGGATCCCGCGTTCACGCTCAAGTGATCAAGATTCACCAAGACAACGTGTTCGTGAACTTGGGCGGTCCCGACGAAGGCGTGATTCCGTTTGAGCAATTCACGGAAGCCGAACCCACACCGGGGCAACCTGTCGAGGTTCTGATTCGCGGCATGAATTCCGAGGACGGGCTGTACTCCTGCAGCCTTCCCGGCAAAGCCACCGAAGTTTCGGATTGGGACGACATCGACGAAGGCAGCGTTGTCGAAGCCACGATCACCGGACACAACACCGGCGGTTTGGAATGCAAAGTCGGCAGCGTTCGCGGCTTCATGCCCATCAGCCAAATCTCCGAATATCGCGTGGAAGACCTCAGCGAATTCGTGGATCAGAAAATGGTCTGCTTGGTCACCGAGGCCAACGCCCGTCGCGGCAATTTGGTTGTCTCGCGTCGCGCCGTGCTCGAACGGGAACGAGAAGCCAAACGCCAAGAACAACTCGAAAAGATCGAACCCGGTGACATCTTGGAAGGCGTCGTCCGCAGCGTGCGTGACTTCGGTGCGTTCGTCGATGTCGGCGGGCTGGATGGTTTGATCCACGTCAGCAAGCTCAGCTGGGAACGCATCAAGCACCCAAGCGAAGTCATTGAGGAAGGCCAAAACGTCAAAGTCCGCGTCGACAAAATTGACAAGCAATCGGGCAAGATGTCGCTGACCTATCGCGATCTGCTCGAAAACCCCTGGGACAGTGCCGAAGCCACTTTTGCCGTGGGTTCCGTGCACAAGGGCGAAGTCACCCGGACCGCCGAGTTCGGTGCTTTTGTTCGCTTGACCGCCGGTGTCGAAGGACTGTGCCACATCAGCGAACTGGCACCTCACCGAGTGTCCAAAGTCAGTTCGGTGGTCAACGTTGGCGACCAAGTCGACGTGAAGATCATGAGCTTCGATCGTGATTCGCAAAAAGTCGGCCTGTCGATCAAAGCGGCTCATGCAAAACCCGCCGCCGAAGGCGAGAAACAAGAGGAAGAAGTGATCGAACCGCCACGTGAACTGGCCGTGAAGGCACAACACGCCGGACCGCTCAAGGGTGGCAACGACCGCGCGTCGGGTGGAGAACGTTTCGGACTGCGTTGGTAATCCTTCGCCGGAACGACACCTTCCTTTCGCGGCGTGATCGCTCCGGTGATGCACGCCGCCCGTGACTCAAGGCTTCTTCAACGCGAGGACCCCGCGTGCGTTTTCTGTTTCTCGGTGATGTCGTCGGCAAACCCGGATACTCTGCGGTGCTGGCCCGCGCGGCAGACATCCGGAAAGAAGCCCGACTCGACGCGATCATCATCAACGCGGAAAACGCGGCCGACGGAGCGGGGCTGATGCCACGCCAATATCGGCGGTTGGTGGAAGCCGGCGTGGACGTGATGACGATGGGCGATCACCTGTATCGCCGCAAAGAGATCATCCCCATCCTGCAATCCAGCCAACGCATTGTTCGCCCAGCGAACTACCCCGAAAGCTCCTCTGGGAAAGCCTGGACCGTCGTCTCAACACCAGCGGGCAAGCTGGGTGTGATTTCGCTGCTCGGTCGGGTCTTCATGCGGCCCGTCGATTGTCCGTTCACGGCGGTCGACGCAGCACTCGAAGAGATGGCCACCGAAAACCCACGCTACATCTTTGTCGACATGCACGCCGAAGCGACCAGCGACAAACAGATCATGGGTCGGTATCTAGACGGGCGAGTCACCGCGGTCCTGGGAACCCACACGCACGTCCCCACCGCGGACGCCTGCATCTTGCCGGGCGGAACCGCATTTCAATGCGATGTTGGAATGACCGGTCCCTACGACAGCATCATTGGACGCGACATCAAACGAGTGACGCAAACCACGCTCCATTTCGAGCCCTGCCATTTCCACGTCGCCACCCGCGACGTCCGTCTGTCAGGTGCGATCGTCGAAGCGAACGAAGAAGGCAAAGCCATCTCCATCGAGCGCTACGAAGAACAAGTCGACCAGTAGCCAAACGCGTCCTCCCCCGTAGGTCCGGTTCCACCGGACGTTGATCGCTGTAGGTCCGGTTCCACCGGACGCTGGTTGATTGCCGAGAGATCCACCACCGAGCAGAGTCCACTTGGCCAAAAAACTCACCACCTTCGCAACCCGATAACCGCGGCTAACGCCGATCGGCTACTTCGTTGCTCGAGCGATCGGTGAAATTCAATTGGTGTTGCGTTCAACGGCCGATCACCTCCCTGCGTCCCCGTGCCTTTGCGTCTCTGCGTTGCCCCACATCAACGCTCGCAACCATCTCCCGAACGCCGACCTTCGCCGCCGCGCCCGACCGCTCGCCTCATCCCGATCAATCGGGCGTATCCAGATAAGGGTCTTGGCCGATTTCGCGTTGCATCTTCTTGCGTTCCTTTTCGTGATGCATCAGCACCATTCGGTCTCGGAAGTGACGACGTTCGACTTTCCGTTGCGCTCGGTGGAACATGGCCGCTAAACGATCCACGCTGCCGGACGTCGCTTCGCCGCGTTTCTTCAACTTCTCGTATTTGATCGCACCAAAACCGCCCTTCAAAATGTCGTCGTCCAGCGACAAATACTGGCGATACGACCCACGGTCACCCTGACGGCCACAACGTCCGATCAATTGGCGGTCAATTCGTGCCGCATCGTGCAGTTCGGTACAGATCACATGCATCCCGCCGATGGACTCGACTTCGTCCGCCAGCTTGATGTCGGTACCACGTCCCGCCATGTTCGTTGCCACGGTAACTTTACCTTGCCCGCCCGCCTGTGCGACGATGTCCGCTTCGCGTTCGACATTGTTCGCGTTCAGCACCTCGTGCTCGATGTTCAGGTCTTCCAACAATCGCGAAAGCAACACACTCTTGTCGATCGATCGGGTTCCGATCAACACCGGACGTCCGGTCGCGTGCACCTCAGCGACTTCTTTAGCAATGGCTTCAAACTTCGACTGCAAGGTGCCGAACACGCGCGACGGTAACTGAACGCGCTGTGGCGGCCGGTTGGTCGGAACGCGCACGACAGGCGTGCGATAGATCTTCCGTAGCTCACCAGCACTGGTTGCCGCGGTCCCGGTCATCCCCGCGAGGTGTGGATACCGCAGGAACAAATCTTGGACCGTGATGCGAGCGGCCTGTCCGGTCGGCACGCTGATTTCGACGCCTTCTTTGGCTTCGATCGATTGGTGAATCCCATCTCGCCACTTACGTCCCTCGGCCAAGCGACCAGTGAACTCATCGACGATCACGATTTCATCGACGTTCGGATCCTTTTCGCTGGGCCGAATCACGTACTGACGATCCAGCAAGAACTCGCGATTGGTTTTGATCGATCGTTCGATGTACTCGTACAAATCCACCAAGCCCATCGTGCGAACCAAATCGCTCTTGGGCAACGCTCGGACCATGCTGCGACCACGAGCGGTCAATTCGTAACGTTTGGTCTCGTCGTCGATCTCAAAATGTTGGTCCAGCTCGAAACTGGGTGCATGCTCAGCCGCCCATTTGTAAGTCTCGATGATCTGATCTCGAACGGTGTCTTCGATGCTGCCGATGATCAGCGGTGTACGGGCCTCGTCGATCAAAATGCTGTCCGCTTCATCGACCAAGCAAAAGTGCATCCCGCGCATCACGACTTGGTCCCCGGAACCACTGAAGCCACCATCGCCGGTGCCCAGCATTTCCGTCTGCATTCGGTTTTGGGCTCGCAACAGCAAGCGGTCTCGCAGGAAGTCAAACCCGAACTCTTTGGCGGTGCCGTAGGTGATCGCGGCGGCGTAACTCTTGCGCCGGCTGCCTTGATCATCTTCGGTTTGAATGATGCCGACGGAAACGCCCAACATCTCGAACAGAGGCGTCATCCACTCGGCATCCCGTTTGGCCAAGTAATCATTGACCGTCGCGAGGTGCGCTCCTTTGCCAACCAAGCTGTGCAGGTACAGCGGCAGCGTCGCCGTCAGGGTTTTTCCTTCCCCCGTTTGCATCTCAGTGATGTGACCTTCGAACAATGCGATGCCACCGAGGATCTGAACATCGTAATGGCGCATGGACAGGCTGCGTCGCCCCGCTTCGCGGCAAAGTGCGTACGCTTCCGGCAACAAGTCGCGAAGCTTCTCGCCCGCCATCGCTCGGTAACGCAACGCCAAGCTCCGTTTACGAAGGCTCGCGTCATCCTCTGACTTCAGAGTGTTCTCCAGCGCGTTGACGCGTGCCAACTGTTTTTGCCACCGCACCATTCGCGGACGCCAATTCGACGCTTTGGCCCATTTCTTTTTCTGAGCCGATGGGTCGCTGGATCGGCGGGCAACCGCCTGCTGCGTCGCGTTGGCAGGTGTTTCATTTTCCTCGCCCGAGATCGTCAAGGGTTCGTTGGGCGCCAGTGGATCAATCTCCACCGCCTCGGAAAGCTCCGGCAGCGACGGATCAGATTCCTCCTCGGGCAACGGCATGCTCGGATCGGAGATCAGCGGATCCGGCGGGACGGAGGATGCCGTGGGAGCCTTTTCGCTGGATTCGGCTGAAGAAGTCGTTTCGCGAGCGGAAGATTCAGACATCGAGAGGGCCAACGGGGGGACGGGCGTTGCAAAGAATTACCATTTTTACGCACTGGGGGGCGCGCAGAGCGACCTCCAATCGCCGTGAAACATCATTTTATCTGCCTTCGAGGAGAGATAGAGAACTTGTGCCGCCCCTTTGGTTCAAAACAGGCAATCTGCGTCGGGTGTTCCTAGGTTAGGGTTGGTTCTGAATGGTCCGCTGAATTCGGTCGAAACAGTTAACCAGATAAATCCCGTGTTCCCGGACTACACGAGAGTACCAATGGAAACGAAAAAATCGACGAAATGGAAGTTGCTCGCGTTGGCAGCCATGCTAACCACCGGAACGGCCTCGGCGGCCGACCAGGGCAACTCGCAAATCAGCCAGTACTACACCGGTGCCGCTCCTCTGAACGCTGAAGCCGGCGAGATCGTTTATGACGATGTCGACTACTCCAGCGAACAAGAGAACTTGGCATCGTCGATGTACGACGACGCTCAAGCACTTCAGCCGGTCGCCTTCGTCGGCGATCATCAAGTTGGCAGCGGCGTGCCCACCCCAGCTCCCATCATGGACGATTCCTACGTCGTCACCGAGGGAGCGGGTTGCAGCACCGGCGATTGTGGCAGCAGCTACGAAATGGCCAGCAGCTGCGGTTCCGCATGCGGTGGAAGCTGTGGCAAATGCCGCAAGCGTCCCGTTCGCGGCATGATGAAGAAGCACGACATGTGGGTCACAGCCGAAGCATTGTTGTGGTTCACCCAAGCCCGCTCGACTCCCGCCTTGATTACTCAAAACACCGCTGGAGCCGATCCTGAATTGGACGTGCCCGGCACAAGCGTTTTGTTCGGTGGCGACGAAGCCATCGGTGGCGACATGACCGCTGGTTTCCGTATCGATATCGGTCGCGATCTCAGCGACGACTTCGGCGTGGGCGGCCGTTTCTGGTGGCTCAGCGAAAGCAGCGAAGACGCCAGCTCCGGCGGAATCGTCAACGGCAATGCTCAGTCCATCGGTCGACCATTCTTCGACACCAACATTGGTTCGGACAATAGCATCCTGATCGCCAGCACCGGCGTTGCGGGCAACGATGACTTCGAAGGTTCGTACACCGCTGAAAGCTCGTTGGATATCTACGCGGCCGAAGCTTACGCCCGCATGAAGATGCTCAGTGGCTCGGGCTTCCGTTCGGACTTGATCGGTGGTTTCTCGCACTTCGGGATCGACGACACGTTGACCGTGCGTAGCACCAGCATCCAAACCACGAATGCACTCGGCGGCAACATCGGCGATCGCACCGACATCTTCGACCAAATTGAAACGGAAAACCGTTTCTACGGTGGTCAGATCGGTTTCGACACCTCGATCACCCGTGGCAAATGGACCCTGAAGTCATTGACGAAGGTCCACTTGGGCAACATGGAACAAATCTATCGTGGCATCGGTTCGCGAACCTTCGACGATGGTGGCGGAGCCGTGACTTCGACCGACGGTGGTGTGCTCGCTTTGGGCAACACGTACAACACGACCGACTTGGACGAAGACAAGTTCACCTTCGCACCCGAAGCCAACATCAAACTGGCTTACCAGTTCCGTCCCAACGTTTCGATGTCCGTCGGCTACAGCTTCATCTACTGGGATGACGTCTTGTTGTCGGGCGACAACATCAACAACGTCTACAACGGCGACGGCATCACGTTCCCAGCCGCACCATTGGTGCAACCAGTGTCCGAGCGGAAGGACAGCTCGCTGTACACCCACGGCATCGACCTGGGCTGTGTCATCGACTTCTGAGCTGGACTCGGCAGGAGCAAACGTTCCTGATAGGCGGTAGGTTCTGCCGGGTGGACTCCGGTTTGATAGCTGTCCGGGGTTCCGAGTCGGAGACTGCTCGGCGAAAGCGACATGAAACGTGCGAGGTGAAAGCCTCGCACGTTTTTTTGTGCGCTGTTCGATACTCACTTCGGAGTCAAAACTGACTGGGAAATGAAAGACACCTAAAGGCTACGGCGCGTGTCACCAATCGATTGAATCGACCAACTCACGCGTCCATCCATCAATCCAGCGACACGTCGACGAAGTCCTCTTCCGACAGAAACTGGATGCCTTCCAGTTCGGCGTCGTGCTTGGTTGCGATAGCCATGATCTGTTTGTGAGCCGCGACCAAGCGTTCCTCGTCGTTGCTGCCATCCATGAAAACAAAGACGCCGAACCGGCCATCTTCGTCGGGATCCTCATCCGCCTGACTGTTGCCAAACCCGCCTTCGACCAACGCGTCCGCGAAAGTTTGCATTTGAGGCAGTGTGTCTCCCATCAGCAGAAACGCCCACGGCAATTCTTCACCGGGATTCAACCCGCTATCGCTGAAGTGACGCATCCGCCACACCGCGTCGTCGAGGCTCATCCAATCGAACAACTCGTCGTCTTCGATCGAGTCGAACACCTCCACACCTTCGTACTCGACGCCGGTCCGTTCAGCGATGGTCTGCATCCGATCGGCGATTTTCTTGACCTCACTCGGCACCAACGCGCCGGTCTTCACGACGCTCAACATCGGCCGTCCCTGGGACAATCGCCCCTTTTCATCAATCTCCTCGACGGACTCCTGCAGCTCGCATTTGTGTTCCTCCAGCGTCTCAGCGATGGACTTGAGCTGTTGCAAACTGTCACCCCGAAGCGTGAAAGTCCAGTCCATCGGAAACGACAGATCAACCTCCAGGTCTTCGACCAAGTGGGTGAAAAGAGCGTCAATATCGAAAGCCAAGTCTGGTTCCGATGACCGATGAGGTTGCTTGGGTGATGCGTTCATATTGCCAGCCTACCAAAATCAATCTGTCGCACTAGAACGGCTCGGTGCGAAGCGTTTTTGTTCGCGTCCATTCAATGATGCGACGGATTCACGACAGAAACCGGCCGCAACAACGGCGCCAGCTGTTGCGGTTCCTAACCTGGAGGCCATGCGTTTGGCCGCAACGTCCATCGCTTTCATTTGCGCGAAATCGCAACAAATTCACATCTGAAAGCCGCTTTCGCGAGCCCCCATCGCCAATCCCTATATGCTACATTTGCAACCATGACAACGGACATTGAAAAACAACTCACAGAGACCAACCTTCGGTTTCGCATTGCAACGCGAACCGCGAAGCTCGGCTACTGGGTGTTTGATCTCAAAACGTCCCATGTCGAAGTCTCAGAGGAATTGCTTCATCAGCTTGGCCTGGCACCGGACTTCACGTGGACTCTGCAGAGCTGGAAAGAACGCCTTCACCCGGACGATTACGACCGCGCGATGGCTCAGTTGGCGACGGTGACCGACGGTTCTCCAAACGACTATTTCAATGTTTATCGTTTGCGGCACGCCAATGGCGGTTATCGCTGGATCGAATCGATCGGAGATTTCATCTATGACGACGATGGCAAGCTCGTCCGAATGATCGGGACGCATCAAGACATCACCCGCCGCATCGAAATCGAACAAGCGTTGGACGCGGCGCTCGAAAACAGCATTCAAACCAACGAAGCTTTGCAGCGAAGCAATCAAGAGTTGGAACAGTTTGCCTACGTCGCTTCGCACGATTTGCGTTCGCCACTTCGAGGCCTGCAGAACCTGGCGTCGTGGATCAAGGAAGACATGGACGATGCCGGACAAGAGGTCCCGGAATCGGTGAACGAACACCTGTCCACGATGGGCAAGCAGATCGAACGCATGCAAGCTCTCCTGGACGGGCTGCTCGCATACGCTCGGATCGACCAAAGCTACACCTCCACGGAACCCGTTGATTTGAACCAGATTGCCGAAGAAGCAATCGCCTTCGTCGAAGCACCACCCAACTTCCATGTTCATCTGGCGTCGGACCTACCAACCATCATTGGCAACTTCTCGCCGGTGATGCGAGTCGTCGTGAACCTGATCGACAACGCAATCAAACACCATCCTGGTGAGAAAGGCGAAGTCGTGATTCGCGGTGGCATGTCCGACGACGGGATGGCAGAACTCATCGTGGAAGATGACGGTGCCGGCATCCCGAAAGAACACCGCGAACGCGTTTTCCGGATGTTTGAAACCCTCGGCAAGAACGCTCAGTCGGGCAAAGGCGGCATGGGACTCGCCATGGTTCGCAAACTGGTGCTGTCTTGTGGCGGAACCATCGAGTTCGGCCAGTCAGAACTAGGCGGAGCCGCCGCCATCACCCGCTGGCCCACCAACCAGTCGCGACCGAAGCAGGCCAAATCACCGGAGCTAACGCACCGATTGTTGGAAGTCATCACGGGATCAACGGACCCGGACGAAGTCGACCAATTCGCGTCCAAGTAGACTCGAAGCTCAGCGAGTTCTCCTTTCGCGCAAAAGAAAACCCAAGCCGGTTTGACTTGGGTTCGCGAATTTCGATTTTGAATCAGCCGACGAAGGGGCTGTTGCTGGTCAGCATCACGGTGGGGCGTGCCGTGTTGGTTTTGTAGTAATCGGGCCCCCAGCGATTCAGTTCCATGAACATCGCGATGACCGCGATCAGCATGAACAACATCGCCAACAGCAACATCACGGTGTAAACACTCGGTGGTTGCTTTCCGGTAGGTGCATCATTCGATGGAAGTGTCGACACGATCGCCCTCCTCTACCACGCCTTCGCTGTAGTCTCGCATGATTTCCGCCACCGCACGATCAGGCTCGGTTTCGCGAACCTTCAAACGGGTCACGTAACGTCCACCTCGCGTCACTTCGAGGAAGTGACCGTTGCGGATGCCATCGTCGTAGCCGATGGAAACTTCCACCAATTTGCGAGGACGATTGACGACCAACACCGTGCCGTTGCGTTCCGGTGGTGCTCCGTCGAGTGGATCGTTCATGTTCAAACCAGCCGCGTCGACGACTTCTTTGTATCGCGTGACCTGTGCCATCAACTGGTCGTTGCGGTCTTGCTGGGTTTGAACGATGCCGCGAAGGCTGTTCATTTGGTCGGTCAGTTCCAACGTGCGAGCGAACAAGGAGTCACGGTCTTGTTGCTCGGTTCGAATCAACTCACGCAAGCGAGTGTTGTCGTTGGTGATTTGCTCCAGCTCTTCCGCGCGGGCTCGGTCCACCTGAGCGAGCTCGGTGCCTCTGGCCTGCAGTTGCTGAACGGTCGATTCACTTTCACGAAGCTGCGATTCCAACTGATCCAATTGGGTTTGCAACGCGGCCAGTGCCGTCCGACGAGCGGCTTGTTCACGATCCAAGGCCGCTTGGGTGCGGGCTCTTGAATCGCGAAGTTGTTCGTTGGTTCGTGCGATGGTTTCGATCTGGGCCTTCAAACCCGTAGGTCCGAGCACGACGTCACGCCAGTTGCGATGAGACGCGTTAACGGCGAGCGCCAGTACCATGAACACCCCGCTGAGCAGCAGGATGATGACCGAAAAGGATTTCCCGAGTAGGGTCATGGGTGGTCGGTTCCGGATGGAGAAAAGGGGTCGGGAATTTCATCCCAGAGTATAGTTACGACAAAAAATGAGTGTCAACAAAATTGCGTCATTCACGGGGCATATGACGATTCCGGCGTTTTTTGGCCGAAAGTGTAACGATTGTGACGATCCACACGGCACATCTCACGGCGTCACCCCCCGCCCCAGAGCGAGCACGGGTTCGACCGCCTTCGATATGCCAAAGCGACGATGATCGTGACGTCTCAAGACGACGCCGGCGGCAACGATCCCGCCAACAACAACTGTTCACTGATACGTGCGACGGCGTCCGACAGATCGTGGTGCTGACGAACCCACCGGTCAGCCCGCCCGCGGCGCACTTCCCGCTCACCGGGACTCAACACAAATTCGCGAATGGCGCGAGCCAGCGAATCCGGGGCCCGCGGGTCAGCCCAGAAACAAGTGGGTTCGGATTCCGACGATTGCAGTTCCACCGTGCCGCCCGCACGCGTCGCGATGACGGGGACTCCCAACGCGAAAGCCTCCAAGACGACATTGGGCATGCCTTCGAAATGCGATGCCAAGATCATTCCATCCGACGCGGCGAGTTCGCCCGACGCCGGCTGGATCACGCCGGCGAATTCGACGTGGTGCAGGATGCCTTGCGGACCGGCTCGCAAAACGATGTCTCGCCATTGTCGCTGCAAGTCCTCTCGCAACGGTCCGTCGCCGATCAAGCGAATCTGCATCGGCGGCTGATCCTCCGGCCAATCCGACATCAATCGCTCGATGGCCTGCAACAACGTCGCGTGACCTTTTTCCTCGGTCATCCGCCCCACGACAGCCAACCGCAGTCCGTCCGCATCGTCGGTCGGTGCCGAACCCCGCTTCGCAGCCCCCCGGACCGCCTCGACATCCACCGGGTTGCGAATGGTTTGGATCGAGGATGCTGGCAACCCATAAAAATCAATCGCTGACTGCCGCGCGGCGTCACTCACCGCAATCACGCGAAAGCTTCGGCGATAGGCCGCTGCGAGATGCCGGCGTTTCAAAGCCACGAAACGCTTTTCCACCATCGGCAACGCAACGTGCGGCGGGCTGACGATGGTAGAAACCCGAGGCCGAGCTCTGCCGGATGCCTTTTCCGCAGCCGGGTGCCCGGCGACCAAGGTCATGTGGAACGTTCGATCGTAGATCACATCGGCATCGAGCGACTTCGTTAACTCGCCGAACCACTGGGCTTGCCGTCGCAACATGCCGCCGGGCAAACGATCCCAGATGCTTGGCGGGAACGAGCCGGGCGGATGATGCACCTGGACGTCGCTCGGGATCTCTCGCAGCAGATCTCCTTCGGCCTGGGTCAGGTAAAGGTGGACCTCAAACTTTTCGCGATCCAGGTGTTTGGCCAGCAACGCCGTTTGCCACTCACTGCCACCGCCACGCATGGAGCTGGCCATCAAAAGAACTCGGCAGCGGGACATCAGATCTCAATCAGTGTGAAAACCGTCATTGTAGTGATCGGGTTGCGACCGGGGCTTCACTCGGCCGCGATCATCAACCCACAAAACAAAAAACGGTCGCGGGCGAGGAATCCCTCACCCGCGACCGTTATGTATTTCATCGCGGTGAAATCAACGCTTGACTCAAGCGGACTTCAAAGCGGCTTGAGCAGCAGCCAAGCGAGCGATTGGCACGCGGAATGGGCTGCATGATACGTAGTCCAAACCAACCTGGTCGCAGAAAGCGATCGAGGCAGGGTCGCCACCGTGCTCACCACAGATACCAACCTTCAGCTTGTTCTTCACGCTGCGGCCTTTGGTGACGCCCATGTCGACCAATTGTCCCACACCGGTGGTGTCGAGCGATTGGAAGGGGTCGACGGGAACGATCTTGTTCTCGATGTAGTCCGGCAGGAATCCGCCGACGTCATCGCGAGAGTAACCGAACGTCATTTGCGTCAAGTCGTTCGTGCCGAAGCTGAAGAAGTCCGCGTACTCGGCGACTTCGTTTGCGGTCAAACAAGCACGTGGGATCTCAATCATGGTACCGATCAAGATGTTCAACTTGCCGTCGAACTTCTTCGCGGTCTTGGTCGCTTCGATCGTTGCTTCGACCTTCTCGCGAAGGATTTGAAGCTCAACAGCTGTACCAACCAATGGGATCATGATCTCAGGCTGTGCGTCGATCTTTTTCTTGGCACAGTTGATCGCGGCTTCCACGATGGCTTGAACTTGCATTTCCAGGATTTCTGGATAGGTAACGCTCAAGCGGCAACCGCGGTGACCCAGCATTGGGTTGGACTCGTGCAGAGCCGACGCACGCTTCTTGATCTCGGCTGGTTTGACTCCCAACTCTTCCGCCATTTGCTTTTGCGACGAGGTGTCGTGTGGCAAGAATTCGTGAAGTGGTGGATCCAGCAAACGCACGGTGACGGGGCATCCCTTCATCGCTTTGAAGATGCCTTCGAAGTCTTTGCGTTGGAATGGCAGCAACTTCTTCAGAGCCGCCCGACGTGCATCTTCTTCTTCGGCCAAGATCATTGCACGCATGTGGATGATGCGATCGGCTTCGAAGAACATGTGCTCGGTACGGCACAATCCGATGCCTTCGGCACCGAAGTCACGGGCACGCTTGCTGTCGGCAGGCGAATCCGCGTTGGTGCGGATGGCCAAACGACGGTACTGGTCGGCCCACTTCATCAATTTCGCGAAATCGCCCGACAGCTTTGGCTCTTGAGTTTCGACTTCACCGGCCATCACTTCGCCGGTCGTGCCGTCCAAGCTGATGGTGTCTTTGGCGGTGAACTTGCGACCGGCAACGGTGATCGTCTTCGACCGTTCGTTGATTTCGATCTCGCCGGCACCTGCCACGCAGCACTTGCCCCAACCACGAGCCACCACAGCGGCGTGGCTGGTCGCACCACCGGTGCTGGTCAAGATACCAACAGCGGCCGACATGCCTTCGACGTCTTCGGGGCTGGTTTCGCGACGAACGAGGATCACGTTTTCACCGGCTTCGAAACGCTCGCGAGCTTCGGTGGCGGTGAAGGCCAACTTACCAACAGCGGCACCTGGCGATGCGTTCAATCCGCGGCACAGCACGTCCGCAGCGTTTCGAGCGGTTGGCTTGAAAGATGGCAACAAGCAGTGGGTCAAGTCCGAAGCGGGGACGCGAAGCACAGCTTCTTTTTCGGTGATCAAACCTTCTTTGACCATGTCGCAAGCGATCTTCACGGCTGCGATGCCGTTTCGCTTACCAGTCCGAGTTTGCAGCATGAACAACTTGCCACGCTCAATCGTGAACTCGATGTCCTGCATGTCGGTGTAGTGGTCTTCCAGCTTCTTCTTGATTTCCATCAACTCTTTGTGAGCTGCTTTGTCCCACTTGGACATCTGCGCCACAGGTTGTGGCGTGCGGATACCGGCCACCACGTCTTCGCCCTGAGCGTTGATCAGGAACTCGCCGTAGAATTTGTTTTGTCCGGTGTTGGGGTCGCGGGTAAAACCAACGCCCGTTCCGGAATCGTCGCCCATATTGCCATAGACCATGGCTTGGACGTTGACGGCGGTACCGATCAGGTTGTTGATCTCGGTGTTGCCCTTGGCGGCTTCGATGCGGCGATAGCTGATCGCACGGTCGGCGTTCCACGATCCGAACACAGCTTCAATTGCCAATTGCAATTGCTTGATCGGGTCTTGAGGGAAGTCTTCGCCGGTTCCCTTTTTGTAGACATCTTTGTAAGCGTCACACAATTCGCGAAGACCTTCGGCGGGCACTTCGGTGTCTTCGGTGACCTTGTACTTTTTCTTGACTTTGTCAAAAGCAGCTTCGAACTGCTCGTGGTGCAGTCCCATGACCACGTCGCCGTACATGTTGATCAGGCGGCGGTAAGCGTCGTATGCGAAACGCTCGTTCTTGGTTGCCTTGGCCAAACCTTCGGTGGCTTCGTCGTTCAGGCCCAAGTTCAAAATGGTGTTCATCATCCCGGGCATTGAGACGGCGGCACCGGAGCGAACGCTGACGAGCAATGGGTTTTCGTTGTCGCCGAACGTCTTGCCCAATTCTTTTTCCAAGATCGCAACAGCTTCTTGGACTTCATCCATCAAGCCCTTGGGCAACTTCTTGCCGGCTTTGTAGTAACCGTCGCAGACTTCGGTGCTGATCGTGAACCCGGGAGGGACAGGCAATCCGATGGAAGTCATTTCGGCCAGGTTCAGGCCTTTGCCGCCCAGGATGGCTTTGCTTCCGCCTTTTCCTTCGGTCTTCGTTTTACCGAAGTAGTAAACCATCTTGTCTTTTTTTGCCATCGTCGCTGTCAATCCCTGTGTGGGGTTCGGAAATCAAAAGAACGTTTGGCCGCAAAGCGTATTTGGCACATAGAGATCGGTCAATCAGTCAAGACCTCTTCCACCTGCAAAAACACTCGTTTTTTGCACTCTTTCCGGCCCATCACCAACCGCCGAAGCGTTGTCGTTTGGATGATGGAACATACCTCACAAATTGATGTCAGAGCGGACTCAATCGTGGCGACGCAGATGCCCGGCACTGGTTTGGAACATTCGTCGCCGCCGCGACGCGGTCTCGGCCGAGCGATCACGAGCCAATTGCTGGTTCAGGTCGTCGAAATTCGCCCGGCAGACGCGGCATCCAATTTCCGTCAAATGGAACAGGACGTAATCCGCCATGTCCGGGTCCAACTGGTTCGAAACGTACGCCTGCAAGACGGATCGGTCCGGACAGGACAGTTGCTGACGTCGCCAAATCGCACCGATCGTATGCAATCCAGCCACGTCTTCGCCGCGCAACCGAACCAGCCGCTGCCGCAACGTTTCGTCTTCCCGTAGTGCCTGCTCGATCAGCGAGGAACGTGCCGGTTCCAATTGCTCATCCAGAAACGCCAACAATTCGGCGTCGGGATAGAAAGGATCGGATGGGGCAGACTCAGCGGACAACGGATTTTCTCGCGAACGAACAAATGAGCTCAACGACCAAACGGGGCCAACGCCCCAACGAGGCCAACGACGATCAGAAGGCGGCCTTGATCCAGCCTTCCATGCGTTATGTTAGCGACTTTTCGCCGTTTTCGAGACGCCGCCGGCGCGTCCGTACGTGCCTCGGCAATCTCCACGCCAGTTTTCGCTCGTTACTACTTTCGAATCACAAACGTTTGATGCCAGACTTCCCGCTCGAGATTCTTGACTCCCCCGAAGCTGCGGAAGCGGTCCGGATCATCCAAGAACTGAACCGCGCCGGATTTGTCGCCGTGCTGGCTGGCGGGTGCGTGCGAGACGCCTTGCTGGGGCGTAAACCCAAAGACTTCGACGTCGCCACCGATGCCACGCCCGAATCCGTTCGCGAAGTGTTTGGCAAACGCAACACGTTGGCCTTCGGAGAATCTTTTGGCGTGATCGGGGTGTTGCCGCCAAGGAGCCAACGCGATCCAGCATCGGAATCGGCCGCCACCAAGTTGCTGCCGACGGAGGTCGCGACCTTCCGCGCCGATGGGACTTATTCGGACGGCCGACGGCCCGATCACATCACCTACGGCGACGCCGAGGCGGATGCGTTGCGTCGCGATTTCACGATCAACGGCATGTTCTATGATCTGTCGAAACGCGAAGTCGTGGACTACGTGGGCGGAACGGAGGATCTCAAAAAACAACAACTGCGGACGATCGGCAAAGCCGCGACTCGTTTTGACGAAGACAAACTGCGAATGTTGCGAGCGGTCCGATTCGCCACCACGCTGGGTTTCGCAATCGAACGCAAAACATTCGTGGCGATCGAAAAGTACGCCGACGAAATCTCGGTTGTCAGCGGGGAACGGATTGGGGCCGAAATGCGTCGCGTGATGATGGCACCCAACAGCGACTTTGGACTGGAGACCTTGGTCGATACCGGATTGTCCTCGCACATCTGGCCTCAATTGCAAACGATGAATTGGACGGAATACGCGCGCGCCGTCCAGCAAACCAAGCACCGCAGTTTCGAAGTCGCGATGGCAATCGCGTTGTTCCATTTGACGGACGACTCCGTTCATTGTCTGCGGTTGCTGTTCAATGATTGGAAATTGTCGGTCGCGGAACGCCGTGCCATCGAAGCCGCCCTGACCCACGCGCAAATGATCACGGAGTGCGACAGTCTGCCGTGGTCGCGGTTGCAACCGATCTTGATCGACGATGACGCAGAGACCATTGTCGCGACCGCTCGGGCTTTGGCACCAAAATCACGCGGCGTTGTGCGAGCGGCCAAGGCTCTGTCGGGTGATCCGGATGTGCTGAACCCGGCGCCGTTGGTCACCGGAGCGGATCTGATCGCGAGCGGCCTGCGACCGGGGCCCGAGTTCAAAGCCATCCTGCAATCCATCCGCGACGATCAACTCGACGGAAAACTGACGGATCGCGAAGACGCACTGCAGCGTCTGCCATCGGGTTGAAGTATCCAAGTCCCACATGGTTTTATTGCAACCCCAACGTAGTCCAGGTCCACCTGGCGAGCGCACCTTCTCGTTGGTTTCCCCAACCCAAACCAACCAAACAGCCGACCGGCGTTCCCCGCGGTTTTCACGCGACAACCGGAGCTAACGCTCTTCGGCTAGGAAGTCCAACGAAATTGAAAGCTGCTTGGCGATGTCAAGAGCTCCGCGGCCTTGCGTCTTCGCGGCTTTGCGTTGCAACCATGTTAGTTCTTGCGAAAAGACATCGCATCGGTGCGTTCGTATTAGCCGACCGGCGTTCCCCGCGGTTCCCACGCAACAACCTGAGCTAAGGCTCTTCGGCTAGGAAGTGCATTCGCAAATTGCGACTTTGGCAACAAAAACAAATCGCAAAGAGGTCACTCGACGGTGACTTTCCATTTCACGCCGAAACGGTCTTGGACCATTCCGTAACGTCGTGTGAAAAACGTTTCCTCCAGCGGCATCAACACCTCGCCGCCGCTAGCCAACCCTGCGAATTTTTGTTCCGCGTCTTGGACCGACGTCGCTCGAATCGCGAATGCAAAGCCGTCGAAATGCGACCCTTGGTCAGGATCATCGCATCCGACGTCGCTGGCCATCAGATCCGTGCCATCGATCCGAAACGTGGCGTGAAAGATTTTCTCTTCACAGCCCGCGGGGATCATCGACGGGTTCGGGCATTCACGAAATCGCATCAGCATCACAACCTCGGCATCGAGCACCGCTCGATAGTGCTGCACGGCCTCTTCCGTGCGGCCGCCGAAATTCAGGGTCGTGACAACGCTCATGCGGGAACACTCACTCGTGACCGCCCTCTTCACCAGCCCGTGGATCCACTTGCAGACTGGCCAAGTACGCGACCAAATCTCGTAACTCCCGAGCTGTCATTTGTTCCGTCAAACCGGCTGGCATCGACGATTTGCCTTTCTTCCGTGCGATGATGTAATCCTTTTCGATCCGCGCCCGCGAACCATCAGCGGCAATCAACTCGATCACGTCGTCCGTTTCGGTGGCCACAATCCCGGTGAAGACTTGCCCATCCTCATCCGCGATCACGGCCGTCTCAAAACCTTCCGCGATTTTGGCGTCCGGCAAAGCAATCGCCTCAAGCAAGGTGCGGCGGTCACGAGTTTTGCCAATGGTCGTTAGCACAGGACCGACCTCTCCACCCGTTCGGTCGACTTGGTGGCAACGCACGCAAGACAGTTCCGTTTTGCCGAAGAACAACTTCGCCCCTTTGTCGGGATCGCCACCGTGCAACGAGTCCATCCATTTCGCCAGTGGTTCTGTCGACGCCAGCGACTCACGGTAGTTCGCGATTTTTTCGTTCCATTCGTTGGGCAAACGTTTCGCCGCGGCTTCCACCACGTTCAACTTCACGTCGGCGGGAAGATCATTCTCTAAGTAAGCGTTGACGCCTTTGTTGATGTGGGCGACGGCTTCGGGCGATTCAATCTCGGCGAGCAAGTCCCAAGCCAAGCCACGCACCAATTGGCTTTCCGTGGCCGTCGCGGCGATGAACCGATCCACCGAAGCGGCTCCGTCGTGTTCACCCAACACCGACAAGGCGGCGGTCACCAACTGAGTCGGCTGGTCCAAATCAATCGAACGAGCGATCTTGACCGCTTCGCCAGAATTCAATCGAGCCAGAGCCGTCAACGCCGAAGCTCGTGACGCTGGACGCGACTGCGAATCTTGCAAACGTGTGACCAGCTCAGGAGCGATTTTTTTGATCCCCAGCTTCGACCCCACATCGATCGCTTTTTCGCGAACGGTTTGATCGGTCAGCATCAACACTTCGATGTGTTTTGCAAGTGCCTCGCGAGCAACCACTTCGGGGCGTTTGGCCAGCGGTCGGTATTGGTTCGTCACTCGGTCGCGGGGATCGGGTGAAGTCCAGTTTGCCAACATGTCGATCGCTTCCACGCGAGCCCAGGTTGGCTTTTCCCCCGACGCGGCAAAGGACGCCAATGCCGCAGCTGATTCCGGAGTGCCGATGCGATAGTTCGCCGTCAAAACGCGACGCAGCAAGGCATCGGAATTGAGCGGCAGATCAGCCACCGAAATCAACGCAGCCAGCTCATCGGTTGCCGCTGGGATGGATCGATCGTGAATCGCCAAAGCGGCTTCGGCCAAGACCAACGAATTGGCATCGGACAAGAAAGCCGTGATCTTTTCACTGCCTTGACCACGCAGGGCGGCGACCGCGGCGCGACGCACGGACAGGTCATCGTGAGTCGCCAATCCAGCCAACATGCTTTCGGCGCCGACTCGACGCAGAAACAGCGTGCACGCGTGACGCAAGGCTGGATCCTCATTCTTATTCTTGGCCAGATTCAGCAGCGTCGCGAAGGTGGCTTGTTCTTTCAATTCAGCCGTCGCTTCCTTTTGCATCAGCAATTCGGACAAGGCGATCGTCGCGAAATATTGGACTCGGTCGCTGTCGTCGGACAGCAAACCAACCATGGTCGAGACCGCTTCGAAATCGTTTTGGTCACCGGCGAGTGCACAGGCGGCGGCACGGATGAACGGGTCGGAATCGCTCAACCACTTTCGGTTTGCGGCCAAAACCGCCGGTCGTTTTTCGCCATCGACACGAACCGCGTGTTCCGATCCCCAAACGCCATGCAATCGGTGACGCACATCAGCGTCCGAAGAAGACGCCAAATCGATCAATGGCTGCAATTCGCCTCGTGTGGCCAGTTCCCACTGAGCATTCAATCGGACTCGTCGATCCGCGTGCGTCAGTTGCTTGGCCAAATCATCGGCGGACACGGAATCCAGGTCGCCGCTGAGCAACTCACGCACTTCCGTGACCAAATCAGAATCGTGGTGTTCCGGGCTAAACAGCCGGTACAAACGTCCTTTGCCCAACCCATCCCATCCATCGACCCAATCGCTGACCAGCAATTCGCCGCCGGGAGTGAACGCCACATCGGTCGCCAGTAGATTCCAGATTGGTTGGTCATCGGCGACCATTTTGTAGAACGCCCCATCCGCAGCGACTTGGAACGAGCGGATGCCGCTGTTGGAAGGCCCGCCGCGGAAGTCGCAGATCAGAAACTGATCCTTCAGCTCGTCACCGAATCCGGTGCCTGGGTAATACGCCAAGCCGGACGGACCGTCGGTGAAGTTCACGATCGGTGGGACAATGTGAGCGGGTTGTTCGTTGTGATGCGGCTCCCAGATCTTCAGCCGATTGAACGGACCGCGATCGGGCAGGTACTGGTAATGCATCCGCCATCCCGAGTCGCCTTTTTCCAGCAAGTGAACCAGCCGAGCTTTGTCACCGCTGTCCGAGTTGTTGTCGACGGAGAACCAGTCGCCGACGTCATTGAACGCCAGTTCCTGCGGGTTCCGCAAACCATCGCAGTAAATTTCCAAATTGCTGCCATCCAGCTCGCAACGGAAAACGGCGCCGACGGCGGGGTTCGACAGCAGTTTGCCTTCGGCGGTCGTCACGTGATAACCGCGGTCGCCGATCGAAAAGTACAAACGTCCGTCGTAGCCTCGGATCAACCCGTGCATGTCATGGCCGCGAAAAGCGACTCGCACGCCGTAGCCATCCGAGAGGACTTGTTTCGATTCCGCGACCCCATCGTCGTTCGCGTCGGTCAGTTTCCAAAGCTTGGGGATACAGGTGTAGTAAACGTCGTTCCCGTTGACCCAAACGCCGGCCCCGGTGCCTTCTTCCAACCCGTTGAATCCGCTGGCCAAAACAACCGATTCGTCCGCGACGCCATCGCCATCGTTGTCGACCAAACGACGGATTCGATCGTCGTGCTGCGAGTATGTGATCGCGGCTTCGCCCAGCAATCGTTTGTGGTAATCGATCCGGTCCTGGACCGTCTCCGCGGACAAATCGGCGAGCAACCATTCGTCGTCGTGGCCGCGGTTGTCGGTCACCCCGCGATTTTGGCGATACGACTCGGCAACAAACACGCGACCTTTGGCGTCAACGTCAAACGCGACAATGTTGGCCACCTCGGGTTCGGCCGCAAACAGACGGATTTCCCAGCCATCCGGAATCTTGAACCCGCCCATGGCTTGTTCGCCTTCGTCGGAGGCTTCCGCAATCTGCGGCTCCAACGGATCTGGTTTGCCACTGGCTGCCGGGGTGGCGGGCTCGTCGGCGTGGGACGTTGAGACCGACGAGGCGGCCAAACCGGCACTCAGCATCCCAGCGAGGATGAGACCAAGTGACAGGCGTTTCCGATGGATGCAAAACGAGTTGGAACGAAGGTTGGAAAGAGTCAGGGAATTCAACGTCAACATTCTCAAAACGGGTCTCGATGGGCGGCGGCGTTCAATACGTATAGAATAACTGCGGCTAGAAAATTGGACACGGAGGAAAGTGTTCATTCAGCGCCCATTCCCACCGGAAATCTGCTGTTTTTTGCCGAACGTTCCCCTGGAAACAGCTTCGATGAGCGACAACCCCGAAAACGATTCGCCGAACCAGGATGCCAGCGACACGGCCGCCGTTCGCCACGGCAGCCCGTTCGCTCCAGGTTCCGTGCGCCCGCTGGCACCGGAAGTCGCCGTGATCGTGCCCGCCGAGGTTTGGGTTCCCGAATCTGGCGTTTTGGTTTCCGCCGTGCTGGCGTCCGCGGTGATTCTGCTGTTTTCGCTGGCGTGTTGGCGGCTGTTCCCCGGCGGCGGCATCCTGGTCACCAGTCTCGGCGGGACGCTGGCGATCATGGGAATGTTTTCCAAACGTACCCTCTCCGCGACCGTTTGTTTGCTCGCGCACGCGGGGTTGTTCGCCGCGTGCTATTGGACGTTGATTTGAGAAGTGGAAAGGGAGCAGGGACTCAGGGCCACAGGCGGTATGGATCGGGGGGCGTGTGCGTGAAGGATTGGAGAGGCAGCCGGTGCTGAGACGTTCGCAAAAACACAAATTGGATGTGTTCTTAATAGCCGTTCGGCGTTAGCCGCGGTTCTCATGTGACAACCGGAGCTAACGCTCTTCGGCTATGAAGTCCGACGGAATCGAAAGCTGTCTAGCGACGCCAAGTACACCACAAGGCCGGAGACGATTAAGACGCAGAGACGCCAGGACACAAAGACGCAGAGGGTTGTCTCCGCGGCCCTGCGACTTGGCGTCTCTGCGTTGATGCTATGTCAGATCTTGCGAAATGACATCGTTTCTGTGGGTTCCTAGTAGCCGATCGGCGTTAGCCGCGGTTCCCATGCAACAACCGGAGCTAACGCTCTTCGGCTGAGAAGTCTATCGGGATTGAAAGTTATTCGGCGATGTCGACAGCTTCGCGGCCTCGCGTCTTTGCGTCTCTGCGTTGATACTATGTCAGATCTCGCGAAAAAACATCGTTTCTGTGGGGTCCTAGTAGCCGATCGGCGTTAGCCGCGGTTCCCGTGCAACAACCGGAGCTAACGCTCTTCGGCTATGAAGTGCGACGGGATTGAAAGCTTTCTAGCGATGCCAAGTACATCACAAGGCCGGAGACGATTAAGACGCAGAGACGCCAGGACACAAAGACGCAGAGGGTTGTCTCCGCGACTTGGCGTCTCTGCGTTGATACTATGTCAGATCTCGCGAAAAAACATCGTTTCTGTGGGTTCCTAGTAGCCGATCGGCGTTAGCCGCGGTTCCCATGCAACAACCGGAGCTAACGCTCATCGGCTACGAAGTGCGACGGGATCGAAAGCTTTCTAGCGATGCCAAGCACGCCACAAAAATGGAGACGATCAAGACGATAGCCTTCCCCTATCTCAAACGATCAGATTCGGGGCTGAGCGCGAGTGCCATCCAGCCATCGCGGAGCTCCAATTGGCTCACTTTCAGATCTTGCACGGCGGGGTGTTCGACCAGCTTCGGTGTGGTCAGTGGAATCACTCGATCTTCCGCCAACACCTTGTTGAAAATTGCTCGAATCGGCAATCGCTGACGCATCGACATGCCGGGACCGCTGATCCGAAGGTGCCCGTCTCGAACCAGACGCGCGTCCAAACCATCGAACTCCGGTTTGTAAGCCGCACGAACGATGAATCGCGTCAGCTTCGGACTTCCAGGTTGGCTCAATCGAACCACTCGCAACGTCAGCCACATCAAACCGTCTTCGATTTCGATCGTGACCGGCCGAGTCGACGAAAACGCGATCTCCGCGTCTCCGGGCACTTCTTCGGGCAACGTCATACCCTCTTTTCCGAACAAAGCAAACGTGTCGGTGTAAAGTTGCTCGAACGTCTTCACCTCACCGCGAGGCAGCAATTGTTCCAACGTGTTGTTGATCGCGGACTGATGCATCTGCACGCTCAACCAACTGTCTTTCCACGCGCGAGGGCGAGGCGTGTGGGCGGCCAATTGCCAGTCGCCGGCCAGACGGTACCGTGCGATCAAACGTTCCTGGGTGGTTTCCAAATCAATGACGGTCGGATCCAGCTCCAAACGTCCCAGCGGCCCAAGCACCAAGTCGTCCCACTTCTGCTCCGCCTTTTCTGTTTGCGTTCCCAGCTCCGATTGTGTTTTGCCCGAAACTTCCGATCGAATTTGATCCCGAGTCTTTCGATTGGCCAACGCCTTGGTGTCTTCGTACTTCTTTTCGGCAATGCCGCGAACCAACGAACCGATCAGCGGCCAGCTGTTGACTTTGGAATCCACACGACGAAGTCGATTGGTGGCGTTGACGTCGACCTGGGTGCCTCCGACTTCCAATCCGGTCGGCAGAATCCGGACTGGGGTCGATGCTTGAAAGTCCGCCCAGCCATCGGTGTGGACCGTGACGCCGCTCTCGTGAGCACGACTTTGCGTTGACACATCACCCCGGGTCAACAGATCCAAATTCCATTCGCCTGGCGTCGGGTTCAATCGCAGGTTCAACGCCGTGCTGACGTTGCTGGTCCCGCGAACGGGCGTTCCGGCAATCTGAGTCACGATCGGCGTGGTCTGGTCAGGAACCGACGGAATCAAACGTTCGATCAATTTCGCGGAAATTGCTGTGCGAACGTTGGCGTTGCGGTAGTTCAGGTCAATCACCTTGGCGACACGAGCCGCATAGGTGTCGTCGGAAAAGCGAAGTGACTGAAACGCATTGGTGACTTTCACCGCCGCCAAATCGATCGAATCCGCTTCGGCCCGTTCCAAGTCTTGCAGCAACGCAACATAGTCGATCGGCATGGCACTCCATGTCTTCATCGCTTCGGTCAGCTGCTTCACGCTGGGTTGGTCCAACCACTCCTCGTGTTCTGGTGCCAAGCGATTGGATGTGATTCGAGACAGATACCGCTGCGCGGTCAGAGCTCGCTCGTCCATGTCATCGGACGATGCCAGAGACTGAATTTTGTTGAGCAACAGAAACGTCGTCCAACCTTCCGCGTCGCCGGTTTCGGATAGTCCGGACCGGACATTCCGAAGCAATTGATGAACGTCCAGTTGTTCCGCCGATGCGGATCGGCGATGCAGTGTCAATGTCTCGCTGGGAAGCGTCCCCGACGGCACGAAGTCGCTTGCATGTCCGCGAGCCAAATGCCAAATCGACGCCCACACACTGGTTCGACGAGCCAACGAGTGAGAAGCCTGGAGCCATTGCACTTGTTGATCGCGAGCGGGAACTCGTTCGGCCAATTGCAAACCCGCCGCGGCCAAAGACGACAATTCGTGCAGCACTTCGCCGGCGCTTTCGTCACCCAAACGCGCGTGTTCGCGCAATTGTTCCAAACGCTGCTCGACTTGTTCCGCCCAGCGTCCCATGACGATCGAGGTCGCTTGGCGTTGCAACGTTTCGCGATGGGCGGCTGACAGAGCGGACTCGCCACGACGCAACATTTCATTTTCGACGGACTGCAAATCGGACGAGGCAATGTCGACCGACGTCAGCATCGTTTGTTGCATTCCCGCGTCAGCTTTGCGAGTCAAACTTGCTCGCGAAGCGATGGACGACAACTGCGATTGCAACTGTTTCGCCAACGGCCACCCCGTGACGTGCCGAGCGGGGGAAGCCTGAACCACGTCGGCCGGCGAAGCCACCGGCGGACGGACCAGGTGCGGAAGATTCAAATCCAGTTGCGGAACATCGGGTTTGGTCGCGGATGGTTTCGCCAGCACCTCGACGGATTCGGGAATCAGTTTTGTCGAACCGGCGACTTCTTCGTCATCCTCGTCCGCGTGAAAAATTTCCTCGGGCAACGTCAACGGCATCTCGGTCGCCGCAATCGGATCATCCAAACCGGGAGTCAACGAAGCGGGAACGGCTTGTTTCAGTTCTTCCGCGATCTCGTGGACTTCGATTTCGGCCAACGCATTGGAGAAACCGGCTAGTTCCGCCTCGGAATCGATGACGGGTGCCTTCAATTCGGCTGGCACATCCTCTGTCGTGGCGACCAACCGCGAAGGCATGGCCAAACCTCGAGCACCACGATCGTCGCGATGAGCATTTTCAGCCGGTGGGCGAGGCGATTCGACGTCGGACTGATTGAGGAGCGTGAATGGTTCTGCAGCACCAAAACCATGTTGTCGGTCGGACGCCAAACCGTCCGGCCGCGAAGCGTTTTGGTCCGCGACGTGCTGAGATGGTTCAAGCACGCCAATTTGCGTCAGCCAACGGGTGGCGAAGGACCACGAGTCGTCTTCCAACAGGAAGGGAGCAGTGGTGGCGGCGATCACGGCCAACGACGCGGTGATCGGCCACAACAGGAGCGTTCGTCGAGAATCCTGACGCATGCTTGGTCGATTGATTTGGAGCAAATGAGAAGACTGGCAACGAGACCACTCGCGCCGATTCCCCGCTTATGCCTAAATTAACCATTCCAGACCAAGACGAATTCTGGGCTGACCGCCCCTTACCGCGGCAAAATCAACCGGATGTCGGGTTTCCCCCATCACCCGATTCGTCACTGGATTCCTTGCCGGGCAGCTCGTTTTCCGATGAGTCGTCGTCACCCGGTGTGGATTCCCAATAGGACGGAATTTCGCGGGCCGACAGTGTTTCACGGCGATGTTGCCACTCCGAGTTGGAACGATGCTGCTGCAAACGTTGCTGCAGTCCGCCTTCGTTGAGATAGCGACTGACGACGGCGGTGCTGCCATGCGTGACCCAAATCTCGTCCGCCTCGCTCCAGACAATCGCGTTCATCAGCCCCGGCCAATCCACGTGGTCGCTGAGCACGAACCCTCGATCGACCGCGCGGCGTCGGCGTGCTCCTCGGATCGCCATCCAGCCGCTCGCCATCGCGGTGCTGACCGTTCCGAACTTTCGCATCCACGGCGTCCCGTGAGCACTGGGAACCGCGACGACCATGGATCCCGACCAATCCAATTTGGCGGCTCGCGAGGATTGGCGTCTCTTCGTGACTTCCCCGGAAGTCGATTTGCTTGCGTTCGCAGCCTCCGTTTCGATCCTTCGCGTCACCGATGTGGTCTCGGGCAGTTTCACGCCAGATTCGCGATACGCCTGCACGCCCTTTTCGACGGCCCCATGGGTGTAGATCGGACCGATCGACGGATCCAATCCGGATAGCAAACGCTGCGACTTTCCCACGGCATAGCCGTACAGCAAACAGCATTTGCCCTCGGCCGCCGCGGTCCGCCACCATTGGTTGATGTCGGCGAAGATATCCGAGTCTTCACGCCATTGGTAGATCGGCAAGCCAAACGTCGACTCGGTCACGAACGTATGGCAACGAATCGGTTCGAAGTCATCACAGGTGGCATCGGACTGCAGCTTGTAGTCGCCGGTCACCACCGCGACTTCGCCGCGATATTCCAAACGAACTTGAGCCGATCCCAGCATGTGCCCCGCCGGATGTAGCGAAACTTGCACGCCGCCCACCGTCGTTTTTTGTCCGTAGTCCAGAAATTCGAATTCGGCTTCCTCGCTCAGCCGCATCCGCAAAATGGGTTCCCCCGGGGAGGCGGACAAGTAATGGCGGCTTCCCCACCGGGCATGGTCGCTGTGCCCGTGAGTGATCACCGCTCGATCGACCGGACGGACCGGATCGATGTAGAAACCGCCGATCGGACAGTGCAATCCGGCCGGCGTGGTTTCGAGCAGTTTCGGGCGAGGGCGATTCATGGCGATCCTAAAACGGGTGCGGGCAGTTCAGTTCCCGGGGGGCGGAGTCATCTGTACAACCACTGCGGACGGACTATGGTTGGGCGAAATCGGAGCATGCAAATGACCGATGGCCGACCCCGCCGTTCACTGTATTTCGCTGGCCACTCGTCCAGTGTTTCAGTCGTCCGACACGCAATTTGAATCGCCCTCTGTGACAGCCACCGCACCCAACTCCCTTTCGAGACGCCAACGATTCCTGGTCAGTGTGCTGATCATTGGAATGCTGCTGGCGATCGTGCTGCCGCCGCTGGCGTTCCAAGCCCGAGGGGCCCGCGGTTTGTCGCCGTCGGTCGGGACGTTGTTGTCTTGGGTATCGCCCATCTCGCAGATGTTTTATCTCGACCGAGGCTACGCGTTCTTCGCTCCGGATCCCGGCCCGAGCCATCTGATCCGAGCCACCTCCCAAGGCGGCGAGAGCGTCCAGCAGTTTCCCAACCTGGAGGACCAATGGCCGAGATTGCTGTATCACCGGCACTTCATGCTGGCCGAGTTCCTGAATGACTCGTACCAGCCCGCTCTGCCGATGGAAGTCAGCCAATTGATCGGGCCAGAACTCAGCCCCGAAGAATTGGCGACGTTACGACTGGGACGCAAACGCTACGAAAAGATCGCGGGCTCGATGGTCAAACACCTGCAGTCACAAGGCAAGACGGATGTGTCGATCCAACGTGTCGAACACCAACTGCCGGACTTTGTGCTGTTTGTCAACGAGGGTCTCTCGCTAACAGACGAGCGTGCTTACATCGAGCTGCCCGATGTGCCAATTTCAATCGAAGACTTGCTCGGCGTCGGCCCCGAAGCCTTGCCACAGCCTGATGGTCCCGACCTCACACCGATCGATCCGGAAAATAGCGAACCCGTGCCCGCACCGACCGGCGACCGCAAAACGGAACAACCCGAGGTTGCACCGGAGGAGGATGCGTCGTGAGTGACCAAGCCTCCATGACCGGATCGTTGAAGCAATACGGCGCGACGTGGATTGACGCGTGGGATCGTTTTTGGTTCACGCCTCGACACATCGATACGCTGGCGGTGCTTCGAATTCTGACCGGCGCGATGCTGGTTTATTCGCACCTGGTATTGGCCAGTGACTTCTCATCGTTCATCGGCACGGAAGCTTGGATCGACAACGAAACCAGTGCCCGGTTGCACGACGGCACCCTCGGCGAGGCGACCGCCGCCTGGTCGTATTTGTGGCTGGTCGACAGCCCGACGCTGTTGTGGCTGAACCATGCCGTGACGATTCTGGTTTCCGTCGCGTTCACGATTGGATTCCTGACGCGAATCACGGGACCGTTGGCGTGGTTCCTGCAATTGATGGTGATCCACCGTTTGCTGGGCAGCCTGTTTGGTTTGGACCAAATTTTGACCTACTGCACGATGTATTTGGCGTTCGCCCCCAGCGGTGCCGCCTTGTCCATCGACGCCAAACTTCGCGATCGCTTCTCGGGCAACGGACGAGCAACCGTGACGGGGTGGAAGGCATGGTTGTTCCCCGCCGATCGCAAGACGGTCTCGGCCAACATCGCGACTCGGTTGCTGCAGATTCATCTTTGCGTGATTTATCTATTTGGTGGCATCGCGAAAGCCCGCGGGGATCTTTGGTGGGATGGCACAGCGTTGTGGTTTGCGGTGGCGAACTATGAGTATCAATCGCTCGACGTGACTTTCCTTGGCCGTTTCCCACGCGTGTTCACGGCGCTGACTCACGTGACGATGTTCTGGGAAATTTTCTACTGTGCGTTGATTTGGCCCAAACTGACTCGAGGCCTGACTCTGGCGATGGCCGTTGCGGTTCACGGCGGAATCGCGTTGTCCATGGGCATGATGACCTTTGGAACGATGATGATCGTTGCCAACGGAATTTTCCTGTCACCGGAATGGATTCGCCGACGGCGATTGGGCGATGACGCACTCGACGAATCGGACGAAGCTGCCTTGTCCGGTGTATTGACCGGTATGAGTGGAGGCTCGAAAGGCCAACATGCTGTTTCAGCAGATCTGCAGCATCGTCTGCAAGAAATCGAAGCGGCAGAACGAGGCATTCAGAAACGCTACGCGAAACTGAAACGTCGCGAGGCGAAGAATGACGAACGCAAACAACGTTTGATCGACGCTCGCGAAAAGATCAAACAAAAGCTGATCGATGGCAACTTGTCGGCGGGTGACAGCGTTCTTCGGAACGATGATTTGGAAGTGGATTGAGGCAGCCAAACTGGCTGCGGCGCGAGAACATGAATGCAGCCAAGCTGGCTGCACTACGAGAGAACGACTGCAGCCAGGCTGGCTGCACTACGGGCTGGTTACCACCACTGGCCGTTTTCGGTGACGGGATGAATCTCGCATCGCATCGCGTCGATGGCGGATGCCAGTTCGCCGATGGCCCAGTCCAGGTCTTCGACCTCCAATCGGTACTCCGGCCACTTCCATCCCGCGGGCCAAATCTGATGCGGTGCCGGCCAACGCTCTCTCTCTGTCGTGTGCTGAATGCGAGCCAACAAGCGTGGCAAGCAGTGTTGCTCCGCGTTAACGGCCAGGCATTCTTGCGTGTCCCGCAACACTTTCGGCGGATCCGCCGCGACCCATTGCTTCAATCCCTTCGCCGAACCAGGACGATCTGGGTCAATCACCGTGATCCCGTGTTCCTCTGACAACCGTTGGCAAATCGACTGCCGTAGCTCCGCATCGCCGCCGACCAAAGCGATCGAAGGAACATCCAACGCAATGTGGTCACGCAAATCTTTCAGCGTCCAGCCAAATCGCGGGTCGCAGAAATCTGCTGCCACGTCGCAGGCCGGCTCCAACACAAACCGACGTGCCGTGTAGCGTGGGTGCGGCACAACCAAGGCTTTGGACGATCCGGCGGGACCTCGCCCACCGATCAAGCCACGACGACCGGCCGTCGCGGATGGGCCAGCCAATTTGCCGTGCAGCACGACGTCCAAATCGATCACGCGAGCCCCCCAACGCACGATGCGTTCGCGGCCCAGATCGAGTTCCAGTCGCTGCAGGACGTCCAGCACTTCCGCAGCGGAGGCTTCGGTCGCAAAGGCAGCGACCGCGTTCAAAAAAGGCGATTGCCCGCCGGGACCGCCGATCGGTGGCGTTTCAAATAAACGACTGGTTCGCAGCGGAGCCGAACTGCTCACCAATGCATCACCCACGTGCTGCTGGCAAGGAGCCTCGATCACACCCGAATCGGCGACGCGACGAGCCGCCTCGGCAATCACCTCACGGCGGTCGCCAAGATTGGATCCGAAGCTAATGAGACACTGAATGGGCATGAACACATCGACGTGGGCGGGTGACGAACGAGCCCGCGAATCATAGCTGCCGGAATAGAAATTTCCCATCGGCGGATGTCGATTAGAAGTCGCTCGCCCGCATCAGCACTGCATGGGAACTGCGGTTCCCCACGCCGGGAGTGGTCGGCCTTCTGGAGCAATGCCCATCACCACGGTCGAAGTTTGCTGGGAGGCTTTGCCGATCAACAAGCACCGCGACAACTGAACGCATTCCGACAACCGTTCGCGTCGCAACCATCTCTCACACTTGCGGGTGTGCAGGCGATCCAACCAACCGGTCAACGACATCGTGGTCGAGTCATCCGAACACCAATCCACTCGCAACCTTGGAATGCTCATCCCTGTTTGCGTTGATTCGATACCAGCGTCTGTGTGTGATGCGTTGGCTTGCTGCCACGCGTGCCCGAGCGACACAAAGAAGGCGGGCTGCAAACGCAGTTCACGTGGCGTGACCAACACCAACGTCTTGCCGTAGCGAACGGCTTGCTCCACGGTTCGATGCAACAAAGCTTGCAAGGTTTGATCCGGTGTGAACATCAACCACGTCGATTTGATAAGCCCGAGACACTTCAAGCTCTCGCAGGCCTGCCGGTTCAACCGACAGACCATCTTTAAGTCTCGACTTTTCAAACGAACTCAATCGAGTTCGTTTCTGCATCGAGATTTCATCCTTCATCCATCGCGAGCGGACAACCAACGTTCCGCATCGATGACACTGGCAATCAAGATTGCGGCGAACGCATCTTTGCCAACATCGCTTGGAAATCCACGGCGACCGGGCGACCACTCGACAGATCCGCCGCCTCGTGGTGCAGCGCCGCCGTTTCGACTTGCACGTCGTCTTCGATGATCAGCATATCACGATCATCGTTGGAGATCGTCATGTCGTCGCTGTCTTCGTCCATCCACAACACGGGTGCTGCGGCGGCTTGAGCCGACTGTTCCTGCATCTTGCCCAACTCTTCCTGGTCACAGACGTCGTTGTCGCAAGCCTCGGCGGACGTTTCGTCGTCAACGATCATGTCGTTGTCATCAACCAAAGCCAATGGCGAGTTCGCCGCGCCACGCAGGCTCAAAATTTCTTCGTGCAGCGAGGTTTCCAAGTCGGACATCGACTCGTTCAGACCGTCGGCTGGTTCGCCCGCGGTGAGAGCGTCGGCGACACGACCGACCTCTTCTTCATCGTCGAACTCACCAAACAATTGCTCGGCCGATGGCGTCGCCGCAACCGGTTGCTCCTCTTCCACGTCACTTTCGAAGGCGACCGACTCGTTCTCAAGCCCGGTCACTTCGGTGGATGCCAAGTCACCTTCCGGCAAATCGGACGCCAGTGCAGAGCCGACAACATCCGAGACCACTTCGTAGTCGCCTTCGAATGTTTGGCAATCAATGCTCAGCGAACCAAATTCCATTCCGCTGCAGGCTTCTTCTTCGGCTCGAGCGTTGGCTTGGCAGCGACCGGTTTCCTCGCAGGCGGATTCGCCGCAGGCCAGTTGATCGCAACTGCTCGCATGGAGTTCGTTGTTGTCTTCGATCAAGTTTTCGTCCGCCGCGAAACCGAGGCTCGATTCGTCCGAAACCTTCATGTCATCGTCCCAGCGACGGCCGAATTCCTCGTCCTTGGCAGGTGCCTCAACCGCGACGGGCTCGTCATTCCATCCCGAATCGTCCAGCGAACCAAACTCAACATTCGACGTGGGATTCGATCCCGTATCAGCCAACGTGGGCTCGTCCATGACGGGGCTGGGCAGTTGCTGCAACATCGCCCAAGCTCGATCGACAATCTTGGTGTCGATGATGCTTTGATTCAGCGACGCCGCACAATCAATCGCGGCCGTCATCATTTGGTTGATCAAACGTGGCGTGCCACTGCAAGCTTTGTGAATCGCGATGATCGCTTCGTCGGTGATCGCTTCGCTGGGTTTCGACCCGCACTTTTCGATCACACGCTGCACGTACTTGATCGCTTCATCGCCGTTCAGCGGGTGCAAGTAGCAACGCGTGGCGACTCGTTGCACCAAGGCTTCCAACGATGGCAATGCCAACGTTTCGTCCAGCTTCGGTCCGCCCAACAACACGGCGCTGACACGAGGCTGACCTTCGCTCATCGTGTTGGTGATGATGCGAATGGTTTCCAAGACTTCGGGCGTCAACGCTTGAGCTTCATCGACCAACAACAACAAGCCGGGGAATTCGGCGGTGCTGCGAGCCAAACGTTCGACCAAAGCAAACTGAGGATCCTCGCCCGGTTCCAGTGGCGTGGAGTGGATCCCCTGAACGCGATTCAGTCGCGTCAGCAAGTGTTTTTGAAACAGAACCGGGTTGTCCAACATCGCATCGCCAAACATCACGACTTCGCGACGACCGGCAAACTGCTTGAGCAGCATTTGGCAAAGCAACGATTTCCCGACACCGGGTGGTCCGATGACCAGCGAAATGGCCTCCCAAGCCTCGATGGCTCGCTGGATTCGCTGCAGTGCCTCGTCTTGTGATCCAACGGGAACGTAACGCTCCGCACTGGGGAAGGGAGGGAACGGAGGCACATGAAAAGAGTGTTCAACCGAAGACATGGTCGAAGTTTCCTAGGCGGAACAAGTGGGAGAATGCGGACAAGCCGTCTAATCGTTACAGTCGTCACCCAGACCGCAGCGTCTGAAACGAAAATTCATTCATCTCTGACGATTTCGCCTCATGCCTTCCTCGACTCGCGCCGTGACACAGAGCCCTCCGAAGAGAAAGTCTGCATCGACGCCACGAAAACAGTCCGCCTCGGCCACGATCGATTGGTACGACCGGCCTCAGTACTTTGACATGGTCTTTCGTGACGAAACGACCGCCGAAATGGCATTCTTTGACGAGGCCTACCAGCGGTACGCGACAGGAACCGTTTCGCGAGTTTATGAACCCGGATGCGGCAGCGGTCGCTTGGTGGCCGCTTCAGCAGCCCGCGGGTACGACGTCATCGGTCTGGACAACAATGACGCGATGCTCGCTTATCTGCGCCGTCGATTGCAACGTCGAAAATTGTCGGCGGATCTGATCAACGGCGACATGACGACTCATGTTTGTTCGCCACAGATCGACGCGGCGTTTTGCACGTTCAACACGTTTCGCCACATGCTGGACGAAGACTCCGCGGTGTCGCATCTGCAATCCGTGGCGGACTCGCTGCGTCCCGGCGGCATTTACATTTTGGGTTTTCATTGCATCCCCATGGACGCGGATCCGGATTGCACCGAACGGTGGAAAGCCGCTCACGGTGGGACCCAGATCAGCGTGACACTCAAAGTCATCGATTTCCAACGACGCAAACGCCGTGAAACTCTTCGCGTCTCGATCAAAGCCACCAAACGCAACGGAGTCGTCGAGCGTTTGCGATCGGAATTCCCGCTTCGCGTCTACACGCCGAAACAAGCGTTTGACCTCTTGGCATCCGTCGACGATGTGTTCGAAATCGTGGGCGTGCATGACTTCGACTACGAGATCACTGAGCAACGCGAAATGGACAATGACCTGACCGACGCGCTGTTCGTTTTGCGGAAACGCTGAATCCAAACCTTGCTCTCTCAACACCGCCATGACCACCTTCCCAGCCGCTTTCTCAGCCACCTGCGCCGCGACGGGCGAACTGCTACCTGGCACTTTCGCCGAAGCAACGTCGGATCAAATCCATTCGGCTTGCCAACGGGCTGCTGACGCTGCGATTGAGCTGCGAAGTGCCGAGCCACAGCGACTGAGCCAATTCTTATCAGCCGTGGCAACCGAAGTCCGCGTCCGGCGAGAAGCTATCGTCGAGCGTTGCGAGCAAGAAACCGGCTATGTCCGCGCCCGCGTCGAAGGTGAATTTGAACGAGCCACTGGGCAATTGGACCTGTTCGCTCGTTTGGCGGTGGAGCGTCCTTGGGATCGAACCGCCGAAGATCCCGCCGATCCAGATCGCAAACCGTTTCCCAAGCCGCGGATGACTCGTCGTTTTGTGCCGCTCGGTCCCGTCGCCGTTTTCGGAGCCTGCAATTTTCCGCTGGCGATTTCGGTGATTGGTAATGACTTTGTCGCCGCGATCGCGACGGGTAACCCAGTCATTGTGAAATCGCACCCCAGCCATCCCGGCACATGCGAGTTACTCGGCCAAGCGGTCAAAGAAGCGATCCGGAAAACTTCGATGCCCGATGGCACCTTCGAATTGCTTCACGGTCGAACGCCGCAAACCTCGTTGACGCTCGTCCAAAATCCTGCGATCTCCGCCGTCGGATTCACCGGCAGCCCCCAAGGAGGTCGTGCCTTGGCCAAAGCCGTCCTGGAACGCGACAACCCCATTCCCATTTTCGCGGAACTGGGCAGCACCAACCCTGTCTTCCTGACCCGCGAAGCGATCGCCGATCGAATGACATCGATCGCGGAAGGCTTCGCCGCGTCATTGCGTTTCGGCAACGGGCACATGTGCACCAAGCCTGGTGTGGTTGTGATCCACGACGATGACGCGGAGGCGTTCATCGATGCAACCAAGCAGATCCTCGCTAGCCAGCCCAACCTGCCCATGCTCAGCGGTCCAATCGCGGAAGCATTCGATCAAGGCGTCGCGAAACTACGTGCCGCTGCGGAAGTAGATGAGCTGTTCATCGCGGACGCGTCGTCCACGGACGGCCCGTGGCACCGGGGTGCACACTGGTTTGCAATGCCCGTCGAAACTGCGATCAATGACCACTGGTTGCATTCGGAAACCTTCGGCCCATTGTCCATTTTGGTCCGTTGCCCCAGCGAGCCCGACATGATTCGCGTGGCCGAGCAATTTCACGGTTCGTTGACGAGCACGATCCACTGCGAAGACGCAGAATCGGACTTTTGTCGTCGCTGGCGAGCCGTCGCGGAAAGATTTTCTGGGCGAATTGTTTTCAACGGGTGGCCGACTGGAATGGAGTTCGGGGCGGCGACTCAGCACGGTGGCCCCTTCCCCGCGAGTCTAGATGCGAGTAGTACTTCAGTGGGACACTCAAGCACAGAGCGGTTTGTACGCCCCCTGTGCTATCAAAATTGGCCGTGATTCCCGCCGTTTACGCAGAAATGACCGCTACGACTGCACGGCGGATTGTCAATGCGAAAGAAATGCGCAAGTTTGCGATTCTTGTGTTTGTTGTTGCGAGATCGACTACGATGGACAAATGTGAGTGAATACGATGCGTTGAGTTCGATCTCGTTTCATCCTCAGTCTTTGCAAACGTGTCCCGACATACAGACGCCCCAACAGAAGTTCGGACATCGACTTCGGAGGGAATGACCGCTCGGCACCTCGGCGACTACCAACTCATCCGCACGTTGGGCGTTGGCGGAATGGGCGAGGTGTATTTGGCGTCTCACGTCGCGACCGGCCGTCAGGTCGCGCTAAAGGTCTTGCAGCATCAAGTGCACGATCAGCAACGGTTTCGCCGCCGCTTTCAACGCGAAGCCAAACTGATCCAGGAATTGGATCACGAACACATTGTGCCGTTGCTGGAAACCGGCCAAGAAAACGGCACGCCTTATCTGGCGATGAAGCTGATCGACGGTCAAACGCTGGCCGATTCGATCTTGGAAGCCAAAGGGATTGTCGAGCACCACAGCGGTGAGGCGACCGCCTCCACGGACACTGCGGTGATCTCTGCGGTCCCGATCGCTTCCGACAGTCGCCCGGGAACGTTCGAGTTCATGGCGAAATCCATCGCCAATGTCGCGGACGCGTTGGAAAGCGCTCACGAGAACCGAATCATCCACCGCGACGTCAAACCATCCAACTTGTTGCTGGATCAAACCGGCAAGATCTGGCTGACCGACTTCGGGTTGGCTCTGATGGAAGACGAACAAACCGCGATCACGATGACCGGTGACTTGGTCGGCACGCCGGCATACATGAGCCCCGAACAAACGCTTGGCTCCCATCGCGAAGTCACACGCCGTTCGGACATCTACAGCCTGGGTGCTACGCTTTATGAATGGGCAACGCTTCAGCGTCCATTCCAAGGCAATCGCGAACAGGTGCTGACCAACATCGCCCACGGCAGCATTGTCACGCCACGCAGCATTCGGCCAGAGGTCCCCGCCGCGTTAGAAGCGATCATATGCAAAGCGATGTCGCGGTCGCCGATGGATCGTTATCCCACCGCCGCCGAATTCGCCGCGGATCTGCGTCGATTCGCCGACGGCAAACGCACCGTCGCGAAAATGCCGGGATGGACCGAACGAGCACTGAAATGGGGCCAACGCAATCCCGCCGTCGCGGCAACTGGATTGATTGCGGTTGCGGTTTTGGTGGTGACCGTGTTGGGGATGCAGGCGATCTATTCCGAACAATTGGTTCGCATCAACCAACAACTGGAAAACTCCAACGACAACCTGATCGCCGCCAACCTGAAGTTGGAACTTCGCGAAGCTGAACTTCGTCATCAGCTTTATGTGTCCGACATGTCGCTGGCCTACAAGGCATTTGCTTCATCCAACCTTTTGTCCGCTCGAGAGTTGTTGGACAAGTATCAGTCCGACGATGAGATTGAGAACCGATCCCGACTTCCCTATCAAGTCCTGGATCAACTCACCTCGCCACCGCCGTCGGTTGAGCTGACTCGGTACACCAGCCCCGCCACCGAAGTCTCTGTGTCACCCGATGGCGAAATGGCGGTCTCGGTCAGCGAAGACGGCATCGTGAACGTGATCGATCTGGTCCAGAACAAAGTCTTGCATCAACATGATTTGCAAGCCACCGTTTATGCGATCGCGATCAGCCCCGACAAGAAACACTTCTTGGCAGGTTTGAATCAAAACCTAGGTTTCAATCGCATCAGCTTGATGGAAATTGAAACTGGAAAAGAAACCGTGGGTCTGCTGGGGCATTGGCACAACGTCGAGTCCGCTGCCTTTTCGTGCGATGGGCAACGATTCGCAACCGGAGGCCGTTACCGCGACATTCAGATCCACGACATCTCCGGCGAACACATCAAAACCATTCACTCGGGCGCTCGAAACGAAACGCTTCAGTTCCTTGAGGACGGCCGATTGGCGTTCACAATGGACAACGAGACTCGACGTGAGATCCATCTATGGGATCCGGAAACGGACACAATCAAACCGATCGATCTCAACACGACCCTTTGCGAATTCGCTTTTTGCCCGTCGCCAACCAAGCCGGATGACTATCGATTCATTGCACATGGTTACGGCGACATCATGGTCAAAGACGCCGGCAAGAAAGACCTCGCGGTGGACTTTGATCTGAAACTGGGCACTGGTCGGTGTGTTGGTATCAGCCAAGACGGTCGCATTGCCTATTGCGGGACCGACGAAGGCTTGGTGCTCATCTGGGACCTGGAACAACGCAACGTGACGGGCGAGTTGCTTCGTCCGCTGGTGATTCCCGTTTCCGAAGGATCGATCAGCAGCCTGCGAGTGCTTCCTGACAAGAAACGCATTCCGCGATTCGTTTCCACCTGCGAGGACGGCCAAGTCCAACTTTGGGATCCGGAACGCAGCATGCCGCTGCGGCCCACCGACGGCAAAATGGATTCGCATGCCACACGCTTGGTATCGGTGCATTCGCCGTTTCTGGGATCACCCGATCTGTACCTGCGTTTGGTCAACGGCACGGTCGCACACTACAACCCGATGAAAGATGCCGGACGGCTACGAGTGATCGCACGCCACGACATTCGCGACACCAACTTCCTCACGACCAACGAAGATCAAACGCGACTGGCGGTTGCATCACGCAACAAAATCTACATCTACAACCTGCTGACGGATCGCCAACTCGCACAGATCGAACCCTTTGATTCAGCGAAAATCATCCGCGACGTGAAATATCGCGAGGGACGCATCTATCTGCTGTACAACGACGAAATCCACGTCTACTCCGAAACCTCGTTCGACCTGGACCAAATCATCGCGTTGCCGGAAGACAACTCAGGCGAATTGGTTCCAGTCCCGAACACGTCGACGTTTTTGATCCAGATGAACAAAGGGTTGTACCACTTCGATGGACAGCGGGTGCGACCGTATCACTCAGCGGATACCGGCTCTGACTACATCCGACGAATCATCTTCGATTCATCCGGAACCCGATTGGCGATCATCCACGACAACCGCCTGATTCGCGTCCAGTCCTATCCCGACAACCAAACCATCGCGATGCTACGTGGGACCACCAAAAGTACGGGCGATTGCCTTTTGCTGGACGACGCCAAAACGGCCATCACATCGGGAGAAGATGGATTGGTTCAATTCTGGGACTTAGAAAGCGAACGTGAAATGGGCTCTTTACCGGTGGGAGCGCACAAACGCAACCGCCTGCATTTCTTTCGCGATGCGAATATGCTGCTCGCGGGGTCCGAATACACGCCGCTTGATCTGTGGTTGACCGAGACTTCTCGTGAAAAACTCTTCGGCACACCTTAAGCTAGCGTCCGACCAAACTAGCGTTCGAACGCTGCTTTGCAGCCGGCCTTCTTGCTGGCTCGTTCCGTAATCTGCCTCATTGGATTCCGCCGCCACTGTGACTCGCTTTTCCGAAGACGCCACGCAGACGACCAACACGGAATCAGAAGCGGACTCATTCTCTGACTCTCACTTTGGCAAGTATCGGATTCTTCGGGCGCTCGGTTCGGGCGGAATGGGCGATGTCTATCTCGGCGAAGACACCACGTCAGGCAAACAAGTCGCGTTAAAACTGATTCGGCTGCAAGTCGCGGACAATCTGCGGCTGCAACGACGGTTCTCTCGCGAAGCATCCGTGGTCCAGGAGTTGAACCACGAACATGTGGTGCCGCTCCTCGATTCGGGGGTTCAAGACGGAATGCAGTTCTTGGTGATGCGTTACATCAATGGCATCACCCTGGCCGAACGCATCATGGAACTCAACGGAATCGAAGGTTCCGAATCGTTCACCTTGGCGACACGCAAAGACACCCAAGACAGCCCGCCATCAACGGCTGAACGTCGTCACGACTCGCTGGAGTACATCGCGAAATCCATCGCTGATATTGCCGACGCGTTGCATTCGGCGCATCAGCAGCGAATCATCCACCGCGATGTTAAACCATCGAACCTGATGATCGACGAGCAAGGCAAAATCTGGTTGACCGACTTCGGGCTAGCGTTCAACGAAGAGGACAACACAGCGTTGACCATGACCGGGCACATGGTTGGAACGCCTTCTTACATGAGCCCCGAACAAACATCGGGCTCCGGCGGACAAGCCACCGCTCAATCCGACATCTACAGTCTGGGTGTCACCCTTTACGAATGGATCACGCAACATCGAGCGTTCTCAGGATCCAGGGACCAAATTTTGAACCGAGTCGCCCAGGGAACGCACCTCCCCGCCCGAGCCTTTCGCGAAAATTTGCCGCGTTCACTCGAAGCGATCTTGTTTCGCAGCATGGCGACTTCGCCGAAGGATCGCTATCAAACGGCGGCAGAGTTGGCCGCCGATTTGCGACGGTTCGCCAATCACGAAGCCGTCGCGGCAAAATTGCCCGGTTGGAGCGAGCGACTGTATCGTTGGAGCGAACGCAATCCTCTCGTGGCGTTGGCCGCTTTGATTGGAACGGTCACGACGATCGTCGCGGTGATCGCCACCATCACGATCTATTCCGGTCGATTGATGCGAATCAATGCGACGCTGGCGGACACCAACGAAGAGTTGTCGCTGACCAACGCGGAACTGAACAGCAGTCGCTCAGAGCTTCAACGTCAATTGTATGTTGCCGACATGACGCTGGCCTACCAAGCGTACGAGTCGCACAATTTGCCCGAGGCTAGGAAACTCCTTCTGAAATACCACCCTGACACGGAACCCGAATTCAAAAAGACGCACTTCGCTTGGCGGCATCTCGAGCGATTGACGCGTCCCCAAGAATCCGTGTTGCTGACTCGGCACGAACCGGAAGCTCGAGAAGTCGCCGTGTCGGATGATGGAACACTGGCACTTTCGGTCGGCCACGACGGCATGGTGCACGTCATCGATCTCGTTCAACAGAAAGTGATTCGAAAGCACGAAGTCGGGGAAAAGCTTTGTGCGATTGCAATCAGCCCGGACAAAAAGTCCTTTGTCACCGGCACCAACACCAGCCTCGGCATCAACGAATCGATCCTTTGTGACGTCGAGACCGGCACCGTCGAACACGCATTCCTTGGGCATTTGAATTCGATCGAGTCCGCGGCCTTTTCAGCGGATGGAAAACTCTTCGCCACCGCGGAGCGTTATCGGAAACTGTTCGTCTTCTCCGTCGACGGCGAGAAAGTCGCCGAATTCGACAGCGAATCACGCAACGAGTGCCTGGAGTTCGTTGGTGATACGAACGAGGTGGCTGCTGTATGGAGAATCCCAGGCAGACATGATTTGCTGCGTGTTAGCGTGCCAACTGATGGCGTGGCCTACGATGTGCCCTCGCGGGGAATTTCACTTGCCTTTGCAACCGCGATTTTGCCTGAGATCGGTGTCCCGCGTTTTGCCATTTGCGATTTCAATGCAATCCGTGTCGTTGACGGAAAGGATCAACGACTAGTCGCGTACCTCGACAAGCTTCCTTCCCACATCAGAGACGCTGACCTGAGTGCGGACGGTCGTTACCTTGCTTTGGGAACCGACGAGGGCCTTCTGTATTTTTGGGACCTGAACCAAACCAATGCTGACCGTCAACTCTTTCATACAACTGTCATTCAGGCGAGCGACAGCGGCATTTCGAGTGTAGCGATTGTCCCAAATGGCGATCAAATTCCCAAACTAATATCAACCTGTCTCGACGGAGACGTGCGTCTTTGGGATCTCTCAAAACAACTGTCTGAGTCTCTCGATTTTCACGACCAGAACAAAGATCGCTCTTTTGCGGCTTACACGTTCCGGCACCCCATCACACGCTCGAAAATTTACACTCGCGCATTTGATGGTCATTTGTGGCTCTATGATCACCAGAGGCCGGAAACGAAACTCGTGAAGCTCTGTCACATTCCAATTGCGGGACTTTTCAACGTCGCCGTGTCCAATGACGGGCTTCAGGCAGCAACCATTTCTGAAAAGGATGTGCTGATCACGGATCTTGAGACGGGGCTACCTGTTCACAAAATTCAACCCTACGATCCGAAGCGAGAATGCATCGACTTTCGATACACAAGCGATTCGCTTTGCTTGCTCTACCACGATCGCTTGCGAGTGTATTCGCCGGATGAGTTCAAACTTCAAAATGAGATCGTCTTCGACGGAGAAGGATTCCGCCAACTGCACAACATTCCTGGTGACCATTCCGCTTTGCTAGTCAAAAGACAAAATCAACTTTTGCTTTATCGAGATGGTAAGGTCACGTTGCTCGAACAATGCGACCTTTCGAACGCTTATCACAACATCCAGTTCAGCGACGATGGCAAGCTGATCGCCATGTATCAACGCGGAAGAACGTTTCGAGTCAAGAAATTCCCTTCCCAGGAACAGATTTCATTGTTGCGAGGTTTTCGAGCCAACCCGCACTCGCTCGCTTTTCTTGATGAAGGGAGAACACTCATGACGGCAATGAGCGACAAAACCGTCAGATTTTGGGACTTGGAAACGGAACGCGAGATGGGCCGGCGTGCTACTGCCGACCCTACCGTCGATGGGGCGTACTTCTTCGCAAGCGACGACAAGTTGTTGCTCGGAAACATCAACGCCCCGGCAATCATCCTTGAGGGAAACGATCGCCCTCGCGAGCAGCAGACCGCAAGCAAATGAGACTGATCAGGCTTCTTCCAAGGTGAAGACGCTGTGGTAGGCACCGGCCTCTTCGAAGTAACCGAAGAGGTCGGAATAGAATTCGTGACCGCAGAGCGTTGCACTGTCGCCGACCACAATGAGCTTCCGTTTGGCTCGCGTCAGTGCCACATTGCTGCGACGACGGTCCGACAAGAACCCAATCTCGCCATCGGGGTTGCAACGAGTCATGGTGATCAACACGACTTCTTTTTCACGGCCTTGAAACCCATCGACCGTGTCGATCTCGATGCCGTCCAAGTCCAATCGCATTCGCAAATTGCGGACTTGTGCGGCGTAAGGCGCGATCACCGCGATTTGATCCCCGGTGACTCCCGCGTCGGCCAATCGCTTGACCAATTGCAGGATGATTTTGGCTTCCCCATGGTTCAGCTTGCTCTGACCGTCGGGCTCCAATTCTTCTTCGTATCCCGCCCCGGCCGTGTCGATGAGCAGCAGTGGTTCTCGCGTAAAATCGGAATCGTCGACGTTCTCCAAATCACACAAACGGTGGCTTCGGACGGACGCGTCGGCAACCAATGTTCCTTCGTAGAAATGGTCGCTGCTGAATCGCATAATGGATTCGTGCATTCGGTACTGAACGGTCAACCGGCGATAGATCCGCTGGCCATGACGCTGCACCAAACGCTGCATCAACGATTCTCGCATCCCGATTCGTGCGGCTTCGTCTGACAGCACCGTGGGTGGCAATTGGCAGTGATCCCCGGCCAAGATCAATCGGTCGGCTCGCAAAATCGCTTGCCACATCCCCGGTTCGGTGCACTGGCACGATTCATCGATCACCACCAAATCAAATGATTGATCGCTGAGCAATTCTTCGTCGATCGTTGTCGTGGTGCAGATCACGTCCGCGCGATCGATCACGGATCGAACAATGCTTCGTTCTTGTGAACGGATCAAACCTCGCAATCGACCGGCTTCCGCGAACAGCTCTCGGCGTTGGCGACGTTGACGCCCCGGGTCGCCTCGAAACGGACGGTTGGCCTCTCGCAGAATTTGATCCAACTCGCGTCGTAGATCCTTGATCACCGCGTTCGTCGGATCGGATTCGACCAACGCATCCAGAGTGTGTTCTTGCAGCGACTCGAACACGCGAGCTGGATGGCCAACGCGAACAACGTTGGGCATCAGACGCACCAACCGTTCCAGCAAGTTGTCCACCGCGGTGTTGCTGGCGGCGCAAGCCAACACGCGTTCGCCCCGTAATACCGATTGAGCGATGATTTCGGAAATCGTGGTCGTTTTGCCTGTCCCCGGAGGCCCGTGAATGATCGCCACATCATCCGCCATCAAAGCAAATGCCACGGCGTCTCGTTGAGGCGGGTTCAGCTCGGTGCGGAATTCGATGTCGTTGAGCTCGAAGGCGAAACTTTCCGGATCGATCTCATGGGTGTCGATGGGATTCCCGTCGACGCGCGGCGTTTTGATTCCCAACAAGACATCGCGCAGCTTGCCCGAACGCCCGCGAGCGTTTTGAGCTTTGCCCATCGCCGCCAACTGACGCTGTCGAGTCGTTTCATCGGGCGACAAATCCAATCGAAACCGATCTGACGCAAGAGACGCCGACGGACGTTTCCCCGACTTACCGCCGGAGCCTTCCGTCCGGTCACGAGCGGGAAACACTTCGGTCGCAATTTGGATCGAGTGATTTTTGCGTCGACTGACCACGCCGGCGATTCCTTCGTCGGATGGGTCATCGTCCATCGACAACACGACCGGCGAACCCACCTTCAACCGGTTCATGGGCAATTCTTTGCCGCCCGGTTTGGCCAAATCCAATAGATAGCGACCGGCCAACCCGGTGTGATAATCGACCAAATCCAATCCAACGATCGCCTGGCCGGTGCTCTCAACATCTCGCTGCGAGCGAATCTGTCTCAACCGAGCCAGCCGGGCTCGTTCGGCATCGCCTTCCAAATCGAGCCAAATAGCGAGCTGTTCAAAGTAGTCGTCGGGATCCAGAGGTCGGTCCGACGGCAAACCATTCGGATACGGTACGTTCCATTTCTCGCTGCCATCGGCGTTGCCACCTGGGGACGTTTTGCCTCCCGACAAAATCCCGTCGCCGAAGCTCCCACTTGATGTGTTCTTGAAAGTCGTTTTGCCTTCGCGATCAGCTTTTGCTTTCGAGCGGGCTTTCCGTGAACGTGATGACATGCGATGAAGGGATTGGAGTACGATCCCGGAATCAGTCCGCGAGATCATGCCGATGAACGTGCGAATCCCCACGCGTTGCGACGGGAACCGAAGACGCCACAGGAGAAACGGCCCATGACGCTGCCACCTATCATCGCCACGGAAGTTGTTTTCGCCAGTGCGGTGACAGCGGTTTTGTATTGGATCGACAAACGTGCGGCTCGGGCCAGCAAGCGACGAATTCCTGAGAACGTTTTGCTAACCGCCAGTGCGCTGGGTGGATGGCCAGGAGCGATCTTCGCCGGGCGTCGGCTTCGCCACAAAACGGCCAAGACGTCTTATCGAATTCGATTCGCAATCGCCGTCGCCATTCACGTCATCCTTGCCGCGTTGGTGCTTTGGATCCCCCGGCGGTTTTGATTAGTGCGTCCGGTGGAACCGGACCTACGGGAGTGTTGCTCATCCAACGTTTTGAGCGTCACGGCGTAACCCGTACGGTGCTTCAGCCAACGAAGTCCCACGCCAAAAGTAGGTCCGGTTCCACCGGACAATACGTTTTTCCAGGTGTGATCAATCCATCGTCCGGTGGAACCGGACCTACGGGAATGTTGCTCATCCACCGTTCTTAGCGTCACGGCGTAACCCGTACGGTGCTTCATCCAACGGAGTCCCACACCAAAAGTAGGTCCGGTTCCACCGGACAACACGTTTTTCAGGTGTGATCAATCTATCGTCCGGTGGAACCGGACTTACCGGGAATGCATCTAGCGTCACGGCGCAAGCCGTACGGTGCCGCATCTACCGCATCTACCGCATCTACCGCATCTACCGCATCTACCGCATCTACCGCATCAACGACATCCACCAACCCAAACAATCAAACCACCATCCTCACACTCACTCCTCATCGCTCGCCGCTTTTTCCTCCCCGCGGCGATCGTAGCGCATCTCGCTGACCTTCATCAACAATCCCAATTGGTGACGCAGCGCGGGACGCACACGATCGTTCACTCGGATTCGCTTGGATCCGTCGGCGGGGCCAACCGTTCCACTCGCCAACTCCACATCGATCAACGATGGCGGCACACGTTTGTAGTGCGGGTCGGAAAACTCCAAACGAACCACTCGAGGCTCGCCCGCATCCTCTTCGAATTGCCCCGGCGCCAGCGGCTTTCCAACCAAGTCCACCACCGGCGCGGACTCCAGCGAATCCCACTCGTAGTGCCGCTCATCCAGCAACGCTTTGCGCAAATGGCCCAAGCCTGGAAACGCGGTCAGCTCGACTTGTTCAAATTCAGAACCGGGACCGGGCATCAACTCAACATGGTCGCCCAACTGCAACGCGGTGATCGTATCCGGCCCCCAAAAATCAGTCGTCTTTTCGAGTTGAGTCCGCCGGGCATAGAGACTGCCGAACGCAACGATGACCGCCACAACGAAAATCATCATCAACGCGAAGACATGCCGAAACGTCACCCGAACCCGGGGGTCGTTGTATTTGTCAGCATGAGCCAAGTCGACTCCCGATTCGAGGGAATCCAGTTCGCCGGAGTCAGCGTCAGTCATCAAAGGCACAATCAAGTTCGAACAGGTAAAAACGAGGCCAAAAGGCATGGAATCACTGAGGTTTTACGGCCGCCAATCCGGCTGCAACCCGCCGACGTTCCCTGCCGCATTTTCGTCTCGCGGGCTAGACTATCCTAACCGTGCAACGGACGTTGCCCCAACCCAACTGAACCCCACTTGGAAGCATTCTTTCCTATCCCCATGGCATCTCCATCGATCGAAGTCGCTCTGGGCGAGCGTAGCTATCCAATCTGGATCACCACCTCCCAAGCCGATGGCTCCAACCCCGTCGACTTTGCTTCCAGCTTTCAAGATTCCGTTGGATCATGCAGTCATGCGGTGCTAATTCACGATGCCGCGATTGCCGACACGGTGGCGAACCAAGTCGAACGGGTTCTCGCGGGCATGAACATCCGCGTGACCAACATCCAAGTTCCCTCGGGCGAGACCAGCAAATCGGTCGCTCAGCTCGAAACGATTTGGAACACGATGCTGGAATCCGGGACGGATCGACAAAGCGTCGTGGTTGCGGTGGGCGGAGGCGTCGTTGGTGACTTAGCCGGTTTCGCCGCGGCTTCGTTCACGCGAGGCTTACGATTTGTGCAGGTCCCCACGACGTTGCTTTCCATGGTTGATAGCAGTGTCGGCGGAAAAACCGGAATCAATCTGCCCGGCGGCAAGAACATGGTGGGCAGCTTCTGGCAGCCACAAATGGTTTGGATCGACACACAGACTCTATCGACTCTGCCCGATCGTGATTTCATCAGCGGCATGGCCGAGGTGATCAAGTACGGCGTGATCGAAGACGCAGAGTTCTTCAGTTGGTTGAAAGACAACACGGGAAGTCTTGCCGAACGAAATCCCGACGCACTGCGACACGCAATCACGCGAAGTTGCGAATCGAAAGCTCGTGTGGTCGCGGAAGACGAGCGTGAAACATCGGGACGGCGTGCGATTTTGAATTACGGGCACACCTTTGCCCACGCGATCGAGGCCACCGCGGGTTACGGCGTTTGCTTGCACGGGGAAGCCGTCGCGATTGGCATGCAAATGGCCGCGCGGCTGGGCATCGACATGGAACTCTGCCCCCCAAGTCTGCTAGAAGAACAAACGGCGGTCTTGGAAGCCGCGAAACTGCCACTGGTTTGGAAAGAAGCGGATCCGGATCAAATGCTGCCCGTGATGGCACGCGACAAGAAGGTCGCCCACGGAAAGCTGCGATTCATCCTGCCCAATCGCATCGGCGATGTATCGCTCGTGGGTGATGTTCCCGCGGAGAAAGTGATCCGCGCGATTGAAGCCTGCCGCAGCATGAACTGACGAGAACCTCCTGCCACTTGCATCCCCACCACAGAACACGGACGTTGTCTTCACGATGCCTATCCTGCCTTTCGAACCTGATTGCTATCCGGAAGACTTGATCGATCAAGCGGAATCGGCTGATTCGCCTTGGTGGTTGCTCTACACGCGCTCGCGCCAAGAGAAGACCGTGATGCGAAAACTGCGAGAGCTTCAAGTCCCCCACTACGCTCCCCTGATCATGCAGCGTTTTCGTTCGCCCAACGGAAGACTGCGTGAATCCTATGTTCCGTTGTTCTCGACCTACGTTTTCTTACGCGGCGATGAACACGCGAAATACCAAGCCATCTGCACCGGCTCGATCTTGAAAGCGTCCGAGATCCTGCAGGTGGATCATCTGCTGGAGGATTTGAAGCAGATCCGCAGTCTGATTGAAATGGGCGTGCCGCTGACTTTGGAAAGCCGCATCGAACCAGGCGAAGAGGTCCGCGTTAAAAACGGCACGTTCAAAGGGTACGAAGGAACGGTGATCCGACGCGAAGGCGAATCGCGATTGCTCGTCGCCGTCCGCTTCATGGAACAAGGCGTCAGCGTCAAACTGGAAGACTGCCAGCTCGAAGTGATTGGCTGAGAAGATGGTCGGCGACGTAGGTCCCGAGCCACGGCGGCGGGGCGACCGAGCACCTTCGATGGAACTCCTGCGATGGATGTTCGGGAGAACTCTTGACCAGACTCGGTGGTGCAATGCCCTAAAATGCCCCCGGCCTGCGAATCAGGCACGACTGTCCGCGTGCCCAAACAGCGCGCACGATTGCTCGCAGAATCGGCAGCCCACTGCCTGCCTTTTCAACCAGACAATCCGCGTCATCGTCGCAGACGCAAAATGCGCCCTCATCCTGCGCCCCAATAGATGCCCAACACATGCATCTTTGTGGAATGATCCCCCTTAATCGACCGACGACCGCCGTTGGCACCCGACACGGGGACAACCCAGACCGATTTGGAATGGTCTGTGCAATTAGTGGCGATGTGTGCTGAACAGCTCGCTGCCTGCACACCCCTCGTCCTTGCCACTTCGTTGCGCACCCTCGGTCTGCCATGTCAGTTGCGATCTCCGCCAATCCGCCAGCCAACGTCGATGCTGTGTCGACGAAGCGTTTGGTGATCGTCGGTGGTGGCATGGCAGCTCACGGACTTTGCAAACGATTGATCGAACATTCCGACGGAACGGAATTCGAGATTACGCTGTTCGGCGAAGAACCAAGACCGGCTTACGATCGAGTGAATCTGTCATCGTTGATGTCCGGCAGCACCGAAGACGATTTGTTGTTGTCACCGAAGGAGTGGTACCAACAACACAAGATCCGATTGCAAGTCGGGCGTCGCATCACCGCTTTGGATCCCGAACAACAGGTCGTGACGGACGACACGGGAGCGAAACACACTTACGATCAATTGGTGCTGGCGACCGGTTCGTATCCTTGGGTGCCACCGATCGAAGGTACCAAACAACGGGGTGTGTTTGTTTACCGGACGATCGACGACCTTCAAGCGATCCAGCAATACGTTCAACAGACCTCCGCCAAAACGTCGGCCGTCATCGGTGGTGGTTTGCTCGGCCTCGAAGCCGCGAAAGTCATTCAAAACCTTGGCTTGCGGACAACCATTTTGGAAGTTGCACCTGGCTTGATGCCTCGTCAACTCGATGCGCAAGGCGCCAAAGTATTACGAGAAAAGGTGCAAGAGTTGGGCGTCGACGTTCATGTGACACGTCGAACCGAAAGCATCGTTGCCAAAGGCAGCCAACTCTCGCTGAACTTCCAAAACGCGGAACCTCTCGACGTCGACATTGTTTTGGTCGCCGCCGGGATTCGCCCGCGAGACGAACTGGCCCGCGATGCCGGGTTGAAGCTCGGTCCGCGAGGCGGCATCGCCGTCAATCGTCAATTGGAAACCAGCGTTCCAAACGTTTATGCGATTGGCGAATGTGCTGCTGTCGAAGGCCACATTCACGGACTGGTCGCACCGTGCTACCGAATGGCGGATGTCTTGGCGGCTCGCTTGTTCGGTGAACCCGCCGTTTTCAACGACACCGAAGAATCGGTCGAGTTGAAACTTTTGGGTGTTCCCGTCATCACCTTGGGCAAAGCGATCGGCGAATCCACTTCCGGTGTCGTTGTCACTCATGACGGTGACGAAGGACACCGCAAACTTTTGCTGGAACAAGGCCGCATGGTCGGCGCGGCCTCGGTCGGTCATTGGGAGGATGTGGATCTAATCCGCATGTCGGTCGCCCAGCACAAACGTTTGTGGCCCACCCAACGTGTTCGTTTCGTCCGTACCGGCACACCGTATGTCGGCGGGACGGGACTGCCCATTGCCCAGTGGCCCGGGCACGCGACGGTTTGCTCCTGCATGGGCATCACACGGCAACAATTGGGCACCGCGATCTCCGAAGGTCACCAATCCGCCCCCGCAATGTCGCTGGCCACCGGTGCGGGAACCGCCTGCGGTACATGTCGCAACTTGCTGTGTGAACTCGCGGGAGAAACCGCGACGCCAACGCGAGTCAGCGGTGCCACCATGGTTTTGGTCAGCTCGATTTTGTCGGTGCTGGTTGGTTTGATCGTGTTGCTGGCACCACCGATCCCTCTGGCAACCAGCGTCCAAGATCCCTGGCGTGAGATCGACATCCTTTGGCGAGATGACTTCCTGAAACAGGTCAGTGGTTATTCGCTCCTGGCTTGCTTTGTGTTGGCATTGACCTTTTCAATGAGGAAACGTCTGCGGTTTCTGCAGTGGGGAAACTACGGCTGGTGGCGTGCGGCCCATGCCTCGATCGGCACCCTGATGGCAATGGGTCTGATCGCGCACACCGGTATCCGCATGGGCGACCACCTGAACTTCGCATTGAGCCTGACCTTTGTCCTGCTAACCATCGTCGGCGGACTAGCGGGGATCACCTCCGCGTTTGAAAACCGGTTGACCGGCGACTCAGCGATGTTTGTCCGAGCTTGGCGTCCGAAATTGACGTGGATGCACATCGTGTTGTTCGTGCCCATGCCGGCCTTGTTGGCGGGTCACATCTTGAGCGTCTACTGGTATTGATATGAGTGGCGTTCAAAAAGCATGGCTCGCGTTGGTTGGCATCAACCTTTTGATCGGAGGTGTGATCGCTTACTCCGCGTTCGCGTCTTCGGCCAGCACCAAAACCATGTTCCTTCCGGGCGACACATCACACGGGCACTACCAAATCGAACTCCGATGTGATGTTTGCCACACGGAAGGAAGCGGCCTTCGCGAAGACGCTTGTCTGAATTGTCACGCTGACGAGTTGAAGTTAGCAAAGGACACTCACCCCGCCAGCAAATTCAACGACCCCTCCAACGCGGAGCTTTTGTCAGTCCTGGACGCACAAAGCTGCATCACCTGCCATCGAGAACACCTGCCCGAGCAAACGCTGGAGATGGGACTGACGATGCCAGCAGACTATTGCTACCACTGCCACCAAGAAACGCTGGAAACGCGCCCCAGTCACGCGAATTTCGCGTTTGATTCTTGTGCCACCGCGGGTTGCCATAACTACCACGACAACCGGGCCCTCTACGAGAACTTTTTGGTCAAGCATGCCGGCGAGCCAGATTTCTTGGATCAAATGATCGTTCTCGGACTCGAGGTCGACTCTTCCGACGCGACATCGTCACCGCTAACCATTGACGATGCGGATGCACCGGCGGACTGGGAGCTGAACGAAGAACTCTTGGCGGATTGGAGCGAGACCGCTCACGCGGCGGCGGGAGTCAATTGCAGCGGTTGCCACCAAACTCAACCAGGCGAATCATCCGACGCGGTCACCGCCTGGTCCGACATGGTATCCATGCAGAGCTGCGAAGTCTGCCATTCCAAACAGGTCGAAACATTCGTGCAAGGGCATCACGGGATGCGTTTGGCACAAGACCTGTCGCCCATGACGCCTGCGATGGCTCGACTGCCGATGCATGTGGATGCCGCACACCGCGAACTCACTTGCAATGCGTGCCATCCCGGCCATCGCTTCGACACACAAACGGCTTCCGTTGATGCCTGTGTTGGCTGTCACAACGACGACCACAGCCGATCTTACTTGGGCAGCGGGCATCACGTCGCTTGGCAATCGGAGATGCGTGGCGAAGCCGATGCCGGCAGTGGTGTGTCCTGTGCGACCTGTCACATGCCTCGGTTGGAAGACAGCGACGGCGAAGTCTGGGTTCAGCACAACCAAAACGACAATCTACGCCCCAACGAAAAGATGTTGCGTGATGTCTGCATGAACTGTCACGGGCCCGGGTTTTCCATCGACGCACTCGCCGACGAACAGTTGATTCAGAAATGCTTTGACGCACCACCAACCATCCACATCGACAGTGTCGACCTTGCCAAGGCCAGGTTCGACGAACAGCAAAGAAAGAGGGAGGCTCGCCGCAAGAAAAAATGAACAGTCGGCGAACTTCATGTGCCGCATGGAGTTGCCTGAACACTCTGCCCGTTCTCTCGATTGAAGGCGAAATCAGGATCGCGGTGCATCCATTGACCACTTCTCGATTTTAGGACTCAACCATGACCTTTTCTTTCAAAAGCCATTCTTGGATCGGCATTCTCGGACTGTTGACCATCGCCTGCACCGGATGTGGTGGCGGAGCGAACGCCTCTGCGACATCGGCTCCCGACGCGGAACCGGGCGTTCCCTACAAGAAATTTTCCAACGCGGTGCATGCCGTGATGATGGCCGACCGCACGGTTTACGCCTCCAAGGTGGTGACGCGTCTGAAGAAGCAAGACGCCCCCGTCGAACCCAGCGAATACTGGGAAGAAGAAGAGCACACCATTCCCTTGCCCGCACAGATGTTCCGCATGGGATCCGAACTGGTGTTCGAAAACCCCGAAGCCGGCTTCACCTACGCGTTGAAAAGCAAGTGGCCTCTGAACGAACAGAACAAACCCAAAAGCGAACTCGAAGTCACCGCCCTCGACTTCTTGGCGGAGAACCCGACGGAGAACTTCTACGGTGAAGAAGAACTTGGCGGCCAAAAGTACTTCGTCGCAGCCTACTCGGACAAAGCCGTCGCGGAAGCTTGCTGGAGTTGCCACAACGATCACCCGAACCGTGGTGATGACTATCCGGAGTTCGCCAAAGACGACGTGATGGGTGGCGTCATCGTTCGAGTTCCCATTGATTGACCAACACCGTTCTTGAAGACCGATTCATTTCACCCGTTTATCTTCCTTCTTTCCACAGGGAAACCTTTCTGATGACACCCGAACAAGTCGCAATGGTCAAAGACAGCTGGGAAAAGGTCAAACCGATCTCCGAGCAAGCCGCGGAGTTGTTTTATGGCCGTCTGTTCACACTCGATCCGAGTCTTCGATCACTGTTCAAAGGCGACATGTCCGAACAGGGCAAGAAACTCATGAGCACAATCTCCTTGGCGGTCGCTTCCTTGGATCGGTTGGAGACCATTCTTCCAACGGTTCAGGAACTGGGGCGAAAGCATGCGGTGGAGTACGCCGTTCCCGACAGCAGCTACGCGACGGTGGGCGAAGCTTTGCTTTGGACACTCGGGCAGGGACTGGGCGATGACTTCACCGACGAAGTCAAAGAAGCGTGGACACTTACCTACACCACTCTTTCCGGAGCCATGCTCAGCGGCAAAGCCGCGGCCGCTTAGTTTTCACGCCATTCACGGATTGCACTGCATCCGATTCATCACGCCGCGGCATCTCCTGCCGCGGCTTTCTTTTTGCGCATTCAATTTCTAGCGCAATGCCCCACGGCCCCATCAGCTTTTCCCGCTCTCCAATCTCCTTCGCTTCCATGCCAAGTAGTTGGCAAAGGCTGGGTGCGTTTTGAGACGTTCGATCGTGTAGTAGTCGCGGCCGATTTCCTTTTCATCCGGGATCAGATTGTGAATCGTGCGATGACACATCTTGCACACCGATATCGTTCGCTGCATTTCTTCTTTTGAGAAACGCTTCTTCCACCAAGACTTCCGATGACAATGCCGCGGAATCAAATGGTGTTGATTGAACGCCGCTTCCACCTCGCAAAGAACGCATGGCTCCCCCGACTTCATGCTAGTTCGTTCCGGTGGATGGAAACGGCTTCGAAATTCATCGCAGGAAAGCGTCTTGATCCCACAGATACCCGCCGGTTCGCCTCAGAGTGATTTGTCGATTCCCGAGTTGCCTTGCGGGCAGGACCAGATTGTGTGCCCGAACTTGACCGCCATTGAGTGAGCACATCGGCCCGAGAGAAATGACACAAGTGACAGTTCGCAGGATAGTATTCTTTCGCGGAGACAGCGTGGGTGGTTCGGTGGATCGTTCACCGTTGGCGTGTTCTACCGTCTACCCAGAAAATATCCTCGCTTGCGGTGGTGCAAATCTGCAGTCGCTGGCGAAGAAAAAGAAGGTTCTGAAGCAGCAATCATGAAAATCTGACAGCTAGAAACAACGCAAAACGCTCAAATCCCGCAGTCCTACAGATAAACCGCCGCCCCCTCCTCAGGGAAATTGTCCGCCATTATTTGGCCGTAGCGGTCCTGGAAGTCTCAATTAACGTCTCGGCTTCGCTATTTTAGGCCCCGGGGCAAATGCAAAAACTGCATCCAAGCGTTGGAGTGAAGGCAGATGAGATCGTGGCTGATCAACGAATCGGGACGTCCCCGTCGTGGAAGAGTGCCCCGTCGTCGCGGGAGCTCGCGAAAATTACGGCGTCAACAGCTTCGCATCGAGATGCTCGAAGACCGGCGAGTGTTAGCTGGCCCTGGCCCCGAAGTCTCTTCGATCATTCGGGCCGATGCAAATCCGACCAACGCTTCTAGCGTCGCTTTCACAGTCACATTTGACGAAGACGTAAACGGTGTCGACACATCAGACTTCGTCGTTGATGCAAACGGCCCGACACTAGCCAGTGTCGATTCGGTCTCCGGTACCGGAGCGGTCTACACAATCAACGTGTTCACCGGATCAGGGGATGGTTCTTTAAGCATCGATTTGATCGACAACGATTCAATCGTTCGCGTCAGTGGCAATGGCAAACCTCTCGGCGGCAACGGCACGACTGGCAACCAGGATGGATCGTTCACCACTGGTGAGATCTACACCATCGACAAGACGGCACCGATCGTCGACAGCATCACTTTGATCGGTACGCCAACCGCATCGGCGGCAACGATCGAATACAACGTGACTTTCAGCGAAGCCGTCGAAGGCGTTGATTTGACTGATTTCACGCTCATCACTAGCGGTGTCGTGGGAGCTGGTATTGCGTCGGTCGATGGCAGCGGAACCTCGTATGTGGTGGAAGTTTCCACAGGCGGCGGTCAAGGGACCGTCCAGTTGGCACTGAATGACAACGACACGATTGCTGACCTCGCTTCCAATCCGCTCGGTGGTGTCGGCGTGGGGACGCAGCAGACGGGTCCCGTGCACCAAGTCGAGAACTCACCTCCATCGGTCGTTTCGATCACCTCCGAACAATCAACTCCTACGAATGCGGATCTGATTGATTTCACGGTGGTCTTTGACAAATCGGTTCAGAACGTCGGCCTCAACGATTTCACACTGACGATCGGTGGCGATATCACGAACGCGATGCTGACCAATGTAGTCGGCAGCACCGACACCTATACGGTCACGGTATCTACCGGTGACGGTGATGGAACCATTCAGCTCGGCATAGCGGACCCACCGACGATCACTGATCTGTCTGGGAACGCGCTGCCAACAACGAGCTTGACATCGTCGGTGATCACCATCGACAAGACTGCGCCAGCCAGCTTCGGTGCCTCCGCTCTCGATTTATCACCGACCAATCTCCAGCAGGTTCGTTACAGAATCAAGTTCGATGAGCCGGTGATCGGTGTTTCCACCGACAATCTGCAACCATTCATTCTTGACTCCGAACCAGCGGACCCGATTTCAGGTGTGTTCGTCGCCGAGGTGACGGGGTCAGGCGACACCTACGACGTCTTGCTGAACACCGGCACGGGCTCCGGTGCTGTTGCACTGAGACTAGTGAATGACGGTAATTTCAGTGACCTTGCTGGCAACAGCCCAAATGTTGTTGGTGGCAGTGGTCGCGTTTACCAAATCGACCGCATCGCCCCAACCGTTGAGTCCGTTGTCCTCGAAGATGCATCGCCGACCAACGAATCACCGCTGAGCTTCCTGATCACGCTCAGCGAAAGTGTGACATCGTTTGGCCTGGGAGATGTAACTCTCGATCAGACGGGGCTTCCCAATGCGCTGCTTGCTTCGCTGCAGACCATTTCAGGGACGCAGAAGCGAGTCTTTGTGACTCCCGGCGTTGGCGACGGCACACTTTCGATTGATGTCACGCCCCGAACCTCCGCGACCGATTACGCGGGCAACCAACTAGCTACACCGGCAAACAACTTTGACGCCTATGTTGTCGACACGTTGGCTCCGGAGGTCGATTCAATCACGTTGGTCGGTCCGTCGACGACTTCCGCATCGAGTATCGACTTTGACGTTGTCTTCAACGAGCCCGTAGGCAACGTCACGGCTTCTGACTTTGGCATGGTGGGCACTGGAATCAGTGGAGCGTCAATTGCGAACATTGTGGGAAGCGGAGCCGAGTACACGGTGACGGTCAGTGCAGGCACGTTCGATGGAACGATCGGACTGAATGCTGTCACAGGAGGAACAGCGATTGATGACCTGAGCAATCCGTTGGGTTCTGGTTTCACGGGTCCTGTTGCAACGATCGATCGAACCGCACCATCGGTGCTTTCCGTTTCGGCACCGGTATCCATCACGAACTCGTCGACAATCGACTACACGGTCCAGTTCAGCGAAACGGTCACCGGATTCACCGCGAGTGACCTGACACTCGTGAGCGGCGGCGCGATCACTTCCGCGTCGATCAATCCGGTGTCAGGAAGTGGCGACACTTATACCGTGACGGTGAACACCGGCAGCGGCGACGGCACGATTGGTCTGGATGTCAATGCTTCGGCATCGATCGTGGATGCAGCCGGAACTTCGCTCGCCGCTGGGTTGATCGGTGATGTGGTGTCGATCGACAAAACGGCGCCCGCCATCACAACATTTGCCTCCGCAACATCACTGCTAACGAACACCGACAACCTTCTGTTCGACGTCGTGTTCTCCGAGCCCATCACTTCATTTGACGTGAACGACTTGACGCTCACGACGACGGGTCTCGTCGGTGCTTCCATCGCTCAAATCAGTGGCAGCGGAACTGACTACAGCGTTCGCGTGGCGACAGGAACGGGCGATGGAACGGCACGGTTGGCGCTCGCGAACACTCCAACGATTTCGGATCTCGCAGGCAATCCGCTCCCGGCATCGGCAACTCAGTCGGAACTGGTCACGATCGACAAGACAACACCAACAACGATGTCGATCGGTCGTCTATCGCCAGCGGATGTGACGCTCACGAACGCAACTACCGTTCAATACGAAGTTGTTTTTCCCGAACCGGTCACAGGGATCACGCCGTCTGTGTTCTATCCGCACACGAATCAAACCGGCAACCTCAGAGACCTGACGGTTTCCAGTGTCATCGGCAGCGGTGACACCTACACGGTCACGATCAATATCGGTGGAGGCCAAGGACCGCTGTTGTTAGGAATCGATAACCCGTCCGGCTTGATCAGGGATTTGGCGGGCAATTCGATCTCTTACATCCAAGGGGCCGGAGTCAACTACGTCGTCGACTTGATTGCTCCGGAAGTCGAATCCATCACGAGGGCCTCGGTGTCACCGACGTCCAGTCAATCGCTTGAGTTCAACGTTCTGTTTAACGAATCGGTTTTGAATGTTGATCCAGGCGACTTTGAATTGGCAGTGAACGGCGTCACCGACGCGATGATCAACTCGGTTTCGGGCACGGGTGCTTCCTACGTCGTCACCGTGACGCACACGGGTGGCAACGGAACGCTGGGGCTGAACTACAAAGCGGCCAGTTCCGTCAACGACGCCGCGGGTAATCTCGTCAACGGCGGGTTTACGACAGGTGAAGTTTACACCATTGCAACAGCATCCTTCAGTATCGCCGCAGCCGATGCAGCCAAGAACGAAGGCAACTCAGAACCGACACCGTTTACCTTCACGGTGACAAGATCGGACGACACGACGGGAACCGCATCGGTGGACTACACGGTCAGCGGTTCGGGCACCGATGCAGCGGATGCGGGTGATTTTGGAGGGGCTTTCCCGAGCGGCACGGTTACCTTTGCTGACGGAGAAGCAACGAAAGTCATCACGATCGACGTCCTCGGCGATTCAAACGTGGAGCCCGATGAAGGATTCTCGGTCACGCTTAGTAACCCGAGTTCGCCCGCGGTCATTTCGTCCGGAACCGCTGACGGGAACATTGTCAACGATGATCTTGTTCAAACGTTTGCTCCCGTCGTGACGCTGCCATCGTCGGCGGTGACTTTCGTTGAAGGCGATGGCCCCCTGCTCGTCGATCCCAGCGCGACGGTTGTCGATACGGATTCGCCTGATTTTGATGGGGCTGTGTTGACGCTGGAGATCACAAATAACGCATCGGTCGATGATCAACTTCTGATCAATAACCAAGGAACCGGTCCTGGACAGGTCGGTGTTTCGGCAAACGTGATCAGTTACGAAGGCGCCGCGATAGCAACATTTAGTGGGGGTGCGGGGACGACGCCACTGGTAATCACATTCGCATCGGGAAGCACGCCGGACGCGGCACAGGCAATTCTGCGAAACGCGCAGTACGCCAATGCCTCTGACACTCCATCAACTTTACCGCGTTTGATCACGGCGACGCTCGTTGATGGTGATGGAAATCAAAGTGCCGCGACTTCAACTGAAGTCGCCTTCGATTTTGCGTTTGCTGTGAGTTCGACCGAATTCAGCTCCATTCAAGGAGTGGGTCGAGACGCGGCGGGAAACCTGTACGTGGGAGGTCGCTTTACCGGGACCGCAGACGTGGATCCAGGACCATCGGAAGTGCTGTTGACCAGCACAGGCGGTTCGCAGGACGCCTACATTGCCAGTTATACGTCTGCCGGAGTATTGCGTTGGGTCCAGCAGTTTGGCGATACCGGAAGTGACGATGTGCTTGATATCGAGGTGACCGCGTCCGGGAACGTTTTCGCCGTGGGTGCCTTCGCCGGAACCGTCGTTTTTGACTCAGGCGCGGGCAATGCAACTTTCGTAGCTGATGGGCCCAGAGACAATTACTTGCTGAAATTCGACAGCGACGGTGGTCTGGTCGCCTCGGGTTCCTTCGGTGGCGACACGTCGGACATTGCCCTCGATCCCGATGGCAACCTGTTGCTGACCGGCAGCTACGCCCGGACGGTTGACATCGATCCCAGTCCGGGGACCTTCTTTCTGCCGGATGCCGGTTCGACGGGCAATGGCAATAGCTTCTATCTGAAGCTGAATCCCAATCTTGAGTTCGTTTGGGCGAAATCCATCGAGCAGGTTGGCGGCACTTTTCAAGTCGGCGATCGGGGTACTGCCATTGCGACTGATTCATCCGGCAACGTGTATGCGTTGGGAGAATACCGAGCCAATTTTGACTTCGACTTCGGCCCAGGCACTTTTCAGCTCAGCACGTCCAGTGACACCAACCCCGACATTTACTTGCTGAAGTTGACGTCGATGGGCGACTTTGTTTGGGCGAAGAGTTGGGGAAGCACCGAATTTGACGTTGGGCATGCTTTGGCAGTCGACAACAACGACAACATTGTCGTCGCTGGAGTGTTTGGCGGTACGAACGTAGGCGGAACCACTGCGTCGGCAGACTTCGATCCCGGCCCAGGCACCGACATCCAGACTAGCGTTGGTGTGTACGACATGTTCGTTTCCAAGTTCGACAGCGATGGCACGTTCCAATGGGCTCGTACCGCTGGCAGCACGGCCAACGAATCAGCGGGAACGATTGCGACCGATTCGCTGGGCAATATCGTTGCCGGAGTTTCGTTCTACCGAGCGATCGATTTTGATCCTTCAGTGAATGTGTTTGAGATCGATCCAGTGGGTTCGGCTTCCGGATTCTGGGGGCTGTCGCCTGATGGTGATTTCCGGTTCGCATCGCATTTGGCTCCGGAATCATCCAGTGCGTACAACGGGCTGGCGGCTTTGACGATCGATCAGAATGACTACCTGCTTGCCGCAGGCCATTTTTCTGGAGGAACGGATTTCGATCCCGGTGGCGGCACGTTCCTCATTCCAGCATCTTCGGACGGGAGCTTTTTCTTAGGCTTGGATGTTGTCGGCCTACCCGCTAACCAGACAGTCAATGTTATTGCAATCGATTCCGAGTTTGCGATCACAGCAACTGACGCGAGCAAGAACGAAGGTGAATCTGGCAGTAGTCGGTTCACATTCACGGTAACACGGTCGGTTGATACTGAAGGGCCAGCGAGTATCGACTACTTCGTCACGGGATCCGGGGCCAACCAAGCGAACGCGAGTGACTTCGGTGGTAACTTTCCCAGCGGCACAGTCGAGTTTGCCGACGGCGAGACGCAGCAGCTTATCACGGTCGATGTCAGCGCTGATTCGATTGTCGAAACTGACGAAGTCTTCACCGTAACGATTAGCAATCCTAGTGTCCCGGCGACGATAACTACCGAGACCGCTGAAGGAACAATACTCAACGACGATGTTGCTGGATTCGAGATTGTCGAGCCAGGTGAAATCATTGCGTGGTCAGGCTCTGGCGAAACAGGTGCGGATCCATTCGGTGTGCCCTTTGTTTCGTCCGATACAACGACTTTTCCGAGTTGGGGAATGCCCGGATTCGGCACTGGGGTGACCACCTTCCAGGCACCCGGGTCGTTTGATGGCTTCCGCGTCAGCTTTTCGGGGCTACCGAGCGACGTCACAATTAATGAGTCACACGGGAACACGGGGCTCAATGTTGATCCGTTCTCTGTCGATGACCGTTGGAACAAGGAAGTGACCGGAAACAGCATCTTGTTCACTTCGCCCGATCCGGCGACAAAGCGGCTCGATCAGGGTGACAGGATGTTTGTCAGCGTGATCTTTACAGGAGATTTGGACCCATCTCTGTTGCAGTTTGACGTCGAATACCTCGACAGCACGAATCCGGTCGGAACGGTTGTCAGTGAAACAGGAGCATCGGACACTTTCACCGTTGCGTTGACGGCTGAACCGGAATCAGATGTCGTCATTGACGTGACCAGCGGAGACATTGGCGAAGCGACAGTCGATCAACCAACACTGACGTTCACCAATCAAAACTGGTTTGTTGCCCAAACGGTGACCGTCACTGGAATCGACGACGCCCTAGTCGATGATGACCAAACCACGTCGATCACCATTTCGGTCAACGATCAGGCGTCAGACGATTCATTTGGCTCCTTGCCCGACCAAGTCGTCTCCGTGACAACGATCGACGACGAGATTCCGACAGTGGTTTCGATGGATGTCGCTCCGATGCTGATTGCAGAAGACGGGGTCGAGGATATGGTCTACACGCTTTCGCGAACGGGAGATACCTCGACATCGTTGGCAGTAAACTTCACGATTAGCGGCACCGCGAATTCCACTTCGGACTTTACGATCAGTCACGCCGGGACGGTGAATTTTTCTGCGGGGAGCTCGACCGCTACGGTAACGGTCTCCGCGACATCCGATTCGACGCCGGAGGGCAACGAAACGGTCATTCTGACCATCGATCCGAACAGTGCCTACGTCGTTGGTTCGGCTGGTTCGGCGACCGGCACAATTCTCGATAATGACGAGCCTGGTGTCGGTCAACTGGTCGGGATTGACCTGGGAACGAATAGCACACTGGAACATTCGCCGACCAACTGGAACCAAGCTTTCTTCCTCAACTTCAGTCTCACTGACTTACTGGCGGAAGACGGTCAGCCTACCGGCATCGATCTCGTTTCGCAGTTCAGCAGCGGTGGAGGTATAAGCAACTTCATCCCGAATCCGCTGACACTTCCTGCTCACACACAGTCGCTCGTAAAAATCGATGAAGTCTCGGTCGGCAATGCAGGCGTTCCGTACTCTGCGACCTTTAGCGGTTTGGAAGCCGGAGCTTCGTACCGGGTATACGTCCTAGCCTATACCGGTACGTCCGGAAACGGAAATACGCAGAACGTCACGATCAGCGGTGAAAGCGGCAGTGAGGTTTCGTTTACTCAAACCTTGACATCGCAAAACGTCTACGTGAATGGCAGCAAGGGGTCGAGCCTTGAGACATTGGAATCGTATGCCGAGGTCGTCACTGCAAGTTCCACCGGAGACATCTCGGTCAACATCACTCCGAACGCGGGGGACAATATTCACGTAGCCGCGCTCGCGATCCAACAGATCTCAGGTGCAACGGATCCACTGAGTGTTACGATTGCTCCCGCGTCGATCTCTGAAAACGGCGGCAGCGCCACTGTCACGATCACTCGAGGTACGGACACGACCAACTCGTTGGACGTTGTGATCACCAACAGCGATCCGTCGGAAGCCTCCGTGCCACTGACAGCAACGATTCCGGCTGGACAGTCCTCGGTTGATGTGACTTTAAACGCGCTCAACGACACTGCCGTGGATGGCACACAGACAGTCACGATCACCGCATCAGTCGCCGGCGGGATCGCGGACGGAATGTCGGGTCTGGACGACTCCTTCGGAACGTTCGGCAAAGCCAACACCCAGCTTGACTCTCAGTACCAACCGCCGCACGGAGTCATTGCCTCGTTACCCGATGGCAAGATACTCGCAGCCAGCGAGGCCAGCACGGAATTTGAACTCACGATTCAGCGTTTTAACGCAGACGGCTCCAGCGATACTACGTTTGGGACAGGCGGCGTCGTTGTTCCAACGGTTGCATCAGGAGTCGGGTCTTTTGATCCAACTGAGCCATTTCCGAAATCAATTGAAGTCGCCCCCGATGGCAAATTTTACATCGGTGGTGTATTGGCCAATGGGGCAGAGACGCCATTTCTAGCGAGATTCAATTCCGACGGTTCGCTTGATTCGTCATTCGGGATTGGCGGCATCGCAGACCTGACGAGCGTTGGATTGGTATCCATCGAAGGAATGGACTTAACCGACGATGGAAAACTGCTCGTTGCTCTGAGCTCGAACAACTCAAGCCTGTTTCGAGCCATGCGAATCAACCCCGATGGTCAACTCGATGCTTCATTCGGAATTTCCGGCGTCGCCGGTTTTCCGAATGTGTTTTCCGAAGCGATTGATGTAGCCACCCTTCCCAATGGCAAGTTTCTGTTGTTGGGTGAGGACGGAAGAATGATTCGCGGTGACCAATTTGGCAACGTCGATCCGATGTTCGGAAATGAGGGCGAGGCATTCGTACCCTTTAGCTCGGCAACCAAAGTTTTCACTGACCTATTGGTCGACGGTGCAGGCAACATCGTCATCGCCGGAACAGCGACGGAGAGCTTTGCGGACGATTTTACCTTGGCTCGATTTAGTTCTGATGGACTGCTCGATCCGTCGTTCGACTCAGACGGATTGGTCACCCTTGACGTTGCAGGCGCGGATGACATTGCGACGTCGCTGGAAATCGGAATCGATGGAAAATTGTTTGTCGTCGGATACACGACGCCCGCCGGAGGAAATCAAGCCGCTGTCGTTCGACTCAATAGCGACGGATCGCCCGACAATACGTTTGATGGCGACGGACGGTTGGTGACCACACTCGGGAGTAATTCGTCACAACAGACGCTTGGTTCTGCGATGACGCCGGACGCGAGTCTGCTCGTACTTGGTGGAAATCTCTCGGACATTCAAATCGCAAAAATTTCTTCTGGAGTCGTTCCATTTTCTGGATCATCCGGTGTCTATGTGACCGACGACGATGCTTCGAACCTTGATTTCGGGGACGCGCCGATCGGCTACCCGGTATCAATTAGTGACTCAGGAGCCAGTCACGATGTAACGGCTGGTGGTCCTTTCCTCGGTTTCCTGGCGGACGCGGAAATCGACGGAGTGAATTCTGCGGGAGCCAAGTTTGACGACGAAAATGGTTCGGACGACGAAGACGGCGTGTTCTTCACCAGCGGCGTCGTCTTCGCCGCTGCAGACGCGTCTTTGACCGGGACAGTCGTCGTGGAGCTGCAAAACGCCGACCCGTTGTCGAACCGACTCGATGCTTGGATCGATTTCAATCGCGACGGTGACTGGGCAGATCCCGGCGAACAAATTTTTGCCAGTTTTGATTTGGGAACGAGTGACGGCGGACACGTTCTTAGCTTTGCAGTTCCGCAAGACACCGGTGACAACGTCATCAGCGGGAACACGTACGCCAGGTTTAGGGTGAGTACCCTCGGTGGACTTGGCGTCACCGGGACTGCGGCCGACGGAGAAGTCGAAGATCATCAACTAACGATCGTTTCGGCCGCCCCTTTGATCGTCGATACGCTCACCGACGAAAGTGATGGAGATTTCTCGCCCGGTGACCTGTCGTTGCGAGAGGCAATCGAACTAGCCAACTTCAAAGCCGGTGCCGATACGATTGAGTTTGCGCCCGCCCTCTCCGGTGGCACCATCACGCTGACTGTCGATCAGTTGGAAGTGACCGATGATTTAACGATCACTGGTCCGGGATCGTCGAACATGACGATCGATGGCGGCGATGCTTTTCGAGTGTTTCAATCGCTCAACGTCGGCGCGTTTGAACTTCAGGGACTGACGATCACCGGCGGACGTCCAAGCTACACGAGCAGCTCGAACAGTGGCGGTGCGATCTTTTCATCGGGCGATCTTATGCTCACCGATGTCGTCATCACCGGCAACGTTGCCGGCGGATCGCTCGGCGATGGCGGCGGGATCATGCATAGCAACGGTGACGTGACCATCACCGACTCAGTCATCTCCAACAACACGACAACTACGTCGTCGGCGTTGGGAGGGGGCATCCACTCGCTAGGGTCCACTGTCTTGATTCAAAACAGCGTGGTCGATGGCAACACCATGACAGGCGATTCCAGCGTTGGTGCCGGTGTTGTGGTGATCAATGGAAACTTGACTCTGACACAGAGTACGATCTCAAACAACACTTCGTCGGCCGACACCGTGACCGGCGGCGGTGTGACCGTTGGTGGCGGCAACTTGACGATTCTCGCGAGTACGATCTCTGGTAACTCCGTCACCGGCTCAGGCGGGGGCGTTGCGTTTGACGGACTCGGCTTCACGGCGACCGTGACAAACTCAACGGTTTCGGGCAATAGTGCGGGCGTTTACGGAGGCGGCATCGCCAACTTCGCCGGTTCGTTCGATATCAATCACAGCACCGTAACGAACAATTCTGCACCAGCAGATAACGGCGGAGGCGTGGCCAGTTTCACCTCGTCTCAAGCTTCTGCAATCGTGACAACGATCTACTCCAGCATCATCTCGGGCAATAGCAGCAGCGATGTGGATCAAATTGTCTTCGCCGGTCCTGCCGCACCGTTGGATTCCGTCTTCAGTGACGGGTTCAATGTCGTCGGCAATGGTACCGCCGTGCCCGACCGTTTTACCGGGCCATCCGACCAAACCTTGATCGCCAATCCAGGTTTGAATCCCCTGGCTAATAACGGTGGCCCGACGCTGACGCACGCCTTGCAGGCGAGTAGTCCGGCACTGGACGCTGGCGAGATGACATCCACCGAAAACCTAGACCAGCGTGGAACAGGTTTCCCGCGACTTTCTGGATCGAATGTCGACGTTGGTGCTTTTGAAAGAGACGCGACAACGTTGCCACGATTCTCAATTCGGGCGACCGATGCCACGAAGCTGGAAGGAGACACCGGCCTGACAACGTTCACCTTCACGGTGACCCGGAGCGGTGACACAAGCGGTTCGGCGAGTGTCGACTATCAGGTTTCTGGCGACGGAGCTTACGCGGCAGACGCGAATGACTTCACCGGAGTATTGCCGGGAGGAACGCTCGCGTTTGACGATGGACAGGAATCCATACTCATCAACATTGACGTCACAGGTGACGTGCTGGCTGAAGCCGACGAAGATTTCCGCGTCACGCTAAGCAACGCGAGTGCTTCGACATTGATCGACGTCGCAACTGCGGACGGGACAATTCTGACCGACGAAACGCCAGAACTAACCGTCGATATCAGTGCCACTTCCATTCCCGAGAACGGAGGCTCGACGACGGCAACTGTCACCCGCAATACGGACACGACCGACGAACTGATCGTGAGCCTTGCCGCATCCGACGCCAGCGAGGTCACGCTGCCACAAACAGTGATCATTCCCGCCGGTCAAACAACTTCGGCTCCGTTCGTAATCGACGGAATTGACGATGCCGTTGTTGATGGTACGCAGACGGTCACGATCACCGCATCCACTTCCACTGCCAGCAGCCTCGCCCAGCAGTACGTTGACGATTTTTCCGGTCCAACCATCGACTCGTTTTGGAACGTGAGTGCTGCGATTCCTGATTCGACGATCACGCAGGTCGACGGTGTGCTGCGAATTCACAGCCCCACGGCGCCGAGCACCTTCACGGACAGCAAAGTCGAAAGCGCGACCATTTTTTCAGGTTCGGACTTCGAAGCCAGCGTTGACTTCCGTGTCCCCGACGGAAACGCAATGGCTTGGCTCACCCTGGGACGTCGTCCGCAGGGTCAGGGGACACCGCAAACGTATGGCCTTTATCTATACCGGGCAGCAAACTACTTCACATGGTTGGCAAATGACTCTTTCACAGGAAGTATGTCTGCACGCAGCGGATTCGGTGACGAGCGGACCCAATGGCATCAACTGAAACTGCAGTACAACGCGGAAACAATGACTGCCACGTCTTTTGTTGACGGAGTAGAAGTCAACAGCGATTCGGTGAACCTGGATCACGCCGTTGTCATTCTTAATATGAAAGACAGAGATTCCGAAGGTCTCGGGCCATCGACGATCGAGTTCGATAACTTTCAATTCAGCTACGGTCAAACCATTGCCGCAGGCAGCGCAAACATTGATGTGACGGATGACGACGTTGCAGAATTGAGCCTTTCGATCGTCGACACCGAAATTGCGGAAAATGGTGGCCAAACCACTGCGACGGTCAGTCGCAACACAGATACGACAAATCCGCTCACGGTGACCATTGCTACCAGCGACAACGGCGAAGCGCGTGTTCCGCTGTCGGTGACGATCCCCGCCGGTCAAAGTGTGTCTGATCCATTCACGATCACCGGTGTGGACGATCAGATTGTCGACGGAACCCAAACGGTCACGATTACGGCGACCGCATCCGGTCACTCGGGCACCGACGGAACCGTCGATGTGACGGACGATGACACGTCACCAACGGTTCTGATTGATCTCGTTGACACGCTGCTTTTTGATGGCGACGACGCAAGCAATGTCACATTCACTTTCAGTGCAGCGACGACTGATTTTGACGCCAGCGATGTGGTCGTGACCAACGGAACGATTTCAAATTTTGACGGTACGGGCACGACGTATTCGGCAACATTCACTGCGGCGGATGGATTCGATGGAATAGGCACCGTGTCCGTCAACGCAGGCAGCTATTCGGATGCGTTTGGCAATGCAGGACTAGCTGGTTCGGATTCGGTGGCCATCGACACGCTCAACCCCGAGGTGGTTGTGGAAATCGTCGATACGTTACTCGACGAAAGTGACAACAGTTCCGTCGTCACGTTCACCTTCAGCGAGAACGTCAACGATTTCATTGGAGCAGACGTGGTTGTCTCCAATGGAACGCTGTCGGATTTCTCAGGAAGCGGCATGAATTACACCGCAACCTTCACGGCCGATCCAACGGTGGACGGGATCGGAACGGCCGCCGTCTCGGTGGGTAGCTTCACGGATGCCGCAGGCAACTTTGGTACTGGCGGTTCAGATACCGTCGTACTGGAGCGGCCGCCTCAAGCTCCCGAGGACATTCTTCTCGATACTGACTCGATCAATGAGAATCTGGATACCTCGGCAGCAGACCTGCTATTTGCGAACTTGTCTGCCGTGGACCCAGACATCGATGACGCGCACAGCTATGAACTGGTGTCCGGAGAAGGTGACAGCGACAACGCTCGCTTCCAGATCACAGAGGACCAACTGTTTCTCCGACAGGGCGAAGTCCTCGACTATGAGACTCAAGCAAGCTACTCCGTCCGTATGCGTGTCACCGACGGCGCTGGACTGGTTTTCGAGAAGTCAGTCACGCTGGACGTCAACAATCTGGTTGAGGTCACTAAAGAAGACATCACCGTCGGTGACGGCACCGCTCAACGTTCACGCGTCGAATCACTGACCATCCAATTCGATGCCGAAGTCACGATTGATCCCGAAGCATTCACCGTCATCAAACGAGGCACCGACGGCGGCAACGTCGACGTGGCCTACACCACCCGTCTGGATCAGAACGGCCACACCATCGCCGACCTGACCTTCAGCGGAAGTTTCGTCGAATATGGTTCGCTAGTCGACGGGAATTACCAACTCACGATCGTTGGAACTAAGATCGCAACGTCCAGAGCCTACGGAATCGACGCTGATCGAGATGGTCTAGCCGATGACAATATTTTGTTCGGTGATAATGAGAGCGATGTCTTCTTCCGTCTGTATGGAGACACCAACGGGGACGGTCTAGTTGGCGCAGCCGACTACATTGCTCTCCGGAATTCGTATGGAACATCTGATTCTGATCCGGGGCATGAGCGTTCGTTGGATTTTGATTCAGACGGGATCATTGGTGCTAGTGACTTCTTCGCATTCCGAAACAACTATGGATCGGCCCGTAATTATTGACCTATTGGAAATCTTTGATGTTTAAACCCACGACAGTTTACTTTGCGATAACCTTTGTCGCCTGTATTTTCCAGTGTAGTACAAGAGCCAATGCTGACCTGGTTTTGAGATTCGGTCAAAGCGGTGCGCCAACTCTCAGCCCCGTAGACGCGAACGCCGGCTCAAGCATTGATCTAGATCTATTTATCGTGCAAGAAGGACTGAACTCAGGTTTGCCAGATGTACGTTTAAACACCGAAGGGATTGGCGGATATGACATTGAGTTTTCAGTCGGTGGATCCGGGGGGATATCCGTACCAGATCCGATTCTGTATACGTTCGCGTCTGGCCTTGATGCGTCAGGAAGCCAAGCAACTCGCATCGACGCCCAAAATGCTGAGCTATCGGGTAATGGCATTGTATCTGGATTGACCGTTGCCCCCTTAGTAGCCCCATTAGGCATAGACTTTATAAGACTGGGGACAATATCACTTGACATTTCTGCAGTTGCGTCAGGACCGTTTTCGATCGAAATGCGTGCGCCTACTCCGTCTTTCAATTCTCTTGGCCCAGACCCCTTCAATACGTTTGTGCCGGCAAGTGTTTCATCGACGATTAACGTAACGGCCGTACCAGAGCCTTGTAGCCTAGCATTGTTGTCGTTCGTAGGCGTAGCTGGCTTCGTTGTTCGCCGACATAAACAATTTTATAGCCGAAGCGACGCAGGCATTCGAGTCGTGTAGTGCCACACGTGTTCATCCACATTGTCCGCACCTCGTTGAAATGAAAATTCGCGTTGGGTGCGAATCTGCCTTCCGCGAATCTTCATTGAATTCGCATGGAACTCCGCGAGCAACGTTTGCAGCAACTTCATTTTTGATCGTCAGAATCCGCGGGACTTACACCATCCCACCTTTCTACCTATCGAAATTGGAAGTTACACGTGGCAAAGCGATTTCGTTCCCGACGTTCACCCCAGCGCCGCCAACAACTGCGAGCTAGTCTGCAAGTACTCGAGTCACGCCAGTTGATGGCGTCGGATTTCTCGTTGCAACTGCTTCACGCCAGCGACTTGGAAGGTGGCGTCAACGCTATCTCCGACGCACCCCACTTCGCGGCAATCGTTGAATCTCTCGAAACCGAAGCGGAAAACGACGGCCGTGGATCGCTGTTGGTTTCGGCGGGTGACAACTTCATCGGTGGCCCATTTTTCAGTGCCTCCGGCGATGGCGACCTCCGTGCTCCTTTGCAAGCAGCCTACCAAGGACTGTTTGGCGAAGCCGGCCTGGACAACATCCGTGAAGATGGTGGTCGCGTTGATATCTCGATCATGAATTTGCTCGAGTTCGACGCTTCCGCACTCGGCAACCACGAATTTGACTTCGGCACCGACACACTCGGTGGCTTGATGGGCACCGACATCCGCGGCAATACATTGGGTGACGTGCGATGGCTTGGCGCTCAATTCCCTTACCTAAGTGCCAACCTCGATTTTTCCGGTGATCCCAATCTGGCTGGGTTGTTCACATCCGACGTGTTGGCAACGACGGACTATCAAGCCGATTTGGGCGACTTGGCGGCCACCGGCGCGGCTCCCAAAATCGCTCCCGCAACGATCGCCGACGTCAACGGTGAATCAGTCGCGATCGTGGGTGCAACCACTCAGCTTCTCAGCCAAATTTCGTCACCCGGCGGTACCGTTTCCACCGCCGGTGGCACGAACGACATGCAAGCCTTGGCCGACGTGTTGAATCCCCTGATCGCTGACATCGCCGACGGCGACGATGACATTGCCGGCAACGCCGATGACGTGAACAAAGTCATCTTGGTTAGCCACCTGCAACAAATCTCGCTGGAAGAAGAATTGGCGGGACTGCTCAACGGAGTCGACATCATCGTCGCCGGTGGATCCGACACGTTGTTGGCGGATGCTCAAGACACATTGCGTGCTGGCGACGTCGCCGAGGGCACCTATCCACTGCAAACCACCAACGCGGACAACGATCCCACGTTGATTGTCAGCACCGATGGCGAGTACAGCTACGTCGGACGTTTGGTTGTCGACTTCGATGCCAACGGTGTGTTGATCCCAGCAATGCTGGACACGAACGTCAGTGGTGTGTTCGCGACGGACGAAGCGGGAACCCTGGCCGTCACCGGTGCCGCCGACATTGCAACCGCGGTGGCGGGCAGCACCAAGGCCACTGAAGTCAACAAGTTGGTGCAAGCCGTTCGCGGAATTGTCACGGCGAAGGACGGCGAGATCTTCGGAGCGACCGATGTCTACTTGGAAGGACGTCGGGCCGAAGTTCGCACACAGGAAACCAACCTTGGAAACTTGACCGCCGACGCTAACCTCGCCGCGGCACGTGCGTTTGACTCGACCGTTGCTGTTTCGATCAAGAACGGTGGTGGCATCCGCGCGGCGATTGGTGCGATCGATGGCTTGAGCGGCGAAGAATTGCCAACGGCCGCGAATCCGGAAGCCGGAAAAGAGTCCGGAGAGATCTCGCGACTCGATATCGAAAACGCTCTTCGGTTCGACAACGGTTTGACCGTCATGACCGTGACCGCGTTGGAACTGAAACGATTGATCGAACACGGTGTCGCCGCGACAGATGCGGCGGGCAACAACACTCCCGGTCAGTTTCCTCAAATCGGTGGTGCGCGATTCAGCTTCGATCCGAATGAACCCGCTTCGATGTTGGACGCTTCGGCCAACGTCCTCCAGGAAGGCCAACGAGTTCGCAGTTTCGCATTGGTCGACGACAACGGCGAAGTCATCGATGTCTTGGTCCAGGACGGCCAATTGATTGGCAATCCCAATCGTGAAATTCGTATTGTCACGCTGGACTTTCTCGCAGGCATCTTCGCCAGCGGCTCGCCCATCGGTGGTGATGGCTATCCCTTCCCCGCCTACGGTGAAGATCTGACGCACCTGTCGTCCGCTGGTCTACCAGACGGAGCATCGAGCACGTTCACTCCCGGCAAAGAACAAGATGCTCTCGCCGAGTACCTGTTGGCCAATCACAATCCTGCCGGAGGCAACGCACCCTACCGCGACAGCGAAACCTCGCCTCTTCAGGATCAACGCATCCAGAACTTGGCCGTTACCAACGACACGATTCTGACGCCTTCGTCGATCGACAGCTTCAAGATTTCCGTCGCGGGCACTTTCGAAACGGGTGTCTTCGACGAGTCAGCCGCTGAGATCGTCGCTCATGATCCCGCGACTCAACGCGTCTTCTTCACCAATTCCGACGCCAACCAAATTGGTGTTTTGGACATCGCGGATCCAACCAATCCGGTGGAGCTATCGCCCATCACGTTCCCGACCGGCACCGGCGGCGTGAATAGCGTTGCGATTTCCGGCGGCATTGTCGCGGTCGCGGTGGCCGCTCCGATTCACACCAATCCTGGCGGCGTTCTGTTTTACAACACGGATGGCGTGTTGCTCGGCAGCGTCACCGTGGGGGCACTGCCCGATTCCTTGACGTTCTCTCCGGACGGGATGAAAGTCGTCGTGGCGGGCGAAGGAGAACCAGACGATCTGGAGAATCCAACGCCGGCCATCGATCCTTTGGGAACCATCAGCGTCATCGACCTGGCTCGACTGCGTCAGGATGGCTTCATCACTTCGTTCGATGTCACAACGCTCGACTTCACCGCATTCGACGGCCAAGAAGACTCGCTTCGCGCCCAGGGCGTGCGGATCTTCCCCGGACGTTCCGCATCCCGTGACTTGGAGCCTGAATTCGCTTCTGTTTCGCCCGATGGCACGCGAGCCTACGTGACACTGCAGGAAGCCAACTCAGTCGCTGTGGTTGATTTGGTCAATCCCGCGATTTTGGAAATCCAACCACTGGGCGTCAAAGACCACTCCTTGCCCGGCAACGGAATCGATCCGAGCGACCGTGACGACTCCATTGCAATCGCTCCACATCCCGTGTTCGGTCTGTACATGCCCGACGCGATCACAACGTTCGAAGTCGGTGGTCAAACCTATTATGCCACCGCCAACGAAGGCGACTCGCGCAACTTTGATGAGGATCGCATCAAAGACATCGTGCTCGATCCCACCGCTTTCCCCAACGCGGCTGACCTGCAAGAAGACGATGTTCTTGGTCGCTTGACCATTTCGAACATCGACGGTGACACCGATGGTGACGGTAACTTCGATCAACTCTTCGCCTTCGGTGGTCGCTCGTTCACGATCTTCAATTCGGCAGGCGACGTCGTCTTTGATTCGGGGGACCAGTTCGAACAACTGACCGCTCAGTTGGTACCGGATCTGTTCAACAGCAACAACGACGAGAACGAATTCGACTCACGCAGCGATGCAAAGGGTCCTGAGCCCGAGGCGATCACGACCGGAGTCATCGGCGATCGCATGTACGCGTTCATTGGCTTGGAACGTACCGGCGGAGTCTTTGTCTACGACATCACATCGCCAGCCGAAGCCACCTTCGTTCAGTACATCAACAACCGAGACGCCAACGCGGCGGACATTGAAAACGCCGGCGACCTGGGCGTGGAAGACCTGAAGTTCGTATCCCCAGCGGACAGCCCCAATGGGCAGCCGCTGTTGATCGCGTCCAATGAAGTCAGCGGCAGCGTCACGATCTTCCAGCTCGGACAATCCGTGTTGGACGTGGAGTTGCGGGCCGTCGCGACACCAAGCTTGGCGGGCTCGACCGAGCTTCCCGATGCGATCTCCAGCAGTCCGATCGGCGGGACGTACTACGTCGAAGCCTGGGTGCAAGATTTTGACAACCAGTTCAACGGGTTGGCGGGCGGTCAAATCGATATCCGCTACAACACCGATGTCGCCGACGCGGTGGGAATTTCCAACGACGACTACAATTTGCTGCCCTCCGGTACGATCGATGATTCGGCCGGGTTGGTTGACGATCTCGGTGGCGGAACCTTGCAAGCCGGACAAGGGTTGGCACCAACCTGGGTCCGCTTGGGTTACTTCGAAGTGGTCGCCACGGCCGAGGGAACCGCGACGTACACGCTCGCACCGGGAGCTCTTCCGTTCGCACGCTTCGGCGGAGGTAACTTGGACGCCGGTTCGGTGGACCTGACCGATGTGGAATTGGTCCAACATGTTCAATCCGCCATGCTCGACTTGGCCGTGGTTCGCGAAGACAGCATCTTGGACGGTGACGGTCGAGTCAGTGAAGTTCCAGCTTCCGTCGGCTACGTTCACGAGTGGGAAAGCTTCACCACCGAGATCTATTTGACTCCGGAAGCCAACACGCAGACCGTCGATGCGGTGTCCTTCGATCTGTCCTACAACACCGCACTGACCAGTGCCTGGACCTTTGAACCAGCCGAAGCGTTCAGCCTCAACGGAACGGTCGATCTGGATAACGCCAATGGATCCGTCAGCAACATTTCGTTGATGGCGAACTCGCCAATCGCCGATGGCGGGCCGATTCTGCTCGGTCGAGTTCGATTCACACCGACGGCAGGTGACGATGCACCGGTGGACGAGACCAACAACGTGATTGGTGCTTACGACCTGGGGTTGCTCATCGAAAACGCAACGGTGACGACGGGCAATATCGTCGGCAGCGTCGGACTCGGACAAACGCCTGCGACCGGCATGTGGGCGGTTCCCTACGACGCCGATGACAGCGACCAAATCGACTTCGCGGATTTCTCCATGTTCGCGAGCGTGTTTGGATCGGTGGTCGGCAGCCCGAACGAACTGGCTGCTTGGGCCGACTTCAATGGTTCGGGGATGGTCGACTTCGAAGACCTCGATCTATTCGATGCCAATCATGGGCTGACGTCGGCCGACGGTGACTCGGTGCAATTCAGCAGCGGTTATCCGTCACCGGAATTGGCCGGTCCTCCCGTCGCCATCGCGTCGGCATCGGCCGCGGGCCAGCAACGGTTGGCCAGCTTTGGTCCGTTTAGCAATCAGCGCACTCTGACCGACGTCAACAACGACGGTCAAACAAGTGCCCTCGATGCCTTGCTGGTGATCAACGCGTTGAACATATCCGACACGTCCATGTCACGCGCTTTCTTGGACGTCAACGAAGACGGAACCACAACCGCCGTCGATGCGTTGCGAGTCATCAATGCACTCAGCGACAACGATGATTCCGGAGATACCGCTCCCGCATCCGAACCAGTCAGCGCTCCCAACGTGGATGTGCTCGACCCCAACGCGGAAGTGCTCGATGCAGTTCTCGGTCAATTCGAACGGGAAGCACGCAAGTTGCTGAACGTGGCACCTCAAGCTTCGTTGGACTACTCGGCGATCAGCCAAGCCAAATTGGAATCCGACAACGACCGCGAAGAGCTGGAAGACTTGCTCGAATCATTGTCGCTCGACCAAGGCAAACTGCGTCTGATGTCGTAAACGTCATACTTTTGCCGAACGTTACCAACGCCAGTGAAGCTCGTCTTCGCTGGCGTTTTTCTTTTGATGGAGCAGCATCTGCCTTCGCGAAAACCGCCACGGAGCCGGCCAGCACCCCCTACAATCAACGGGAGCATATTGAAACTACTTTTCAGGCCGTCTCTGTCAAAGGAATTCGCGATGCGATGGAATCCAGTCTTGAAGCTGCCGTTCGTCCTTCCACTCCTTTTTGTGTCGTTCCTCTTCCCGAGTCAGGCACGCACGGATGAGTTACCGGACCCCGACTTTGACCAGCCCACCGAATTCGCCGGCACGGTGGTCGACCAAGCGGGCGAACCAGTTCCCAACGCGAAGGTCGAGATTCACTACTACGACGGAAAGAATCCGCTTCAGACGCAAGAGACACAGGCTGACTCCGAAGGGCAATTCCATTTCCGTGTGCTGGTTGGAAAGATCGGGTTTGAACGGACTTCCTTTCACGCACGAAGCCCAGACGGTTCTCAGCTGAGTTTCGACCGAATGGAGAAAGACGTGTCCAACCAGCGTCCCGTGCCCATTCAACTGCAGCTTGAAGAGGCGAAGACCGGAACGATTCGGGTCGTCGATCGCGAAAATCAACCGGTGGAAGAAGCCAAATTGTCGGTGCGGATTAACTCGGGTTTCAATATCAATGCATTCAACTCGGTTTCCCCCGGCCAGTACACGTTTTCTTATCCACCCTCAGATCGAATTCATTCGGTCCTGGCATGGAAGAACGGCCTGGGCGCGGACTATGAACTGTATGCGGTGCCCCGTGATCGGCGAAATGATCAAAACGCCAAAGCCCCCGAGTTTCCCGATAACGGTGCGACGCTCGAACTGGACGGTGCATCGTCCGTCACGATCAACGTCACTGACAGCGAAGGAAACCCGCTACCGGACGTGGATATCTATCCCTGGTTACTCTTTAAGGATTCTGAAAACGACACGATCAATCTCAGCTTCAGCAACTCGGCTTTTTCGGAGGTGACGGATGCCGATGGACGAGTGACATTCGAATGGATTCCGCGATGGCAGAAAAGGCCAATCACATATTGGCTCTCACGTGACGGCTTCGTCCAAACGAGAGCGAACCAAATGCGATTCGGGCCGGAAACCAATCTATCGGTCGTTATGACTCGCACCGTTCCGATTCGCGGCCGAGTTGTCGATGCCGAAGGAAAGCCCGCTGCCAACATCATGGTAAGAGCGCAGGGCCGAGGATATGCCATGGACGGCGGACGTGGCATCGACACGACCAAGCACGATGGAACGTTTGAGATGCAGGTGCCAGGTGAGCAGCTTTACTTGCTCACCGTCGACAACGAAACCTGGGTCAGCGACGGCGTTCCGACCTTTGTCGTCAACGACAATCAGCCAGTCGAAGGATTGGAGCTAACACTTCGCAAACCCACTTTGGTATCGGGACACATCACGGACGAAGTCACCGGCGAACCGGTCGGCAACGAACGAATGAGCTGCTACCTCTACGGCACGCCGTTGAATGAACTGGATGGCGTCAGCATCGCAAACCCCGACGACTCGAACCGTTATGTCCGGCCAATGATCTACTTCGCGGCCGAAACGGACGAAGACGGACGATACGAACTCAAGCTCGGCGATGGAACGTACAGCCTGCGTCCACCACAGCGCGGCAAGGCGGTCGAATTCAAGGTCGCGGGTGAATCAGAAAAACAAGTTGACGCGAGCATCGAAACGATTCAAAAGGTCGTGCTGCAAGGCATCGTCCGAAATGCACTGGACGGTACTCCCGTTCCCGGGGCGAAACTGGAGGGCGTCGCACGAGAATTCATTCGCACCGACTGGAAAGCCTCAACGGATCCGGCAGGCAAGTTCTCGGTCGAAACGGATGGAGCCGCTGCCTACATCCACGTCACCAACGAAGACGGACAGCTCGCATCCATCACCAAAATTGATGACCAAACAAAATCGGTTGAGATCGAACTTCACCCGGTCGGCTCCGCAAGAGGCGTGCTTTACCAGAGAGACTCCGACGAACCAGCGACGAACACGGTGATCAACTATGCCGTTAATGTTCCCGGAAAGAACAACCGTTCCTTCAGCCCTCGCTTCGGCGGCAAGGTGACCACGGACGACGAAGGCAAGTTCTTACTGGACAGCCTCACCGCGAACCAGGAATATTCGCTGAGTTTGGAGCGTGATTCGCAAGGTCGCAGCATGCGAGTTGGCACGGCATTCGTGGAACCTGGCGAAGCGGTCGACCTTGGCACGCTGAAGATACCGTCTCCACCAAAGCCGTACGTCCCACCCACGTTGGACGAACGCATCGAGCGAGCAATGGCGGTGGACGGAACGCCTTTGCAACGATTCGGCCGGGCGGTGCACCGGATTCAACGTTCCAAACAGATGCTGCTGATCGCAGTGGGAACAGTCGACGAGCCTCGATTGCATGACTTCATGCAGTGGCGGTACGAAGACAGCGACTACCGCAAAGTTCGCGACGACTACTTGGTGATGGCGATCAACACCGCGAGCGATGCCCAGAAGGAACAAGCACGCGAATTGCTAGATGAAATTGGAATCAAGAACATCGAACCTTCCATCGAGTTTTCATTGGTCCTCGTCGATGTGGAAGCCAAGCTGATCGAACATGCCTCCGGCGACGATTTCATCGTTGATGGAAAGCTCTCCAAATCGCATGTGATTGAGTGGCTCGATTCTTTCCGCCCCGATCCCATCGACGCAAACGAATTGTTCGCCGCGACGTTGGCAAAGGCCAAGAAACAGAACAAGCGTGTCATCGTCCAAGAAACCGCCACTTGGTGTGGCCCCTGTCACATGCTTTCCGATTTCTTAAGCGAGCACCGTGCCTGGGAAAAAGACTACCTGTGGGTGAAGATGGACCATCGCTACACCGGTGCGTATGAGTTGATGAAGGAACTGCGTGACGGGGCGGACGGCGGAATCCCGTGGTTCGCGATTGTCGATGCGGATGGCAATCGTTTGGTGACATCAAACCAAGGCGAAGGCGGCCGCAACATTGGCTTCCCGTCCAGCGAATCTGGTCAGCGGCACCTGAAACGCATGTTAATGCAAACCAAACTGACGATGACCGAAGACGAGATCACGTCGTTGGTGGATCAACTCAAAGAAGACGACTAGCTAGTGCCGAACGGTTGTCCCTGACTGTTCCGGTGTCCCCGGCGGATTCGCGAAAGGCCGACGATCTTGAATCGATCGTCGGCCTTGATGCAACCATGAAAAAAGCCCGAGAGTGGTCCCTCGGGCTTTCTTCTCTAAATCCAATGATGGCAGCGTTCATGCCGCCACGTTCAAACTCACGCGAATGGCGAGTATTTGCCTGGCGTTGGCGTTGGGTACTTTCCGTCTTCGCCTGGCACGGTTGGAGGAGTCGACTCGAGCGTGTACTCGTCGATGCCGGGGCAGAGGTCCTTGCCCTTTTCCATCAGCTCGTCCCATTTGACGACTTTGCCGGAGTAGCAAGCTTCGCGACCAAGGATGGCGCAGAAGGTTGACTTCGCACCGTACTCGCCCTCGTTGTAGATCTCGCCACGCATCAGAGCTTCGATCAAATCGTGTTGCTCTTGCTGGTGACCGTTCAAACGTTTGCCTTCGAACGACCAAGCGTTTTCACCTTTGATCTGGCCCGATGGGTTGGCCGAACCTTTGGTGCCCAGAGCGTACTCGGCAACGTGGTTCCAACCGCCGGCCAAGTGACGGCCTTGGCTGTGCATCTTGGTGCCGTCAGCAAAGGTGAACTCACAGAACGTGTGATCGAAGATCTGCGATTTGGTTGCGTCACCGCCCATGCGTTGTTCGCGACCGCCCATGCCGTTGCACTCGACGGGATATTCGCCTTTGACCCAGCAACCAACATCCAGGTTGTGGATGTGTTGCTCACAAATTTGGTCGCCACAGATCCAGTTGAAGTGGTACCAGTTGTTGCACTGGAATTGCATCTCGTTTTGATCGTCGCCTTTGTTGCGATACCAGATGCCTCCGCCGTTCCAGTAAACCTGTTGCGAGATCACGTCGCCGATCGCACCGTCGTGGATGCGTTCCACGCACTGCATGTAGTGTGGCTCGTGACGACGTTGCAACCCGATGCCGACCATCAAGTTCTTCTTCTTCGATTCTTCCACCGCTTTCAAGACGCGTTTGACACCCGGCGCGTCGGTTGCAACCGGCTTCTCCATGAAGATGTGGCGACCTTTGTTGACCGCGTACTCGAACTGTTGCGGTTTGAATCCGGGTGGCGTCGCGATCACAACCAAATCGCAATCGACGTCGATCGCAGCTTTGTAACCGTCCAGTCCGGTGAAGACGTTCTCTGGTGGCACGGCGACTTTGTCACCGTACTTGCGAGACAAACCTCGCAGTGAACCTTCGGCCTTGTTACCAAACGCGTCCGCAACCGCGACCAACTTCACGTTGCCTTTGGTTTGCATGATGTTGCTGGCAGCACCCGTTCCGCGGCCACCGCAACCGATGACGACGAATTTGATCACGTCGTCGCCAGCAGCGTGGGCGGTCGGAATCGAAACGCCAGCCAGCGAGGTGCCAGCCAAAGTGGTGCCGGCGATCAAGCCAGAATCCTTGAGGAACGAACGCCGGCTTGCGTCGATGGTGCGCGAGGCTTCGTTGGATACGGGTGGCTTCGACTGTGGCATTAGAAACTTCCTGTAGCAAAACGTGTTGGACGGGTCCCGATGGGGTCAGGACAACCGCATGAGGTTGGAAACAAGGTGGGAACCACGACGCTTGCCGCCCGCGAAATGGTTCTCGACCAGGCAGACTCCTCTTCGCCCGGACGCCAGTCAAAAGACGAGGGTCGGGCAAGCTGCGTCATTGGTGAACTGGATTATACCCGAGATGACGCCCACCTGTTCACGCAATGGCCGAGTTTGGACCTCGGGCACCGGGATTTATGGACTAAACTGAAGACAAACGGATCTTTCCTTCCAACGAGAACTGAGCACTGAAATGCGCCGCTTTCTGATCGCTTCGGCCTTCATTTTTGGTGTCTTCGCGCCGACAGCCGACGCCCAACGAGTCGTCGCACGCTATCGCAGCGTTGATGGCGCGGGATTTGGCTTTTATGGCCCCGCCTATCGTTCGTCGGCTTACCTGGCTCCCGCATTCGTCCCGGCCCCCGTTGCGGTGGTTCCGGTCGGGCCACCCGTTCGGCCCGGTCATTACCGCGATCCGTTGTATCGCTACCGCGGCGTTGTTCCGGTGGGGCCTCCCGTTCCATTTTGGCCCGTGCCGCCCGTCGCTGCCGTGCCACCGGTTCCTCCCGTCGTGGTTGCTCGGCCCGCCATTCCAGCCCCAGTTTTGAGCCCTGGCATCCAGATCAACACGCCTGGATTTCAGCTGAACATTCCTGCGGTGGAAGCTTATCCTTCCGAGCCCGTGATCTCGTCCTATCCACCACCGCCCGGCCCTGCGTTTGATGTCGCCAGCCAACTGGCGGAAGGCGTCGAGCGTTTGGCCGCGTCGTTGAACACCATCGACGACGGAGACATCTGGTGGGATTACCTGCAGATTGATGCGTTGCGGAACGTCAACGACAACCAACTGATTCGCGTCGACGGTTCGATGACTCCCGCCGCATCCGCCACCGTGGACGCAGCTTCCAATGCCTATCGAGGTGTGATGGCCCACGGCCAATTGGGACGCATCCGTCGCCTGGATGGTTTCTCGCAGACCCACGACGCATTGGTCGTCGTCTCGCAATCGCAGTCCATTGTTGAGGAAGCCTCCATCGTTGAGGAATCCGTCGACCCCGCGAACGAAGTTGCACCGAGCGCGACTCCCAACGAACCGACGTTGGCACCTTCACCGGATGAAGCCAGCGACGCAGACGATCGATTAGAACCGAAAGAAATGACTACCGACGGTGTGCAACCCGCCAGCCAAGTCGCGCCGGCAGATGAAGGCTCGATCGAAGAACTTCCCGCCCCACCCAAAATCAAAATTTGATTCCAGCGATTGGTAGCGAGAGTTTGAAGCCGACCGCCGGGCACGTTTTCCGAGACGTTTTGACGTTGCAAACGCACCAACGTCCAAACCCTCCAATCGCTCGAGCAACCCAGCAGCCGAACAGCGTTAGCTGCGGTTCCCACGCGACCGATCTCGCGAACGTCGCCAGCTACAAAAACTCACCAGCGGAAAAACCTCCCGCACCAATCCAACCAGCGTCCGGTGGAACCGGACCTACAGCTCGCCAACGTCAAAACCCTCCAATCGCTCGAGCAACCCAACAGCCGATCAGCGTTAGCTGCGGTTCCCACGCGGGAGATCTAGTGAGCGTCGCCAGTTAAAACAACTCACCAGCGGAGAAACCTTCCGCACCAACGCAACCAACGTCCGGTGGAACCGGACCTACAGCTCACCTACATCCAAACCGCTTAATCGCTCGAGCAACCCAGTAGCCGATCAGCGTTAGCTGCGGTTCCCACGCGGCCGATCTCGCGAACGTCGCCAGCTACAAAAACTCACCACCGGAAAAACCTTCCGCACCAACGCAACCAGCGTCCGGTGGAACCGGACCTACGGCTCACCAACGCCCAACCGCCCAATCGCTCGAGCAACCAAGCAGCCGAACAGCGTTAGCTGCGGTTCCCAGGCGGCCGATCTCGTGAGCGTCGCCGGTTTAACAAACGCACCACCGGAGAAACCTCCCGCACCAACCCAACCAGCGTCCGGTGGAACCGGACCTACAGCTCACCAACGTCCAAACCGCCCAACCGCTCGAGCAACCAAACAGCCGAACAGCGTTAGCTGCGGTTCCCACGCGGAAGATCTCGTGGGCGTCGCCGGTTAAAAAAACTCACCAGCGGAAAAACCTCCCGCACCAACCCAACCAACGTCCGGTGGAACCGGACCTACAGCTCACCTACATCCAAACCGCTTAATCGCTCGAGCAACCAAGCAGCCGAACAGCGTTAGCTGCGGTTCCCACGCGGGAGATCTCGAGAGCGTCGCCAGCTAAGAAACTCACCACCGGAAAAACCTCCCGCACCATCCCAACCAACGTCCGGTGGAACCGGACCTACGGCTCACCAGTCCGGTGGAACCGGACCTACGGTGATGGTGCGACCCAACTAACGTGACGACGGATCGTTATTTTTGCGTTGCCAATTTTCGGAAATAGGCCTCGATGGCTTCCCGATAGTGCGTCGGCAGGTCACGACTGATTTGTTGCAGCGACTCTTGACGTTCGGCGGGAGGCAAATTGCCCCATCCATTTTGGTCGTCGATCTTTTTGCGATCCACATCGCCTTGACCATTGGCACCCGCGATCCGACTGTCGTCCATCGGTGATGCTTGGCCATCGCTTCGGCCACCGTTTCCGCTGGCACTTTGTTGTTGCTGCTGTTGTTGTTGCTGCTTCTGCTGTTCCTCTTCGATCTTGTCGATCAACTTTGTCAACTTGTCGACAATTTCTTGCTCACGTTCCTGAGTCGTCTCGTCGGCTCGCCCCAAATCCAAACGTCGTGTGACGTCCGTCATCAACCGCGAGATTTCGTCCAATGAATCCTTCTTCAACGGCTTGATGTCCGCAACCATCATCTCGGCGGTACGAGCGTACCGGGCCGGGATCTCATCCTTGCGTTGCAACAAACGTCGCAAGTCCGCCAAGGCATCTTTAATTTTCAACTGAGCGTGATAGCACGCACCGCGATAGAAAAGCAGTGTGGCTGCATCCGGGCACACCGCCGGATCCACCTCCGCGAAAATCGGCAGTGCTTCGTCGTAGTACCGAGCCCGCACCAATTCACGACCGATCCATGTCCGCAACGCCGAACGCATTTCCGCTGGCATCGATTCCACGATCGCGTAATCCGGTCCCGTTGGATCCATCGCCTGGGCGGTGGTCAACAAATCGGCATCCAATCGTTTGACTAGATCAGCCAACACATCGAACTGTTGCGACGCCGATTCGACCCACGCATTGAGAGGTTCCAAGTCATCTCGCTGGACACCGATCAAAAACTGTTCAGCCGCGACATCCATCGAATCCGGGGCGACGCCCAAACGATCCAGTGCGGCGCGGAGTTGTTTCGCCATCGCTTCCGAATCACGCAGCGGCCAATCCGCATTGCTTTTCAGTGCATCGGATCCTTCCCCATCGAGCCCCGTGTTGGGTCCCAACGGCTGGGCCTCCGATTCAGGAATCACTTGGACCGATTCGTTGCTGCCCAATCGAATGGTTTCGCTCATGGATCCGGCGGCATCCGCGTGAACCGATGAAACGGTCCCGAGGCTTGCGGTCGCCAAACCGGCGGCAAAACCGAACGTTCCCAGCGTGGCGGCAAACCGCCCTCGCGCAGCAGCGAAACGAATTCTCATCAGCAATGATCCCCAAAAGGTCGCGGGAGGATGTCCCTCATTTGTTCCGCTCGGTCACCAAATCACGTGTGATCTGATAGAGCCTATCTTGTCTTTGCGACAAATCGCGGAGCAGTGGCAAGACGTCTTCTGCAGAAGACTCTTGCTCTTCGATCAAACTAGCATAGCGGTCCGTGGAGCCTTGGATGCGAGTTTGCATCGTTCGAATCAATTTTAGCTCCGCGAGCTTCTGGACAAGCGGTTCCTCGCCAGAACCCGACGGTTGCCCCCCACCATCGCCCTGTTGTTCCTGTTGTTTCTTTTTTTCCAGGTCACGCTGAGCCTTGGCTAACGCCGCAATCATCTCCTCCAAAGCCGCCAAGATGTCGTTTTGAATGCCCTGCGTGACCAAATCGATTTTGCTCTGCCCCAAACGCGTCGCCACTCGCACGGTGTCCTCACGCAACTGCGAAACGACTTCGGGGAACGCGACACTTGAGCCTTCTTCGCGGAGCAGCAACATGGCTCGGTCCGCTTCCAACGTGATTTTTTGTTCTTCAAAAGCCAAATCGCCCGCTTTCAAATCGGTCGCACGGTTGCGTTGCACGGCGGGAGTCTTCGCGAGCTGGACCGTTTGATCCAACACCGCCGCCTGCATGGTTGCCATCTTTCGCAACCGAGCCTCCAACTTGGCCAGTTCACGCTCCATCTCTTCTTCGCGAAGTTGGCGAAGGATTTTTTCTAAACGATCGATCGCTTGTCGAAGCTCTTCTTCGGCTTGCCGCTGTTGCTCGGTGGCTTCTTGGCGTTCGTTCTGTGCCAACTTCTGCTGAGCTTGTTTCATTCGCTCAATCGCGCGTTGCAATTGCTCTTCCGCCTGCTGCTGAGGCGAAGGAGGAGTTTGCGGCGGTTGCGACTGCGACTGTTCACCAGACTGCGATTGGCTGCTTTGTTGCGACTCGCTTTGTTGGGATTCGCCCTGCTGCGACTCGCTTTGCTGAGATTCACTCTGCTGCGACTCACCCTGTTGCGATTCGGATGATTGTGACTCCGACGACTCAGACTCCGATTCCGATTCGCTCTGCTCACCCGACTGCTGATCCGACGACTGCGATTCGTTCTCTGATTCTGACTTGCTGCCGTTGGGCATCCCTTCTTCGTTCGAGCTAGTATCCTTCATCGACTCGTCGGACGATTCCGATTTTTGATCGCCAGAAGATTCCGGCTTGGATGATTCCTTTTCGGAAGGCTCGCCTTTGGAAGCCTGCCCCTCGGACGATTCCTGCTGCGATTCACTCTCGCCCGACTCGGACTCTTCGCCGTCGCTGTTCTCGTCCTCGAGTTCCTTTCGCAACTCTTCCGCTCGTTCGGCAATCGCTTCCTGTTCCTTCTGGACTTCGCTCATCTCGACACCATTTTCGGTACGAGCCCGAACGCTGCGTTCGTTGCGTTCCGTCAGGCGAAGTTGTTTGATCAACTCCGAGATCCGTTTCTTCTCGTCGCGAATGCGAGTGCTGCGGTCTTCGCTCATCAGTAACTGAAGGATCGACTGCAATTCCTTCGTCGCGGATTTCTGGTCGGTCATCGCTTTGGACAATTGACCGTCTTCGATCATCGATCCGGCGTCACGAAGCTTCTCCAACACGAATCGCTCGCGTGACTGTTTGGCGACGCGGCGCAGCAACGCCGATCGCTCTGGATTCTCGCGAGCCTCCATGTCCGCCAATCGCAGCAGCAATTCTTCCAACCGCTCGTAACGTTTGGCGACACCGGCCTGTCTCGACGCGAGCGTGGCAACTTGATCATCGTTTGAAGACTGAGCCGGCAATCGACTGGACATCGAGAACAAACAACCCAACGCAACGAACATCGCCGCCAACGTGCGGAGGATGGTTTTGCATTCGGTTGACTTTCTCATCGCTCTCTCACTTCGCGTGGACAGATCACTCGCGGTGTCAATTCACTCCAGCCGCCCGCCCGGCTGACAAACGTCGAACCTTCCTACTTGAACAAATCCTGGACCTGCTGGTTTCGCGTCTCCTCCGTTTCCTCGATCAATTCTTCCTGATCGCTGATCAAGCCACGGACCAAATCCAGAATTTCGTTGAAACTTTCTAGGTCAAGCATTTTTTCCAAGACAGCGGACAGCGAAAGCAACACTTCATCGGTCGTCGCAATCGCGTCATTCGCTGCGGTCGTCATGTCAGCCACCGAGTCACCGTTGCTTCCCGCGGAATCCCCCGACTCGCCTTCGGACATCAAAATCCGTTCCATCGAAGTGATTTGACGCTTCAACCTCGGCAAGGGTTCCGTCACCACCGCCGACAAGGGATCTCGCACGCCCGTTTCCAACCGCTCGCGTCGGTCGACGGAATCCACTCGGTTTTGAATCATCTCCAACAGCAGATCTTCGAGCCCAACCACGATGCCGGCCAACTCCTCGGTTGATTTGCTGGCCTGCAATTCGGCTTGGCGAATCCGCAACTGCACGCGTTGCCGAGCCCGCAATTCGTCTTCGTCGCCATTCGACGATTCATTTTCCGAAGCGTCGTCCGACTCACCACCATCGCCGGCATCCGCGTCTTCTTTCAACACATTCAGTGCATCGCTCTGCACAGCCACCAAACTCTGACGCAACCGTCGCGTCTCATCGATGGCTTGTTCCAACCGCGAACGGAACTCCAGTTCCCGACGTTCCAACGTGGCCAACAAAGTCTCTGGCGTCACGACTTCCAACCGTACCACTTCCCCACGAACAACATGGGGTTCGGCCAAGTCGAATCGGTCCTTCGCTGTAGTGAAGATCTGCAAACTCGCCCCGGGCTCGGGTGCCGGAATGGTCCCGTCGTCGGCCAAGTCTCTCAGGTCAAACGTCCATTCCGAATTCCCATCGCGATCGAGCTCCGGTGCAACGGTGTGTTGCTTCATCGCGGCCTCCTCATCGCCGGTCGTATCTGAATCGCTTCCGTCGCTGGCTGCACGCAACGCCATCGTCAGGCTCAACGATTCCACGCCGTAGTCATCCTTCGCGGTGGCTTGGATGGGCAAAATCGCAATTGGAGTGATGGACGAACCGATGCCTTTCATCGACATGGTCGTCTCGGGAACTTGGTCGCGAACGACGCCAATGAAATAGCGGTACGAAGCTTGGGCGGAGATCCCGGTCTCATCACGCGGCACCAAGCGGACCGACGTGGGTTCTCTCAGATCGTTCACCGACCATTCGAACGACATGCGATCATCTGAAATGCGCACCGAAGGCATCGCCGGTTCCGATTGATCCTCACGATCGGTTCCATCACCAACGACTTCGCTGCTCGGCAAATTCGCGGCGGTTTGATCAGAACTGGTGGAAACGTCCACCGCCCCCAGCGGCTTGCTGCTGGTGCCACGCAGGGTCAACGAACTGCCTTCGCGAATTCGGAATCCGGCTTGATAAGCCAGCACTTGATCCTCCGAATTCGGATCGGCCCCACCGGCGTCAAAGATCCGCAGGTAATTCGGATAGCGGATTGCCAATTCCATTTCCGCGATCGCCGGGGGATCCACCGCTTCGATTCGATAATCCAGCAAACGATCGTCCAAACCGCGAATGGTCATCGTCACGGATTCCGCCAGCGATGTCAGTGGCGGACCATCCAAGACAAACGACTGATAACCGTCTTGGACTCGTCCCACGCGACGCAAATTGCTTTGACCTCGATTGCCAGCGTCGTCCACGTAAGACACCGTGCAAACATCGGGAACGATGTGGCCGAGTTCTTCCGTGGCCGCACGGATTCGCAAAGTCGTGCTGCTGCCGCGAGCCAATCGCAACGTCTTGTCTTCAAAGGTGAGAAGCTCGGTTGTCACTTCTTCTGTTTCATCGGCGGTGATGATCGGTGACTCAATGCCGACCATTTCGAGCGCGGCTTTGCGAGGCCAAGGCGAATCCGACAACAGCGACAATCGCCCAATGGCACGAGCAAACGTTTGCGGACTGGCGACCGCCATCACCAACGCCGCCAACAACAACGGCACGACCAACATCAACTTCCGACGAATCGGTTCCCACCGGAACACGCGTCCGAACTCGACTTGATCCACCGCCGCAGCGGCTTCTTCGTGAACACGACGCAACAACACAGGACTGTGCGAATCGTGTTGTCGGTTTTGCTCGGTCAGTTGCACCGCGGTCACCAAACGACCGCCCAAATTTGGATGATGCCGTTCGATTAGCAATGCCAATGAGTCATCCGGCAACTCACGTCGCAACCGGCCAAACAACCATTTGGAAAGAATCGCGGCGACCAAGATCGCGACCACGACCAACACGACGGCTCGCGCCGAACGAGGCATCTCGCTGCCGCCGATCCGGACGGGCAAATAGTCCACGGCCAGTGCGATCCAAAAGACCACCAGCACCAGCGCCGCGATCGCGAGCAGTGAATCCCAAACAATGTAGCGCCGCACCCGGTCTCGCAATCGCGACAACAATTCGCGAAGCCCCGGATCCAACGATTCAGAACGACCCATCCGATTTCCAATTCGATACAAGCGTGTGTCCGTCACGCCATCCTACCAACGAACCGCACCCCAGCCTATCTGATTCGCCTCAGCGAAGGTGCCACCACGTGGTTTTGGCCAACCAGCCCGCAAGCAATGTCTAATCGCAAGCAATGTCCCCCCGCATGGCAACTCATCTCCAAGCAAATTAATTGAACTCCCAACCAACCAAGTAGCCGATCGGCGTTAGCCGCGGTTGCCAGGTTGCCTTGAAGGCGACTCATTTTCTCCGAAAGACACACGCACACCAAAAACCGAACACCACCCCGCCAACACAAACGTCCGGTGGAACCGGACCTACACGCCCACGGCATTTCGACACCGCAAAACGCACCGCCCTCGCAAGCCAATCCAATTTCCCAACCAACGAAGTAGCCGATCGGCGTTAGCCGCGGTTGCCAGGTTGCCCTGAAGGCGACTCATTCTCACCGAAAGACACACGCACACCAAAAATCGAACACCACTCCGCCAACACAAACGTCCGGTGGAACCGGACCTACACGCCAACATCAAGCAAACAAACCAAAACACATCCCCCTGGCAAACCAACCAAACGCCCCGAGCGACCAAGTAGCCGATCGGCGTTAGCCGCGGTTGCCACACAATCTCTCGAGCAACCACCAATCTCCAACAACGCTCGCCCCACCAAAGCCCCCCAACCAAAACATCGCACGCCACCCCAATCTGCATCAGCTCGAAACACGCCGGCCCGCGCTCGACCACGGAATGGTCCGCGACATTCTCTATTCACACGAGACTTCAATCACGCGTTTGCGGGTCCGCGTTTGTCTGCCTCTCGGAACACCACCGTCCGGACGGCTTGATCCTGATTCACCAACGCTCGGTCCCAATCCGTTCGCATCACCGGACGTCCCTCGGCAGACGCCTCTCCCGAGAACTCGCGAATCATCCAACCTCGATGTGCCGCGGGCGAATCCGCCGGTGCGTTTCTTCGCCGCAGAGTCACGTCGCCCCGATGGATCAACTCTCGCTCTTGATGATCTTCCATGAACCGAGCGAAGTAACCTTCTTCCGACAACTCGTGATAACGCAAATCAATCTTCTTCCGAATGGTCCATGACGCCGACTCGCCAGGCGTTTCGCCAACCGCTTGATCGATCATCCAACGCTTGCCCAACCAATCGATTCGGCCCAGCCCCTGCGAGGTCTGATGACCATCTTTTCGGAATTGCCGAACCAAACGAATCGACTCGGCCCAGTGTTGCAACGCACGCTCAGCCTCGTCCCATTCCGATGCACGTTTGGTCGTGGACTGTTGCTTGCGAACGAACGCCTCCGCGGCGCGATAGTACTTGGTCTGCAACTCCAGCGATGTCATCTCACCATGAGTGGTGGGGACGCGCCGCAACAGATTCCAATCGCGGTTGAAAACATGCAACGCTCGAATGGGACGTCGCAATCGCGGCAGATCCCGAGTTTCCTTCGACTCGATCATGTCCAACACCAACGCCACGCTGCCAATCTTGGCCCACTGCGCCAGATCACTCAGGTTGGAATCCGACAAACCAATTTGCAGACGTTGTCGTTGCTTCAGAAGATGACGAGTCTCAGCAATCGAACGCCACGATCGACCGCACAGCTTGGTCAACCAATGACCATAAACAAAGATCGGACGTTCACCGCTGAAGCCACCAATGTCCGTCACTCGATCCACACCGAAAGCTTTGCCCGACAGGAAAAAACATCCATCGTGGTCCAAGTGCCCGGTACCCATGATGGCGATTCGCGAAACTAACAATCCCGTCAGGTATCGACGTTGGGCACGAAAGGCGAAATGCGATCCCACCACACGCAAACCAAACACGAGCGGCAAATGCAAGATCCGCATCAACGTGATCGACAACCATTGAAACCAACGCGGCAAAGCCACAAAGCTTTCTTCTGAATCGCTCTCGCATTCGTCCAACCATTCATCGTCATCCGTGAACGAATCAACGCGTTGATCCTCATCCGATTCAACGGCTGGATTTGTTTGCTCGTTGATGCCACGTCGCAAACGAAGGTTGCTCAGCCCGCGTTGCAACATCGACGCCACCACGATGCTGGCGACCACCGGGATCGACAACAAAACGCAGATGACCTGCATCGCCCACAAACAAACGATGGCCAATCGGTACGCCACCAGTCCCAGCCCGCTGGCGACGTCCGTTTCATAGTTTTCTTGACAGCCGTACAAATGCCCGGCCGCATCGCAACTGTTCTTCAGCACTCTCAAGCGGTGAACACTTTGTCCACGTTCAAAATGGACTTCGCCGCTCGCTTCTCGCATGATCTCATCGATCGCGCGTTGACACGCCACCAAGTCGCTCGGACGCAGCACCTCCGGCGTGGCCATTTCGACCAATCCGCCGGGTTCATCGCGAAACGACAGATGCGTTTCCAGATTCAATGCCGACCCGTTGGCAAAGAACCGGCGGTCCCCACCATCCAATCCTTCCACCGCTGGCATCTGGCGACAAATAGCGTCTCGCAACGCAACGTATACCTCGCGAGCCGACACCTGAGATTGAACACCGCCGTCCAACGGTTCAACGAACGTCGCGAATTCCGTTTCCATGCCCATCAATCGACGGCACAAACGCTGTCGAATCGCCAATCTCGCGGCCGGTGAGCTCATTCGCCGTCGTGATGTGTGTTGGCTCGATGGATGTAAATCGCGGCATCCGTTTTCGCGTCTTCCCCAATCAAAGCTGACAAACGCGTCAATGCTGACAAACGCTCCAAATCGAGCGGCGTGGAAGATGCCCCACCGGATTGCGGTGCGGCAGAATCGAACTTCGCAGGTTCGCCTTGATGATCGACTGGCGTCCCTGGCGAGTCCTTCACAAGACAAGCTTGTGGACAATCGTTCGAGCTATTCGTCATCTTCATGTCGAACGTCCTTCCATTGCAACAATGTGTTCCGAGCGAATTTGAGAGACCATTCAGGCTCGCCACATCAGCGAGCGTCACTCTCATGTGTTGGTGAACCCAGCGAGGCCCCGTCCGGCACCCCTCGATGCAAACGACACTCCGATTTCCAGCCGAAATCGCATTGGCTGGACGCTCACTGGTCCGTCCACCGGGTCCGGCTCCGCCCTTTCGTCGAACTTCAACTCGACGAGTGTCATCATTCTAACACCCCCCATCGCGGTTGCATGCCCCCGAAAAGCCGGAATGCGCCCCCACAGGCTCGATTGTGGTGTCAGCAATTCTGACGCCAACGGCCATTCGCAAAATCAGCCGGGCAGAATTCTTTTGAATTCTTTCTGAAGCAATCAAAAATTTTTCCGACCGAACCAAATTTTTTGAGGAATTTTTTCGTGCCTCCCGTCGCTGGCGTCCCGCGGGAACTCGTTTGCACCGGGAATTGCCGGGCCGCGACGGCCCTTGACGTTTTGGCACAAAGACACGTATTCTCTGGAAAAGTCGCCAGCGTAGCTTCAATTGGCAGAGCATCGCATTCGTAATGCGAGGGTTGCCGGTTCAAATCCGGCCGCTGGCTTTGAAAGGCAGAAAAATTTTTTTTGCCCACGATGCTCGAATCCGCGAATGGGCGAGCATCAATCCTCTGCGACAGCCGCAACGCAGACCACACGCCACCTGACTCTTTTCCCACCATTTCGGACCGCTGGGCGAGCGAACCGAATCTACCCCGGACGAATCGAAGATGAGCGAAGTCGAACTCGAAGTTCTCGACCTGAAGCAAATGGTTCTGGCGAGCAACTCGTTCGGCCCCAGCGACGTGGCCGAGATCCGCAAAGCCATCACCGAAAACTACGGTCACTTTGGTGAGCTTCGTGACGCCGTCAACGAAATGGAACAAGACGACGCGTTGACGCCCGCCGGCAAAACCAAAATGGGCGTTTGCCAGTTCCTGTTGGGACGTTTCAAAGACGCCTCGGAAACCCTTTCGGCAGCCGACGGCAGCGCGATGGCGTTGTTCTATCACGCTCGTTGCCAATTCGAATTGTCGAACTTCGACGGTGCCATCGAGGGCTACGACAAAGCCAAGACTTCTGGCTACAACGAAGACCAGTGCAAGATTGGCATCGCGGAAGCCAAACGCTACCAAGGCAAAATCGAGGAGGCGATGGCCATCCTCGACGACATCTTCGGCCCCGCTGAACAAACCGCGGACTACATGTACCAACGTGCCGCCACAGCCGCTCAAATCGGTGGTCGCATGGAAGAAGCCATCAACTTGTACCAACGTGCGGTTTCGACCGACGAAAACCACGCGGGTGCCCTGTTCGGGTTGGCATTGGAAAACGACCGTTTGGGCAACGATGACGAAGCGTTGAAGCTTTACGAACGTGCGGCCAAGGCATTCCCGACCGGCATCGGTGCCCTGATCAACTTGGGCGTGATGTACGAGGACAACGGCCAGTACGACAAGGCTCAAGCCTGTTACAAACGAATTCTGGACTGCCATCCCGACCACCCTCGTACGCAGTTGTACATGAAGGACGCCTCGGCGACCGGCAACATGCTGTACGACGAGGAAGCTCAACGTCGCAACGATCGCTTGGCACAAACGCTGAACATGCCCGTTTCGAACTTTGAACTCAGTGTTCGAAGCCGCAACTGCTTGCAAAAGATGGGCATCGAAACGATCGGCGACCTGACTCGCCACAGCGAGCAAGAGTTGCTGTCCAGCAAGAACTTCGGCGAGACCAGCCTCATCGAAATTCGCGAGATGCTGTCGCAAAAAGGCCTCTCGCTTGGCCAATTCGCTGGCGAAAAGAAATCAAACGACCCACCAGTCGACACGTCGCACATGTCACCGGACGAGCAAGCGTTGCTGGAACGCCCGATCAGCGACCTGAACCTGTCGGTTCGTGCCCGCAAGTGCATGACTCGTTTGCAGATCAACTCGATCGGCGAACTGATTCGCAAAACCGGCGACGACATGCTGGAGTGCAAAAACTTCGGTGTGACCAGTTTGAACGAAGTCCGCGAAAAGCTGGCTGACCTTGGACTGAAGATGCGGGGCGACTGACCCGCTTGTTCCGCTATGAATTGATCGGCACCGATGGCGGTGCCCGACGTGGCGTTTTCCACACGCCCCAAGGACCTGTTCGCACCCCCGGCTTCATGCCGGTGGGTACGCTTGGAACGGTCAAAGGCCTGACGATCGATCAAGTCGCCGCCACGGGCGCGGACATGATTTTGGGCAACACGTATCACCTGCGGCTTCGCCCGGGACACGAAACCGTCGCGGCCCTCGGTGGCTTGCACAAGATGTGTGGCTGGGACGGGCCGATCCTGACCGACTCCGGTGGCTTCCAAGTGTTCTCGCTGGGCGCGATCAACAAAGTCACCGAACACGCGGCGACGTTCCGTTCGCACATCGATGGTGCGAAGATCGAGCTTACGCCCGAACACTCGATCGAGATTCAACAAGCTCTCGGTAGCGACGTGGCGATGGTGCTGGATCACGTGATCGCTTTGCCCGCGCCGATGACGCAAGTCGAAGACGCACTGGCTCGATCCATCCGCTGGGCAGCCCGCTGCCGCGAAGCCGCTGACCGCGAGGACCAAGCGCTTTTCGCCATCGTCCAAGGTGGTCTGGACAGAACACTTCGCCAGCAGTGTGCGACCGAATTGGCGGCGATGCCCTTTGAAGGTTACGCGGTTGGCGGACTGTCCGTTGGCGAACCGCCCGAGGACATGTACACCACGACTGGTTTCACCACGCCGCACTTGCCCGCCGATAAACCTCGCTACCTGATGGGCGTCGGAACACCGCGTGACCTGCTCGAAAACATCGCTCGCGGGATCGACCTGTTCGATTGCGTGATGCCAACCCGGAACGGTCGCAACGCACTCGCGTTCACCGATGAAGGCGCCATCAAACTACGCAACGCGGTCCACAAACTCGATACGCGACCGCTGATGGAAGACTGCCCGTGCTTGGCGTGCAGACACAGTCGAGGTTACCTGCGTCATTTGTTTGTTGCCGGCGAAATGCTCGGCCCAATTTTGTTGTCCCATCACAACCTGATGTACTACGGTCGATTGATGCAACAAACACGAGACGCCATCGAAGCTGGCCAATTCGAGAGTTTCAAAAACGCCAAACTCGCTGGCTGGGGTCACGAGCCTTTTCAAGAAACCGCTTCCTCCTGAAGGAAGCCTCTCAGCCAGCCACGCCGTTCGTCGCAGGTTCCACCCGAAGCTCGTTAGCACAAACGTCCGGTGGAACCGGACCTACGCGACAACTCCAATTGGACACCCCAAAAAACACCGCCCTAGCAAACGCGGCCAACACCCCAAGCAACCAAGTAGCCGAACGGCATTGGCCGCGGTTGCCACCTCATCACGAGCAATTCAAACCACCGCGGCCGCTCAAACCTCGCCGAAATCCCCCCCCAGCGGACCACGGAGTGGTCCGCGACACTCTTAGCGGTCGCGGCGCGAGCCGCCCGGTGTCCACCAACGCTGGCGCACATGCTTTTTCCGCAAATGCCCCAACACCCCGAGCAACCAAGTAGCCGACCGGCATGAGCCGCGGTTGCCACACTCCATCACGAGCAATTCAAACCACCGCGGCCGCTCAAACCTTGCCGAAACCCAACCCCAGCGGACCACGGAGTGGTCCGCGACACCCTTAGCGGACGCGGCGCGAGCCGCCCGGTGCCACTGAACCGCAGTCGCACCATGGATCGAACGCATCGCGATACCCTCGTTCATTCACCATCCGAAACCATTCAATCAAACCAGATCTCAAATCTCTTCGCGCGTCCCGCGCCCCACTTCCGCTCGCTGTAGGGAATGCGACCAACGCCGGGCTCCTCCTCACCTTGATTCGTCCCGTCATCGGTCCACAAAACCGCGACCGCCTGATCACCGTCTTTTGATCCGTCGCCCACACGATAGCCAAGACGCTCTCCTGTAGTGAGCGTCCAATCATCGTCATTTGCCCCGACCGTTCGCAACGCATCCAACGAACGCGGGAACTGCCCATCCTCAACCTGGTATTTACGCAAATTGATAGCGGTCAATGTCCACGCCAAACGATCACGGAACGAATCTTCTTGCCGTTGTCCGTACGCGGTGGCAACGCCCCAACTGTCGCGCACGTTGCGATTGAGAGTCGCTGAAGGTACGGAAACCAAACTTCGCGATTCATCAGTGAGCGCCTGCTCCTTGGCTTGCCACTCCTTGCGATCGCGGCGTCTATCACGAATGCCTTCAACATCATCGCGCCGCTGCATCCACTGCAACGCTGCCAGTGCATGAACCGCGGATGCGCCGAAGGGCTGCGTCGATCTCAGGTTAGGCTCCGAGTATCGCACCCAAACGCCACTGTCCTGCAACGGGTCCCACGCCACAAAGCTCGCCAACCGAGAATCGTTCCACTCAGCGGAATCGATGGCCTGAAAACCATTGGATAGCGACACGAGCCTTTGGAGTTGCTCTTCGTTCCAAAATTCATGGGTGACCGACGTCCGTACCGTGCGAAACCAAGCGTCCATCAAACTCGACTGGGCCCACACCTGAAAACGATTCGACGCGTTCAACGTCTTGAGGAACATCCGCCACTGCTCGAGCAACGAAAAAGCCAGTTCGGACTCGCCGGAGTGATAGGCAAACTGAAACTCATCCTCCAAAAGTTCCGGGATCGCCGCATAGTTGCTGGACGAATGCCAGTGCCAATGGGAATAGAAGTGCATCTCCAATGGAATCGGAACATCACCTTCCAACAATTCCCGAAACTTTGCCATCAACGGGGCGGCTTTTTCGCTCATCAGCGCGGCGAACGGTTCTGCGGGCCATGGCTGCCCGGGAGGGACAAGTTCGTCAATTCCTTCCACGGAATCGCGAGACACTTCTCGCAACGCGACGACCGCATCGAACAATTCAGTCCACTCCGCCGAGCGTTCGTCGAACTCCGCAACGGTGTAGCGGTCACGAATCTGCGTGGTCGTGACGGGCAAGCCTTGATCCGCCAGTTCATTGACCGCGGACCGGTATTCACTTTCGGCCCAATACTCTCGCCCGATACCCCACGCGATCGCCAGCACCGCCAACAACGGTGGCAACCACATCCAAAGACGATACCGGAAGTCCGATGTTTGATGACTCATTGCTCTATCTCCTCAACGGTTACATTAGGCTCCTCAACGGACGCATTTGTTTCAGCCGGCTTCGTTTCTTCAATCTGTGGCTGCGACGCCTCTCGTTGCCATATCTCCCGACCTTCGTTCTCCCACGGTTCAAACCAGCTGACGGCGGGAAAGCCATAATGTCGGCGAGAGTGCCCCACGTTCTTCGCCGACGGAACGTTGTCGCCGTAGGGCCCGGTTTCAAAGTCGCCGCCTGGACGCCCCAACAATTCATGAAGCGAACGAAACTCCGATTCCAAATCGCCCCCCTCCTTTCCCTTCTCAAGAATCCACAAGCACTGATCCACCACTGCGCCGAAACCTTGTTGAACGATGCTCGCTCGCCATTCCAGCGGAACTTGGTCGAACCAATCATCATTCGCGCTCACGCCATACCGATGTCGAGATCCGGGTAACTCTCGATCGATGTACCAACTCGCCAGGAGAGCTCTTCGTCGGGCCTTTTGCCTGTCGTCGAACGCCCCCACTTGTTCCACTGCTCCTCGGAAAAATGGCTCTGATTGCAATGGCTGCAGGGCCTCATCCGACAGATTTTCGACCAGCCACTCCTCCACATAGTCCGCCATCTCTTGGTCGTACCAGCGCACGCTCAGTCGTAATCGTTTGGCGACAGTGGTCAGGCGATCAACAAACGCGGCCAGCTCTTCCTTTGCCTGCTCGCTAGGGTCCCGCTTCCATTGCAACTTGGCGAGGGAGGTCATCTCTAGGCTGCTTTGAATGATCCATGTGTCAGCCCGCAGCGGGGTGTCGTCTTGATCCCCAATCACCATCCACGTTTCCGGCGACATGTAGTCCCGTTGTTGGAAACGCTTCACCGCGGTTTCACCATCAATGTCGCCATACACGCTTGAGTAATCCTCCCGAAGATCGAGATTGCCCATCCGCATCGAGGTGAACTGAAGAGCATTTCCTTGGCTAAATCGCCTTGCCTCCGGCAACAGTTCCGCAACTCGCTCTTCTGACATCGCCGGAAATCGCGACTTTGCAATCCAAACGGGAACACTCGGCATGATCGAGAACAACAACGCTGAGACGACCACGACCGACCAGTAGTTCCTACCACGCCTTCCGTCCATGAAGTCACGCATGGTCCACCATGTGCCAATGAAAGGAAGAGCCACGACCAAAAGCAGCCAACCCAAGCGAACACCGTTGCCCACGCCCGCATTGACCAGCAATGCCAAGGCAACCAACGAAAGCACCGGTGCCAAGAACGCAGACGCCGCCAGCATCGGAACGACTTGGCTGGTCCATTGCGACACGCCGTACACCACGGCAAACACCAACAACAACGTGAACAGGGACACCTCGAACACCAATGGCTGCTCATAAGCGTCGGGGCCCACCGGCGTTCCTAGAATTGACTGAACTCCCACGATCAGCAAGGCAGTTGCGGACAGCAAACTGACCGCGAACCAGTGACGCCCGACCCAAGCCCGCCACGGCGAGACGCCTCGATCAGCAAGGAACTTCAACCTTGCTGCCGAACCGTCCCCGGCGAACACAGCGACGCCCAACCAAGACACCGCCAGCATCGCCAAACCAATGGCGATCTGGATGCAAACCAACTCCCAATTCGATGGGCTTCCAACATGGTTCGTCAAAATCAACCAGGCCACCGCACCAGCCAGTAGTGGCACGCTCAAGCCAATCGACATCCATGGAGAACCGTGAACGTTCTGCCACACCAGCGATGCAAGCGAATCGCGAAACGGCATGACCGTTGGTGCCGAAACCTCCGGAGGTCGCCATGCATCCGGCGACGACATCGATTCACGACCAAGCAGCTTCTCCGGCTCATCGGCTTGCAAATCGTTCAGCCCCGCTCGATAGGCGAACCACCCCGCGATGGGAATCGCAAAGAGAGTGACGAGACTCATCACCCAAGTTTTCTGTGTCACATTCGTGTACTGAATGGACGATGAATGCGGCAATGCGAACCAAATTTCAGCAAACAAAAACGGCAGCAGTGCCAGCGGTATGATCCACACCAACGCCGGAAACGCATTCTTGTTTCGCCACGAGGTGTAAAAGCCGCACAACAACACATACACCGAATGCAGAAACCAAAACGCCGGATGGATCTGTCTCCACTCTGACAATTCACCGACGCCACCGCTGTCCAATCCAGCGACCAAGCTCAACACGCCGCATCCGATCCACATTGCGATCAATCCACCAAAGGCGACGACCAATTTGGTGGCAACGATTGGTCGTGTCGGAATCGGCAGCGAAGCCAGCCAACGTAACGAGCGTGTCTCCTTTTCATGACTGACCAGAATCGCACCGGCTCCCGCGGCGAACAACGCTGGCATGATCAGCGGAACAATGTCCCCCGCCGCCCGCAACGTGATATTGAGCTGCCGAGACGTTGACGCCCACACAAGAATCAGGAAAGCAGACACCGCGAACAACATCCCGATCAGCGGAACAATCTGCTTTGTCTCCTTCCAAAACAGGCCTTGCCATACACGTGTCTCGTTCATGATCGCTCTCCCGTGGTGACCACCTCCGAGTCGGACTGCGATCCACCGCCATCGGGTTCACTCGCCGGTCGAGACGCACGCGATTGCTCTGGCGGATCCGCCGGTCGAAAAAAGCCTTTCCGCGTGTGGGCAATGAAGATCTCCTCCAGCGTCATCGCTCGTTCACGAACACCAATCACGCCTTCCGCCGATTCGATGTGCGGAATCATCGATGCATCGAAGTGCCGAACCAGGACGCGGCGTTGTCGACCTTGGTTTTCTTCCAGCAACGTCTGAGCGGGCTCGGGCAACGTTGGCACTTCGACCAACGAGTCATCCAGCGAAACAGTGAGCTCCGTCATGGAACCTTTCAAGTCGTTCAGTGGTTCGCACGTTTGCAATTTGCCATCGTGCAAAATCCCGATCGTGTCGGCGACTCGTTCCACTTCGTTGATTTGGTGACTCGAAAGAAACACGGTCCGTCCCGACGCGGCCCGACCGATCATGCTCTCCAGAAATTCACGTCGCACCATCGGATCCAATCCGGACGTTGGCTCGTCCAAGATCAACAATTCCGGGTCATGAGCCAGAGCAAGCGACAACGCGATCTTCGCCCGCTGCCCCTTGCTTAACACGCGAATTTTTCGATCCTCGGGGATCTCGTACCGAGCGATCTGTTCGCGATAACTGTCATAAAAACCGTCCGGATAAAACGACGCCGTGAACCATCCGATCTGGCCCACGGTCATCCAGTCGTACAATGCCGGGTTGTCGGACACATAGCCAACACGCCGGCGAACCTCCAACGGCTGTTTCAGCGGATCAAATCCGCATACGTTGGCGGATCCCGAGGTCGGTTTCTGAAATCCGGTCAGGATTCGAATCAACGTGGTTTTGCCGGCTCCGTTTTCGCCCAGCAATGCGAACACCGTCCCAGGTTGAATCTTCAAATCCACTCCCATCAATGCGTCGCAACCACGGAATCGCATGGTGAGTTGGTTCGTCGAGATGACTGAATTCATGTCACGGTCCTGCTTCAAAAAGATGAGTGAGGTGCACGTCCAAGAGGCCGACGCCGGTGCGTGCGACACCGGCGATTGATCACTGCAATTCCGCGATCGCTTCGATGGTTCCTTCGAGGCTCTGAAGTTGCTCATCGACGAGCTTTCGAACCTCCTCCGCCGACAAGCCCGCTTGCAGAGCCTCGGTCAAGACAGCCGACAGTCGATCGGCCAGCATCGATTGCCGCTGTTTGCGACATCGCTCCACCGCGCCTTTGCAAACCACCACGCCGCGACCGCGAAGCGTCTCGATCACGCCTTCCGATTGCAGCTCTTGGAACGCGCGAGCCACCGTGTTTGGATTGACCGCGAGCTGCTGACTGAGCTGCCGCACGCTTGGCAACAATTGGCCCGGCCGCAGAGTCCGCTCCGCCACCGCAAACTTCACCTGACGAACGATCTGCGAATAGATCGCCACGCCATTGGAAGGATCCACTGTAAAAAACATGTTCGCACCGATGTCCCAAACTGGCTAACTGGTGTACTGGTTACACGGTACAGCGATCACAAAAGAGCGTCAAGCAAAATCCCAACGTTTTTTGGCAGGCTACCTGAGCGACGCGGCAGCCCATTCCCCACGAATCACCCCCAACCGCCGACCGGGCGGCGATCGCCAGTGAACCAAACGCCTCCATCAACCAAATAGCCGATCGGCGTTAGCCGCGGTTGCCCTGCCAGAACCGGCCCCAGCGGACCACGGAGTGATCCGCGACATTCTTAGCGGAAGCGGCGCAACCCGCCCAGTCTCAAGCAACACACAACAACATAGTTTCGTTGCATACCCACCACAATGACAGACAAAACACCTCGAGAAACCAAGTAGCCGACCGGCGTTAGCCGCGGTTGCCACGATGCTCTGAGAAGCAACTCATTCTCACCAAAAGAACTCACGCACACCAATAATCAGACCGTGCAACTCACACGCCGTGCACAATCGTCCGGTGGAACCGGACTTACGCGTCAATGCCATTCAAGCAAACCCAACAAACCGGCTTGGCAAACGGACAAAACACCTTGAGCAACCAAATAGCCGAACGGCGTTAGCCGCGGTTGCCCTGCAGAAACCAGCCCCAGCGGACCACGGAGTGATCTGCGACATTCTTAGCGGAAGCGGCGCAAGCCGCCCGGTGTCACGCAACACACAACAACATAGTTTCGTCGCATACCCATCACAAAGACGGACAAAACACTTCGAGAAACCAAGTAGCCGAACGGCGTTAGCCGCGGTTGCCAGGTTCTTCTGAGAGGCCACTCATTCTCAATAGAAAACTCACGCACACCAATAATCAGACCGTGCGACTTACACGCCGTGCGCAATCGCCCGGTGGAACCGGACCTACGCGTCAACGCCAATCAAGCAAACCCAACACACACCACCCTGGCAAACGAACAAAACACCTCGAGCAATCAAATGGCCGATCGGCATTAGCCGCGGTTGTCCTGCCGAAACCAGTCCCCCAGCGGACCACGGAGTGATCCGCGACATTGTTAGCGGAAGTGGCGCAAGTGCCCGGTGTCAAGCAACACACAACAACATAGTTTCGTTGCATTCCCACCACAAAGACGGCCAGAACACCTCGAGCAACCAAGTAGCCGAACGGCGTTAGCCGCGGTTGCCACGATGCTCTGAGAGGCCACTCATTCTCACCAGAAAACTCACGCACACCAAAAATCGATTCCTGCCCACACGCCGTGCACAAACGTCCGGTGGAACCGGACCTACGCGTCAACGCCAATCAAGCAAACCCAACCCCACCGCCCTGGCAAACGACCAAAACACCTCGAGCAACCAAATAGCCGAACGGCGTTAGCCGCGGTTGGCCCGTTCTCGCGTAGCCATCGCCCCACTTCAAACGGCCCAAACCCAGCAAAATTCGATCCCGAAACACAATCGCCCGGTGGAACCGGACCTACGGGAACGAAAACTATCTCTGCGTCAAAACCATGATGCGGATCGGGTGCTCGGGATCGTCTTCCATCTCCACCGTGTGCTCGGTGTAGTTCCACGGCTTGTCGGCAACCCACCGAGAAAACTCGGTCGCGATCAATCGTTGCGGGTCACTCAAAATCAACTGACCATCGTCGGTCAAATGCTCCGATGCCGACTGCAACAACTCCGGCCACAACGTCCGCAAGTAAGTCACATCGCTTCCCAAAATGAACGGGAACTTCTTCGGCGCGAGCGAATCTTCCCCCAATCGGAACACCCGCACATCCGCGTGCAATCCCAACCGCGACAAACTCAGACGCACCAATTGCAAGGGATCTTCCACACCATCGGTCAACGTCACGCGAGCACCACGCAGCAGCGCTGCAATGCCAGCGTGCCCCGTCCCGCAACCAACTTCCAAAACGTCTTGATTGTGAATTGGCACTCGATCCAAAAAACGATCCAATCCGGATGCCGCACGCCACGTGGTCGCCCAAAACGGATCGATCACGCCTTCCTCGCCAGCATCCTGACGCTCGCAAGCTTCAATCAGCATCGCATCGGGATCCGACGCGACAGCGAGCGGGCGTTTTTGCCCGGCGATCAAGGTATCTTCCCAGTGCCACGCAAACGAAATGGAATCAGCCATGGTGATGTCTATTTAAAATGAACTTCAAAAGCGGCACGGGCATTCCGCCGGTGATCAAGCAAACTCAAATAAAAACCTCAACGCCACCACATCAACCGCGACGTAACCATTCCGCGGCGTCCGCGGCGAAGTAGGTCAACACGCCATCGGCACCGGCTCGTTTAAATGCCAGCAAACTTTCTAGCATCACCGCTTCGCCGTCCAGCCATCCAGCATCCGCCGCACCGCGCAACATCGCGTACTCGCCGCTGACTTGATAAGCGAACGTCGGCACGCCAAAGGTTTCTTTGACGCGAGCGACAATGTCCAGATACGGCATGCCGGGTTTGACCATCACGCTGTCGGCACCTTCCGCGATGTCCATCGCGACTTCCGCAATGGCTTCGTCGGATTGCGATGGCGATTGCTGATAAGTCTTCTTGTCCGCCGCCCCCAGGTTCGCCGCGGAGCCCACCGCATCCCGAAAGGGACCGTAGAACGCGCTGGCGTATTTCGCCGCGTAAGACATGATCTGCACACCGTGGTGACCAGCCGCGTCCAGCGCCGACCGGATGGCTCCGATGCGTCCGTCCATCATGTCGCTCGGCGCGATGATGTCGCACCCTGCCGCGGCCTGCACCACTGACTGCTGACACAACACCTCGACCGTTTCGTCGTTGATCACCTGCCCATCCCGCACCAAGCCGTCTTGTCCGTGGCTGCTATACGGATCCAAGGCCACGTCCAGGATGATGCCGAGCGAGTCGCCGACCTCGTCCTTGATCGCTCGTGTCACTCGACAAACCAAATTGTCCGGGTTGATCGCTTCTTTGGCGTCGTCGGTTTTCAGCTTCGGATCGGTCGCGGGAAACAACGCAATCGCGGGAATGCCCAACTCAACGGCTCGTTTGGCCGCCGCAACAATCTCTTTTTCTCCCAGTCGATTCACCCCCGGCAGCGAACCAACCGGCTGCTCCCCACTGCCATCCATCACAAACAACGGCCAAATCAAATCGTCGACCGACAACGTCGTTTCGCGAACCAAACGCCGCGCCCAATCCGTCGAACGCACTCGTCGCAAACGGGTGGCGGGATAGGGAGCACGGGCGGCGGGGGGACCGGAAAATCTGGACAATTCGAGCCCTTCGAAATCGATGGAGCGGACGGAAATCCAGCGACGCTCAAACGCATCGCGGCTTTCGATCGGGAAAACGCAGCCTCCATTTTGCGTCACAGATCCCATCAAGCCTACCCGACCGATCCGCGAAACGATCTGTTAAACTATGCGGCTGAGAATCCCCCACCCCACCTTCTCCTTCACACTTCATACCGATGAAATTTCGACTTTGCCCTCCCATCGCCGCACTCGCGATCGCAGCCGCATCTAGCTTGCTATTTGCCAACCTTTCCGTCGCCGCTGAGCCACTGAATGTGCTGCTGGTGGACGGCCAGAACAACCACAAATGGCAAGAGACCACCCCGCTGATCCAAGCCACTTTGGAATCTGGCGGCTTTGCCAAAGTCACCGTTTTGACCGCCCCCGGGAAAGGCGAAGATAAGTCAGACTTCGCCCCAAAATTCACCGACTATGACGTGGTGGTCAGCAACTACAACGGAGAATCCTGGTCACGCAGCACCGAAGAATCCTTTGAAGCGTACGTCTCCGGTGGCGGTGGATTCGTCAGCGTTCACGCCGCGGACAACTCCTTCCCAAAATGGACCGCCTACAACCGCATGATCGGCTTGGGCGGATGGGGCGGCCGCAACGAAAAAGACGGCCCCTACGTTCGTTGGAAAGAAGATCAAAAGAAGTTCACTCGCGACATGTCCAAAGGTGGCGGTGGCCAACACGGCAAACGCGTGCCCTTCATGATGGTCGTGCGTGATGACTCGCACCCCATCACCGCGGGTCTGCCCAACTCTTTCATGCAAGTCGCCGACGAGTTGTACGGAAAACTTCGCGGCCCGGCCGAAAACATGCATGTTTTGGCAACGGCATACAGCAACCCGGCGACCGGCGGAACGGGTGAACACGAACCGATCTTGATGACAGTTCACTATGGCAACGGACGAGTCTTCCACACCACGCTTGGTCACGACGTCGCAGCAATGAAAGGCCTGGCGTTCCAAACCACGCTGCGTCGCGGAACCGAATGGGCCGCCACCGGCAAGGTTTCCTTGGACTCGGTGTCCAGCGAGAAGATGGGCGACGACGACGCGGCACAAGGCGAACCCGCTGAGGCGGCACAAGCGGAAGGCGATTCCGCTGATCAAGCAACCGCCGGAGTCAACTTCGACGCCGCTCCTAATCTGAAAGCGGAAGGCTGGGTATCGCTTTTCGACGGCAAGAGCTTGGACGGATGGAATCGCAAGAATGGCACGGCTCAATACCGCGTCGAAGAAGGTTCGATTGTCGGCAAGACCTCCGAAGGCAGCCCAAACTCGTTTCTCTGCAGCGACAAGAATTACGGCAACTTCGAATTGACGTTCGAAGTCAACGTGGACAACGGCCTCAACAGTGGCGTCCAAATCCGCTCGCAATCTCGCGAAAAAGGCGGACGAGTCTTTGGACCGCAAGTCGAAATTGAATCAGCTCCCGGGGAAGCTGGCTACTTGTACTCGGAAGCCACCGGTCGCGGATGGATCACCAAAGAACAACCGGTGAAAGACGCCTACAAGAACAGCCAATACAACCGTTACCTGGTTCGCGCCCATGGCAACCGATTCCAAGTTTGGATCGGAGACCAGAAAATCACCGACATCGAAGATCCCGAATCTTCCACGGAAGGCTTCCTGGGCCTGCAGGTCCACGGCATTAAAGCCGGCACCGGCCCCTACGAAGTCCGCTGGCGTGACATCCAAATCCGCGAACTGAACTGATTCGCATCCGATCCTCAAAGAGATCCTCAACGCAGCATTTGCACCACAAACGCTGCGTTTTTTCGTGCGCCGCCGAAAGCCTCACGAACGAGCCAAAAACCACCCAGCAAATTCCCCCTGCGGAAACCCAACCCCTCGAGCAACCCGGCAGCCGATCGGCGTTAGCCGCGGTTTCCATGCGACAGACTTCGTGTGCGTCGCCCGCGGAACAAACAAACGCGACGAGATCGAATCTTCCACGCCACTCCAACCAGCGTCCGGTGGAACCGGACCTACGGCTCACCAACCTCCAAACGGCCCAATCGCTCGAGCAGCCTAACAGCCGACCGGCGTTAGCCGCGGTTTCCATGCGACAGATTTTGTGAGCGTCGCTGGCCGGACAAACGCGACGAGATCGAACCTTCCACCCCACCCCAACCGGCGTCCGGTGGAACCGGACCTACGGCTCACAACAATCTTAGCGGACGCGGCGTAAGCCGCCCGGTGACACCCTCACCAACATACCGTTCCCGCAAACTCAACCCCGCCGAGCAAACAAACAGCCGATCGGCGTTAGCCGCGGTTCCCACGCGACAGGTCTCGTGAGCATCGTCAGCCGAACAAACGCGACGAGATCAAACCTTCCACCCCACCCCAACCAGCGTCCGGTGGAACCGGACCTACGGCTCACCAACATCCAAACCGCCCAATCGCTCGAGCAACCAAGTAGCCGACCGGCGTTAGCCGCGGTTCCAATGCGACAGGTCTCGTGAGCATCGTCAGCCAAACAAACGCAACGAGATCGAACCTTCCGCACCACCCCAACCAGCGTCCGGTGGAACCGGACCTACGGCTCAAACGCAGGACCACGGAGTGGTCCGCGACAATCCCGCCGACCCTGCCGTCATCCGCCCGCGTCCACTCTAATCGCACTCAAGCCGACGGTTCCCGACGCATTTCGCCCAACGAATCTCGGCGAACCGGTCGGAGGAACAAATGCAAAAACACCGCGGTGCCCACAATCACCGAGTGAAAAACGCTCAACATCGTCAACCGGTACGGGCCCAACTGAATTGTCTGATTCAAATACCCGAACCCGAGCAACGTGAACATCGTGGAGAACAACGCCGTCAACACGACAAACGGCAACAACATCGGGTAATTCAAGATCGCTCGGTACCGCATCGCTGGAATCACGCTGGCCGCGAGCCATCCCATCCCGATCGCCACCAGTCCAGGAACCACAAACGCCCACATCAAATACGCATTGTTCGCGGCCCACACAAATCCCAAGCTGGCGTACCAAGAAAACGACAGGTACACCGGACAAATCATTGCGACGCCCACTCCGATCGCAACGGCATGCACATGCGTTACAGGCCGACGCCAGTGAACGCGACTCTCATTCGCGTCGCCATGGTGCTCACTCGCAGTCGATGCAACGGCATACGGATTGATCATCCTTCAACACCTTCCGGGTAAACGACTCGTGGCCGACGCATTCCAGCGAATCGGCAACGCGGAACACCTTCACTCCGACTTCTTCCACCGATAACCTCGCGCGAGCACCTGGCCGTTCGTACCCAATGTCGGAGCGTCATAGACTTTTTCATATCCCAGGCGGCTCATTCGATACTCGTAGGCCCATCGCGAAAAGTTGTCTGACGCTCGGTCGCCCACCTTCACCACAACACAAATCAACGCGCACGCCATCAAGCACATTCCCAGGAACTGAAATCCGATTTTGGAACGCACATCCAAGTAAGTTTCAGTCTGCTCGGCCATCAACCCGTAGCCAACCCAAACCACCGCGACGACACCGAGAACGATTGCCGCAACAACGGGCCTCACCACGGTGAGATCAAAGTACCCCAAAGCAACGGGCAGCACGAAAAACGATGCCAAACTAAAGCGCAACATGGTTTCATTTCACCTCAAACACCGTGGCGGTGTTGTGATCCGTCGGACAGAACAGACGACGACCATCCGACGAGATTGCGAGCGACTGCACATAGAAGCTGGAACCAACCGTTTCCGAATGCACCAAACCACCGGTCTGGGTGTCCCACAAATTGACCTTGCCATTGCCACCGCTGAAAAGATGACGGCCGTTGGGCGCAAAACGCATCGACCACTGGATCTCGGTGCTCTGCAGCAATTTGGTTTGCCGTCCGGTGGTCAAATCAAAGACTTTGATTGCATAGGTGTCTCCGACGGCCAACTGCGTCCCATCGGGTGAAAACGCAGCGGATTGTCCAGCGGCGTGTGACCTCGCCACCGCCACTGGATTGAGCGACCGGTCATTGGCTAAATCAAACCCAATCACATCCTTTCCATCCGTGGCCAGAATGATCGAACCGCCCTGCGCGAACTGGCACGCCTTCACACGACCGCTAAATTGATCCAACAATGCGATGCGCCGGCCAGTCGCTACGTCCCAACAGAGTGCCTGCTTGTCGTCTCCCGCCGACAACGCTTTTTTACCGTCAGGCGAGACAACGATCTGCGATACCTTTCGATCGTGCAGCTTGTACCGAGACTCGAAAGTCAATCGGCCGCTGCTATCCACCGCGTAGACCATCACTTCGCCGCGTGCACCACCTAGCAATAATGTCTGCCCATCCGGCGTGAAGGCGATCGAATTGAATTCGCCAATCTCCGCGTCTTTCAAAGAGACCGTTTGCAATCCTGCGGTCGTGATCTCACTGAACCAAAACGTACCCGACCGCGACCCAACCACCACTTGGTTCGCGTCCGGGGAAAACCCCAGCGATTGTGCTCCCCAACTAATGTCTTGCAGTGCCGCCACGCGATTGAATTGGCCCTTGTAGTCATCCACGGCTGTGGTCGACGAAATGGGTTCGATCGCGAAGGGGTTGTCGTCCGGTTCTTCTGGCTCCGGCTCTCGTTCCAACCATTCGCGGTCGTCGTCGCTCAAACGATCGATGGGCACCTTCACCGTGCGACCGTCACCTCGCTGCAGCGTGACTTGGGAATCATCGCGAGCAACCAAGGCGGCGACAATCTGAAATTTCCCCGATGCATCGCTCCACGTCCGCACCTCGGCCGCGGGCTCTTCGGAAGATGGCACCGGTGTTTCCGAACGAGCGGGTGCGACTCCCAAGTTCATCCCGCCTGTCGCGGACGATGTACCACTCGTTGCCGCACTCGCGATTCGCAGTGATTCAAACCCTTTGATATTGGCCGCGAAAGAGTCGGTGTCACCCGCCTTCAATTTTTTCAACGTTTCCTTCGTCACGGCAAATTGCGTGGCCTTGTCCGTTTCCATCTTCGGTGCGTTGCTGCTTCGATCCAGCACTCGAAACCGGTCGCCTTCCTCTGCCATCCAGTGCACCGATTGCCATTTGATCCCGCGAGCCCACAGCAACGGTGTTCCCGGAACGAGTTCGTCCACTTCCGTCGCGGGGACTTGTTCGTCCTTCAAGAGAAAGATCGTGCCCGGCAAAACGCTCTCTGCGAATGAAAACGCATCCGGGTCTCGAGAAGCTTGCTTGGCCACCTTTTTGGACACCGCCAACCAATCCTGACGCTTGACCACCAACAACGTTTCGCGACCGTCCACGTACAGATGGACAAAGGTACGACTGCTTGGTCGAGCCACGACTGCCGGCAACCACTCTCCCATGCTGCCGTACATCACCGGCATGCCAGGCACCAGCTTTGTGTCGCTGGTGGAACGCTCGTATCCATCGGGAACGGACTCTGGCGGATTGGTCCGCAACCGTTCCTGTTCCAAAAATTCTTTTTCGCGATCGTTCAAATCGCGAGGCTTCCACTTGCTGCCGAGCTTGCCGTGTCGAACGATATTGGAAACCAGAAACTTCGGATTGCCGGGCAGAGTCGACACGGTTGCCGTGATGCAAAACTCCAATCCGTCTGGCTGCCCGTCCGCCAGCGTGGATCGTATGCGAGCCAACATGTCTCGCAACCGGATCGTGCCGGAAGATTCAATCCGCGGTCCCAACCCCATGACTCGGACGGGACCGTTGTCGCTGCGGATGGACAACGACACGTTTCCCGTGCCCTCTCGCGTGCGTTTGTAGTCGATCGCCATGACCTCACCCAGCACCGAATTTTCAATACGAACTTTCGAAAGCTTGTACTGAACCATTCCCTCGGTGGACTTCACCAAGTCTTCCGCGTGAGAAACGCCACCCGTACAGGCAAACGCAGCGAACGTGAACGCAAGGAAGAGGAAGCGATTGCAACTCGCTTCTAGGTTGCCGCACATGAATCGTGCCCCTGAATGAAAAGACTGGCAGAACAGTCCTCCATTGTACCCTCATCCAGCGGGGTCAGTGCTCGATGCCAGCACTCCACGTCCGCGAGCGAGTCGATACGTGCAGATCAACCTCGCTGACGTTTTTCCAATTCTTGGAGCACCGCGATTCGTTGATCGACCTGACGCAACAGGTTTTGAACGATCGCAACGCGAGTGTCCAATTCGCCGGTCAACTCTCGCTGTAAATCAAACATTGCGACTTGCCAACGTTGGGTCTCGACCGGAGCATCGCTCAACGGCAACGCAGTGTTGCTTTTGTTTTCCAAACGGCGATGCACCTCGCGGTTTTCGCTCCGTTGCTGGATCCCCTTGCGACGCCGGGTGATGGTCATCCGAGCCATGACCCAGCCGAGCATCAAAAAACCAGCCACCAACCACAACGTTCCGCGATCAAACGCAATGGCTTCCAATGCGGATTCGGCGAAGACGATCGATCGTGTGAGGGGAGCGCACAGCATATGGTTGACATCGAACCGCCCCGCGATCAAACCTCAACGCAAACGCTGAACCGAACACGAATCCGGCGGGCGCTTGCACGATTGACGGATGCCCCCGGTTTTGCCGATCATAACGTCCCACTTCGAGCAGCATTCCATCACGAATATTCAGGATTTCGATGCCCGCCACCTCGGAACTTTGCCACATTCAACTTTGGTACGCGTCGGCGGCCGAAGACACCCCAGGGAAAATCGAAACGTTCTGCATGCGTTGGCTGGCCCAAGAAGAACACCAATCGGCCGCCAAGTTCAAAGTCGCTTCGGCTCGACACCAACACGTCATCGGCCGCGGCATGGCTCGCTACCTTTTGGCTGGTGACCAAACCGCGCCGCACCAAATCCAGTTTCGACATCTGGATCATGGCAAACCCATCGTCGAACACCCCACCGAAATGCGTCGACCGTTCAACATCGCTCACACAAAGGGCTTGGTGTTGTGCGGTCTGGGTACGGAGAGCGCGGACCATTGGCTGGGTGTCGATGTGGAAGGCATCCAGCGCAAGACCGATCCCGGGTTAGCCAACCGCTACTTCGCGCCGGAAGAGATCGAGCAACTCGAACGAACCAAAACGTCCGACGCGAAACAGTTCTTGTTCTTGAAAATTTGGACGCTCAAAGAGGCGTTCATCAAAGCGATTGGAACGGGACTGCAAACGCCGCTCGATCAGTTTGCGTTTGAAAACGCGAATTCCAACACGCCCACGTTGAAACTGAAGGATCCTTCGCTCGCGCAAGGCCGCCACTGGCAAGTTCGCAGTGTCACACCACGCCAAGGCTACATCGCCGCGGTTGCCATCGGCACCGACCGGAGCAACCTTCAACCCAAGATCGAACTCGCCGATTTCAGACAGAAGATGCAAAACGCGTAGGCGAGAAAACAACAGAAGCTTGAGCAGTAAGCCCGCAACTACTTCTCCGCCATCTTCTCACGCAATTCTTGGCAAGCTTCCGACGGTGTGCTGCACATGGTGCAACGAGACACACCGTCCTCGCCCACCTGTGCATTCAGACCACCGCATGATCCACTGATGGCTTTGCCACCAAAGATCACTCCAACCGCCATCGCCAGCAGAAAAGCACCAAACACAATCCCCGTCAAAATCAGCATCGGTGTCATGCGTTTCGCGAAACTGGCGTCGTTCTGATTGTCTGAGGATGATGTTGTGGCCTCCGCGCCAGCCAAGTCGGCTTGGTCGACATCAGCATATTCCGACAAATCGCCCGTGCCGCTGCTGACAAATGCTTCGCCGACGCGCTGCACCACCAAAACGCTCAAGTCATTCTGACGCGCCAGCTTCATCGCCTCCTCGGCCCCGACCACGCTCAATGCCGTTGCCCATCCGTCAGCCAACATGCAATTGTCTGCAATCACGCTGACCGAGGCCAACCCATTCGTGATGGGCCGTCCCGTTCGGGGATCGATCGTGTGGGAAAAACGCTGGTCGCCAACCTCAAAGAAATTGCGATAGTCACCCGAAGTCGCCATCGCTGCGTCACGAATTTCGTGAGCTACTAACAGCTCTTGCCCACCAGCATCCGGCTTCTGAATTCCAACCCGCCAAGACTCGCCCGACTTGTCGCCCGACACTCGAACCTCGCCACCAATCTCAACGAAGACATCGCTGGCACCACGATCCGCCAGCAGAGCCACAATCCGATCCACGCCGTGCCCTTTCGCGATCGACGACAAATCCACACGCAGCTTTGCAATGTCCTTCTTCAACGCCGGCGGATCCATTCGGGCCGATAGGTTCTTGTAGCCAGTTTGTTCTTTGAGTTGATCCAGTTCCTCCTCCGACGGAATATCACGTTTTCTCTCTCCAGCACCGAAACTCCATCGATCGACCAAGGGACCGACGGTGACATCAAACGCACCCTCTGTTTGGGCAGACAACTCAAGAGCAGCTTTCACCACATCGACCACGTCGGCGCTTACTTCAAACCAATCGGTCGACTCCGACGCATTGAAACGACTCAGCTCGGACGTCTTCAGGTAAGTCGACATCTGGTCATTGACCGAACGCAGTTCGCGTTCAATCGCAGTGGCGGTTTCTGCTTCCCAATCCTCACGTTCAGGAGCACCATGCACTTTGACCATGTAGGTCGTGCCCATGGTCGCACCACGGAAAGTCAGCAAGTCCGCGGCGGAAGCAAACTCCGCCCCAGCGAGGCTAGCAACCAAACCAAAAACGGTCGCGATGGCGACGTGGTGGAGATATCTCATCTTCAATCAGGGCGATGAGGAACGCGGCGAAGCACGCCGCGTGAATGCGTGACAATCACGCGAAGCAGAACGAAAAAACGAGCTTCCACATGAAAGCTCGTTTTGCCGACGTCGAAACGTCGATGGGTCTTGGGCACCGACAAACGCCGGTGCGGTCTATTTGCGATCGGCCGAAATCAAACGCCGAGATCAGCCGCCGAAGTCATCGTAGGCGATGTTCTCGGGCTCAACCCCAAGATCATCGAGCATACGGAAGACAGCCGCGTTCATCATCGGAGGACCACAGATGTAGTACTCGATGTCTTCGGGTGCGGGGTGTTTGCTGAGGTAGTTATCGAGCAAGACTTGGTGGATGAATCCAACATATCCGTCCCAGTTGTCCTCGGGCTGAGGCTCTGACAACGCGATGTTGAACTTGAAATTCGGGAAGTCCTTTTCGATCTCACGGAAGTGCTCGATGTAGAACAATTCACGAAGACTTCGACCACCGTACCAGTAGCTGACCTTGCGATCCGTTTTCTGACGTTTGAACAATTCGAAGATATGGCTACGCAAGGGAGCCATCCCTGCACCACCACCGATGTAAACCATCTCGGCATCGCTGTCCTTGATGAAGAACTCTCCATAAGGACCACTGATCGTTGCCTTGTCTCCTGGCTTCAACGAGAAGATGTAACTACTCATTTTCCCTGGCGGCGTGCCTTCGGGTGCACGCGGTGGCGGCGAAGCAACCCGGACGTTGAGCATGATGATGCCCTTTTCGCCGGGATAGTTGGCCATCGAATAAGCACGAATGACGGGCTCGTCAACCTTCGACACGTAACGCCAAATGTTGTATTGGTCCCAATCCGGGTGATACTCTTCGTCGATGTCAAAGTCTTTATAGTGAATTTCGTGCGGAGGACATTCGATCTGGATGTAACCACCGGCACGGAAATCGACCTCGGCACCTTCGGGCAACTGAAGGACGAACTCTTTGATGAACGTCGCGACGTTGTTGTTGCTCTTGACTGTGCATTCCCACTTTTGCGTGTCAAACGCTTCCGGTGGAACTTCCACAATCATGTCATTCTTGACCGCAACCTGACATGAAAGACGCTCGCCTTCTGCGGCTTCCTTCTTGCTGATGTGCCCGGCTTCGGTTGCGAGCAGGTCGCCTCCGCCGTCGGTCACTTTCACTTTGCATTGGGCACAGGTACCACCGCCACCGCATGCACTGCTGACGAAGATTCCCGCATCCGCGAGGGCCCCCAGCAATTTACCACCGGCGGGAACCGAAACTTCTTTTTGGCCGTTGATGGTGATTTTGACCGGGCCAGAAGCCACCAGTTGACTCTTCGCAGCCAAAATGAGCAGCACCAATGCGATCACCACCACGGTGAACATCAGCACGCCAAGAATGACCTCGGTAGCGTCAAAGGCCGCAATCATCAGAGGTAGGGAAAGCATTTTGATTCGATCGTAGGAGGGAGAGCCCGCGGAAATGGAATCCCGCGGATTGTCTGCACCGAAAATGAAAGTGGTTGGGAAAGGACGAGGTTCGAAGAATTCAGCGACTTACAACTGGATACCGCTGAACGACATGAACGCAAGCGACATCAATCCAACCGTGATGAAGGTGATTCCCAAACCGCGAAGTGGCGGAGGAACGTCGCTGTATTTCAATTTTTCGCGAATTCCGGCGAGAGCCATGATCGCCAAGGCCCAACCGACACCGCAGCCGAAACCGAAGACAACCGATTCACCAAACGCGTACTCTCGCTGCTCCATGAACAACGACGCACCCAAGATGGCGCAGTTCACGGTGATCAGCGGGAGGAAAATCCCCAGGGCGTTGTAAAGACTTGGCAGGAATCGATCCAGGAACATCTCGAGGATCTGAACCATCGCGGCGATCACGCCGATATAGCTGATGAATCCGAGGAACGTGAGGTCGACATCGGCGAAGTTGATCGTGTCCGTGCCGATGAAACCGTTCATCCAAGTCAACGCGCCCTTCTTCAAGAGCAAACTGTAGATCAACTGGTTAGCCGGAACCGTGATCGTTTCAATCGCGATCACAGCGATTCCCAATCCGATGGCCGTTTTGACGTTCTTACTGACCGCCAAAAACGTGCACATTCCCAGGAAGAACGCCAACGCGAGGTTCTCGACGAAAACCGCCTTCAAAAAGACGCTGAGATATTGTTCGAGCATGGCTTAGGCCTCCTCAATTTGTTCGGGTTTGTTGGCACGAATGACCCAAATCAAGAACCCGATGATGAAGAACGCACTGGGCGGCAACAGCATCAAGTTGTTCGGGTTGTACCAGCCGCCGTTGCGGTCCAGTTGAAACAGTTCGAAGCCCAACAGCGAACCGCTGCCGAACAATTCGCGGAAGAACGCGACGACGAGCAACACCATGCCGTAACCAAGACCGTTGCCGATCCCGTCCAGGAAGCTGACCCAGACGCCGTTTTTCATCGCGAAGCCTTCCGCTCGTCCCATGACGATACAGTTCGTGATGATCAGACCGACGAACACCGACAATTGCTTGCTGATGTCGTACATGTAAGCCTTCAGGACTTGGTCAACCACGATCACCAACGACGCAATCACCGTCATCTGCACGATGATGCGGATGCTGCCGGGAATGAAGTGCCGAATCGCCGAGACCGCCGCGTTCGAACACGCCGTCACCGCGATCACCGCGAGTGACATCACGATCGAAACTTGGATACTCGTTGTCACCGCCAAAGCACTGCAAATCCCAAGGATCTGCAACGCGATGGGGTTGTTGTCGATGACGGGTCCGAACAGGACCTTGCCGACTTTGGGGGCAGCCATGATTTACTCTCCCACCGGTTCTTTGGTGCCGGCGTTGTCGATGTCGTATTGTTCGACACCACTTTCAACGTCGGTTTCGGGTTGATCGGCTTCCGCGGATGCGTCACCGGAAATTCGTTTCTTCAATTGATCCAAGAAAGGACCGTATCCGTTCGGGCCAGCCCAATAGCGGACCAGATTCGTCACACCACGGCAGGTGATCGTCGCTCCGGACAATCCGTCGACCGCGTACTCATCGCCATCAGGAGCCGGCCCTTTGGCGACACGAGCGGCGGGGTTACCGTCAGCGTCATACAACTTGTTTCCGACCCACTGAGCCTTCCACTTGGTGTTGTCGACTTCGCCACCCAGCCCCGGCGTTTCGGCGTGCTCGTAAAACGTCAAACCAGCGATGGTTTCCAGATCGTTCTTCAGTGCCATGTAGCCGTACAACGTGGACCAAAGGCCTTTGCCGTATACCGGAAGCACGACCATCTCGACCTTTTCGCTCCCCGGCTTTTTCACGTAGTAAACGCGAGCCACCTTTTCGCGACGAGGCACACCGATGTCGAACGTTGGCTCGGTGATCTCAATGCTCTGATCGTCTTTCTTCGCCGCTTCGCGAGGGTCGTACTCCTCGGGGTTCAGTTCCGTGTTGACCTCGCCCGTTTCCAGGTCGACCAACTCTTCGCTGACCCAAGTCCACAGCGTTTCGATTTGTTCTTTATCCAGCTCTGACGAGAGCTTTCCAAATTCGCCCATCGACAGGCCCGCCGCATCCAAGATGTTGCGTTGACGGTCGAGGACTTTGTTTTCTTCCTGAGCCGGTCGCAATGCCACAGCGGCGGCACTCACGGCCAACGAGCAGACCACGCACAAAACGGCGGCGGTCAAAATCGTCTTCATGGTCGAATCAGGCTGTGACATAACGTGCGGCCCTCCGTCGAATGTTGAGTTGGACGACGGCCCAGTCGATCAACGGTGCGAACACGTTGCCGAACAAGATCGCCAGCATGATGCCTTCTGGGAAAGCAGGGTTCACGACGCGAATCAGGACGGTCATGAATCCGATCAGGATTCCGTAAACCCATTTCCCAAGCTCCGTCATGGAAGCACTGACTGGGTCGGTGGCCATGAAGACCAAACCGAATGCCAAGCCGCCGATGACCAGGTGCCAGTAAAACGGTACCGCGAACATGGGATTGGTTTCGCTGCCGATGCCGTTTAGCAACAGAGCAGTCGCGGTCACGCCAGCGACCACGCCACCCATGATCTTCCACGAACCAATTCCGCTGGCGATCAGGATCAATGCTCCGACCAGACAAAGCAGAGCACTCGTTTCACCGACGCAACCTTGAATTGTTCCGATGAACGCTTGCATCCACGTGATCGGTTCTTCCGCACCCCACACGTATTGAACCGCACCCAGCGATTCCACCGCGTTGTCACGTGCGTTTGCCATTTGCCCCAGTGCCGTTGCACCGGAGAAGCCATCCACAGCGGTCCAAACTTTGTCACCGCTGATTTGGCCCGCGTAGGCGAAGTACAGGAAAGCTCGCGAAGTCAGTGCCACGTTCAGGAAGTTGCGTCCCGTGCCGCCAAAGACTTCTTTCGCGACAATCACACCAAACGCGATGCCCACGGCGACTTGCCAAAGCGGGATCGAAGCGGGAAGCGTGAGCGGAAACAACAAACCGGTGACCAGGAAACCCTCGTTGATTTCGTGGCCTCGCAGCACACTGAACACCAACTCCACGTGACCACCGACAAACATACAAACGACGTAGATCGGGATGAAGAAGATCGCCCCATAAACGAAGTTGTCGATGTGGTTGGCGGGGTCGTGCCCCAGACCAATGGCCGTGTGCACGGTGTGGTGCCAGTCGTAGTCGAAATCGACGTTGGCTTCGGTCATCTTTTGGATGGCCGAGTTGGCTTGATAGCCCGTGTTCCACATGCCGAACAACGTGACCGGAATCAATGCAAAGACGACCGTGATCATCATGCGTTTCAGGTCAATGTTGTCGCGCACGTGCGTGCGTCCGTGAGCCGTCTCGCCGGGCGTGAACAAGAACGTGTCGAGAGCCTCGTACATCGGGTACGCTTTCTCGAGCAGTCCGCCTTTGGCAAAGAACGGGTGGACGCGATCAAATGCGTCGCGTAGTGCTTTCATATTCCTTAACCTTCACGCTCAATGGTTGTCAGGTTTTCTCGGATCAAGGATCCATATTCGTATTTGCCGGGGCACACAAATGTGCACAGGGCCAAGTCTTCTTCTTCTAGTTCGAGAACGCCGAGCTGCTGGGCCGAATCCGTGTCACGAACGATCAACGATCGCAACAACTGAGTCGCCAACACGTCCAACGGCATCACTTTTTCGTAGGTGCCCAACGGGACCATGGCCCGCTCACTGCCACCGGTCGACGACGTGAAGTCGAATTTGCGGTCCGGCGTCATGGCCGAGGCAAAGATGCGACTGACCGAGTATTTGTCGAAACCGGGCTTTTGCCATCCCAAGAATTCGCGGTGGTCGCCTTCTTCAATCACCGAGACTTGGTTGTGATAGCGTCCCAAGAACTGATGCGGCGCGACGGCGGTGTGGCCGTTCAACACCGAACCTGAGATCACTCGCAGATTCACCGAGGTGTTGACTTCGCCTTCGATCAATTCATCGACACAAGCTCCGGATCGAGTTTCGATCAAACGTGGTTGGTTCACCATTGGACCGGCCAGCGAGATCACGCGGCGTGTGTCCAGTTGCCCGGTCTGTAAGAACGAACCGATCGCAATCACGTCTTGGTAACCGATGTACCAAACCGTTTTGTTCAGATTGACGGGATCCAGGAAATGAATGTGTGTTCCGGGCAAACCGGCGGGGTGAGGACCGGCGAAGGAAGCCGACTGCACGCCGTTGACGTCGCCACCCGGCACCGATGCGTTCTCGGCTTGGCACAGGTGAACCGCACCGTCGGTCAATTGGGTCAACGCCTGCAAACCCAAGACGAATTGGTCTTTGCGGTCCGCCAAAACCACCGCGGGATCCGCAGCCAATGGATTGGTGTCGATCGCGGTGACGAAGATCGAGTGAGGCACGCTATCGATCATTGGCACCTTGCCGAATGGACGCGTGCGAAGCGACGGCCACAATCCAATCTTGACCAAACCGTCGACCAACTTTTCGCGGCCCAAAGCCAGCGGGTCTGATCCGGCAATGCCTTCGATCGTCGTGCTTTCCTCGGAGCCAGCGTCAACGTCGATGATGATCGCTTCGAATTTACGTTTGGCACCGCGAACCACGTCGGCGACCGTTCCCGTCGCGGGTGATGTATAGACAACACCCGGTGTTTTCTTGTCTTCGAACACCGGCTGGCCCAAGACCACGCGGTCGCCCGCGGCCACCAACATCGTTGGCTTCATTCCGATGTAATCGTCGCCCAACAATGCCACTTGGCGGATCGCAGGACCGGCTTCAATGTGCTGTTCGGGGCATCCCGTGATGGGAAGGTCGAGGCCCTTCTTGATCCGGGTCACGCTTTGAGTCATTGCCATGAAAGGGCACTTTGTGAAATTTGTAACAAAGTCGGTTCGAGCCAAAGCCCGCGACGTTTTCCGAGGCAATTGGCCGGAAAAATTGTCGCGGGCCGAGCAGGCGTCATCATGGCATAGCGTTTGAAGATTGACAACGGCAGATCACTCCCACTCCACACCGGAAAATGATTGCGACAGGGCAAGTTTTCCTGTCACAAGAGATAGCGAAGATGCCACCGAAAACATGGTGGCGATGTCGAGATCACGCATCCGTAAAATCTCTGTGAAAGCCCCGTGTAAATCACCGATCATTCAGTCGCGCACAAAAAAATCGCGGCCCGACAAGTTGCCAGACCGCGACCCATGCGAAATTAGATTTTGAGCCGTCGATTCACTTCTTCGAGACGTGCATTGGTTCGCCACCGACGCGGGCCTGCACGCTGATCGTTGCGTCCGGTGCGTTTTCGCCGACTTTCACGATGAATGCTTTGCCCTTGGGAGCATGCGGGACAAACAGTTTTCCGGGAACGCGGACGGTGTAGAGCACTTCCTTCGTTTCCGCGTCCACCAATTGAACCACCGGGTTCTCGAAGTCGAACGTCATCTCACCCAACTTGCCCCAGGACGGCGGTTGGTAATTGTCAAACTGGGAAATGGTTCGCGGCCAACCTGGATATTGCTTTGCCTGCGGGTCCGTGACATCCACATTGCGAGGCCAGCATTCCATTGTGATGTCGCGAGTCTTGGTGTTGAAACGCACGATGCCGAATCCGGCCGCACGCGTGTTCAACAAATTTCCCTGCGGTTTCATCTCAGGATTCGCGGCGGCGTAATTGGTGACTTTGTTCGCAAACCCGTCCAGCGAATCGCCGGTGTATTCGGGCGCACCGGGTTCGCGGTTGGCGCCGGGTTCGACCGGCAACCACCAACGCAAATACAAGTTCGCAATGGATGGAACGCAGAACGACCAAATCGCATCGCGGTATTCGTCGATCCCGTGATGGAAAATCGTCGCCAAGTGCTGGTCACCGGCGTAGTGAAACGCGAAACCTTTGCGGAGAGCGGCCAAGGCTTTGTTGCGTCCTGTTTGTGGCCAACCGTTGCTGTCCATGTCTGCGTGCAAACGCCCGTTGGCGGCTCCGTGAATATGAGCCCCACCGCAGAAGATCGTTTGCGACAAAGCGACCTTCATGTGAGCGTTGGTCCAATCGGCCGTCCAATCCTCGATGAAATCAAGCTGTCGCTCGCCCAGCAACACTGCTCCGTCCACATCCACGCTGGCGGGATCGTAATCGGGATTGCGAATGTGGTCGGGACGCGGCCCCTGCTTTGGCACTCGTCCGGCAGGCCCCGTTTTGAATTTGCGATCTTCCAGAATTGCGAAATCGATGTTTCCCCAATTCAAGTTGGTGTAATACACGCCGATGTCTTGGCCGATTTTGTGCGGATCAACCGGGTCCGGCAAATGACTGGTCTGAGCCCGCTCGACTTGGCGAACGTATTTGCCAGGTTGCGAGTATCCTCCGTCGGCGGCACCCGACAGCGTTGAAATTTTGCCGCTCTCGCCCCACAGATTGGGCTGCCCCACGTCGTGATCGTCCGGCAAACAAACCGTCGGACGGTCTTTGATGATGTCGCCGAAATCTCGCCCGAATTTCAACCAAGCCGCGTAATGCCGGTTGTGGTCGTAGACTTGGTCGCCTGAAAAGAACAACACGTCGGCGTCGACTTTGTTGACATTGTCAATCAAATCTTGACGCGAAATGTCGCCTCCGTGAGCGGGCTGGATCGAATTGCCAGTGAAACCCGCGACTACGATTTCATCCTTGTCGACTGGATTGCGACGCACGGTGCCTTCGTAGCTGGCTTCCGTTCCGTGGGTCACTCGGTATCGAACCGTTTGCGAATCGTCCCAATCATCCACCCGAAAGGGCGCGGTCCATCCGTCTTCAATGATGTTGGTTTCCGCGACCTTCTTCCATGCTCCGTCTTGCTGAACTTCCAACCGTGCAGTTTTGGGATCGTTGTCGTCCAGCGGGTAAAACTGCGCCGTCAACTTCAGCGTTTTGTCATGCACGGTGTAGAGCGCAAAACAAATCACGTCCTTCTTCGCGACATCGGGGATACTCAGATCAGCACGGCGACGACGCGGAGCGGATCCTGGTTGAGCAAGCACGGTTTCGGCGCAGAACATCAACGCGAAATAAGCGAGCGCAAAACGACTCAATCGATTCATTGGTTTTCCTGAGAGAGCAAAGAGCGTCTTTGACATGAAGTGAAACAATGGGTGAATAGTTTGCTGAATGGAATCAAACCTGCGTGGTGGCAACCATGCCTTCCGTGCGGGATTCGAGAAGCCGATCATGGCGACCGAAAAGCGCCGCCAGCTTCTTGCAGGCCTTCCGGATCGCCCTGGTTTCGATGGACCACCAAGATACCAGCAGAAACAACGGAAGCAGAAAATGCGGGCTACGCAGCACGGCTTCGTGAAGGAATTGGTCGGCGCCCCAGTAATTCAGCGTCATCGACATTCCCGCCACCGGTCGGGCGGCGGCCGTCAGCAATCCCCAAATGGTCGCCCAACCAACCGCCACCAAACGAATTCGCGGGACAAAAATCGCGAAACAAACGAGGAAGTCCAACACGCCCGCCACACGCAACAGTTTTTCCGCGGTTTCGTACTCCACCCCCAAAGCGACCGTGGTCATGCCATAGAAAATCGACGGCGTTGGCCACCAATCAATCGCGTAGCAACCATGCCCCGCGAACGTCATGACCACCGCGACGATGCATGTCACAACAGTGACTCGGTGACGAACTCCCAAAGTGATCGCCATGACCAACGCGAGCGGTGCCAGCATTTGCCCACCGTGCTCGACGAACATCGGCAACTGATGCTGGGCAGACAAGTATTTGGCGTAGCTCAGCACCACCAACAAACCACAACCGCCCAGCAAAGCCGCGACCTGCAACCGCTCGAACATCCGAAACGATGTCCGGCCGGCGGTGAAACAAACAATTGTGCAAATCACGTACAGCCAAGTGATCCGAGACAACCAAATTTGCAACCAACCATCGTTGGCGCCGGTACCAACAAATTCATCCCAGCTGACGCCCAACGATTCGGCAAAGTCGTAGGTCGCGTCCTGCCAAAGCAAGACACCGTAGGGGCCTTCCCAGTAGTAATGCACCCACGCCCAACCGGCGAAACACAGACCGGCCGCCAACCGAAGAATCCACAGCAAGCTTCGTTGGTGAATGGTGTCGATCGAGTCCTGCTTGGCCGAGGTGTTCGGCACGGCCACCGTAGATCGGTCGTCCGCGCACGTTGCGGCAGCAGAATCAGATTGGGCGGAAGAGGTGGGCATGAAAGGCGGGTCGAAGTCACGGCGGCGAATGGACGAGCCATTCAGTGAACTCAGCACGTGCAGTGTAACCCGATTTCATCCGCCGCACCGGGCTTTCGATCTTTCGGGCTTCCGGGCTTCCGGGCTCTTGAGCATTCATCCTGTTCACTCCATGCCATCGCAACGCAATCACCACGAAAGAAGACGATGGGCGGATCGATGGAGCGGGATCAGTTCAGCGTCATCGTGTCGATTCGTTCGGGTGGTTCAGTTGGCGTTTGAGCTTCCCGCGCGGCACGCCGTTCGTCTTGCGTCGTGACTCGGCGGACCACCCACCACAACAACAACGTCATCACCAAGATCGAAGCCACACTGAACGCACCTTCGAACAACAACGAGCGACGAAGCTCGTCCACCGGCCCCAGCACTTCCGACAATCGATACTGGACCAGCACCAACAAATCCGTGTGTTCACCTTCCGGTTCGCCCACCAACGCATTCGGGTTCGCCGTTTCGCGAACGGCGATCCCGACTTCCGAATCCGACTCGGCCCCCTCCGCCGTTTCCTTCGCGGCAACGGCCACTTGTTGCGGCAGGGTGACGGGTTGCATCGCCGCAATCCACTCGCCGCCAAAACCATTCGCGTCCGAAGCCTTGGCCATGGGATCGCGATAATCGACGTCGCCGCCTTCTAACAAACGATCCATCGTCGGGCCATCGACTTGGAAAGTGGTGTCAGCCATCGCCTGTCCACCTTCGCGAAGCTGATCCATCAGCGGGTGCTGCAACACCGTGCCACGCTTGGCACCTTCGCGAGCTTCCACCAACACGGCCACCTGGCTGGGGTTGTCATCGCTGGCGTCGTCACCCGACTCGTTCCGCTGCAGCAGTTGAAAGTCACCCAGGTTGATTGTCGCGACAAACACCGCGTCGGGATCGCGATCCGGCGTTTCGCGACGACCGCTGATCACGACTTCGCCGTCGACCAACCACAACGGCGTACTGATCGCGACCTTCCACATTTTGGTCGCGGTGCTTTGAAAGGCCGAACTCAAATGCGTGTGCCGAAGTGGCTTCACCGAATCCATCGGAATGGTCGACAACAAGTCATCCCGCCGACCCGTGAAGTAGGTTCGATAGGCAAAGTTTCGACCGACCGAGTTTTGTTCTCGCGGAACGGCCTTGCCATACACGATGGTCATGATCGTTCCGTTGCGATCCGTGACAAACATCGTCGCCAATCGCTGACGTTGTCGTCCGGGTTCAGAAGGCTGACGATATTGCAGCAAACGCTCCGAGAGATACGCGTCCAAACTGAGTTGAGCCGGGTGCTCCAACAAGACGTCTCGCGCGGCCAGAGCGTCCTTTCGCTGCAGGGCATCCAATGGAGTTTCGGACGCAGCAATGCGCTCCAAAACCGGCTTGGACGTTTCACCCTCGATCAGATCCGCCAACAAATTCTCAAATGGTTCGCGTTGAGCCTCTTCGTGAACCAGATCAAAGTAACGCTGGATTTCGGTTTCCAACGTCTGTGCCGCCAACCGTGCCGCGAATTGGTTGCTGCCGAACGCTTCGGTACGAAGTTCCCGTGTGGCGGTGCGAGTCGCCAAATCGATGCTGCGTGCACCAAAGAAACACGTCGCTAACAAAAGCAACAACGGCCCAAAGATCCCGAGCAACATCAATGGCCGCCGGGCACGCATTTTGTCGCGTCGGTGCAGATCATCAAGAATCTGCTGCACGTTGCTGTATCGATTCTCGGGCTCAACCTCCAGGCACCGCTGCAACACTTTTCGCAAAGAACGATCCACGTCACGCCGCGGAAGTTGCTCCGCCGCGGGAGGTGCCGACGCAATGGCTTCACGGTAGCGAGCCAACCGACCAGGCAACGATCCGGCGGTGTCCAACTGCGATAACAACGCTTGATCTCGGTGCGGGGCATTGCCAGCCAACATCCGAAACAAGATCGCTCCCGCCGCATACACGTCCCAGCGTGCATCCGGCGACGACTGCAAATCGGCTTGCTCCGGCGCCATGTAAAACAACGTTCCCATGGCGGGCGTTTGGTCGTGCGACATGCGGCTCTGACCAAAGTCCGCCAATCGCGGTTCGTTGTCCGCCGCGAGCAAGATATTGGCGGGCTTGATGTCGCAGTGCAGCACCCCTTTGCCGTGGCAATGGTTCAAGCCTATCAAGATTTTACGGAACAATTCCGTAGCTTCCGCGACCGGCAAACGCCCGCGTCGAACCAGCATGTCCTCCAACGAACCGCCTTCGATCAGCTCCATCACGTAGTACGGCGGATCGGCGTCCCAGCCAACTTCCAACACCTGCACCACGTGTCGATCCGCCGACAGTTGGACCAAGTTCTTGACTTCACGCGAAAGCAACGACCAGTTCACGCCGCCGCGGTGCAGATAAAACTTGACCGCAACGCCGCGTCCCGTGTTGATGTCGCGCCCCACCCAAACTTGGCCAAACGCGCCGGAACCGAGGAACCGTTGCAACCGAACGCCGGGCACCTCCGCCGGCGGCATGGTGGCTCCCATCGACAAACGACGCGCGGCGGCTTGGCCGCCGATCGTTTGCGATTCGGTCATCCCCTCCCGGGATGGATCGGACGAACGAGAGCCTTCCGGTTCGGGAGATGAGGAACTGTTCACCCGTGATTGGCCTGAGTTGGTGGGAGCTAAGGAGAGCTTGGGGATGCCTGGCGATCCGTCGCGGCTTGGATCAATCTTTCCAGACCAACCTGCAATGGCGTGAGTTCGCGGCCCAAGATCTTTTTCATCTTTGTAATGTCAGGGCAACGCCGAGTCATATCGCCCTCGGGCAACGGCGGTAAATGAACGACCTTGGAAGAACTCCCGGTCATCTCAATCACCAACTCTGCCAACTCTTTGATCGTGACTTCGATATCACTGCCGATATTGATTGTTTCGCCGGCCCAACACTCGTCGTCCAGCACACGGGTGGTGGTGTCCAAATTGTCATCGACGTAGCAAAACGTTCGTGTCTGCATCCCGTCGCCGTAGACCGGAATGTCTTCGTTCTTGAGTGCCGCCGCGATGAATTTGGGAACGACAAAGTCCGTGGTTTGCTTGGGGCCATACGTGTTGAAGAAACGAAACACATTGAACGGCAACCCGAACTCTTGGTGATACGAGCGAAAGAATGACTCGCCCAGGTTCTTGATGATCGCGTAAGGCAAACGTGAATTCAGCGGCGTTGTCTGTTCGTGTTGCGGAAGCTCCACCGGCTCGCCATACACCTCGCTGCTGCTGGCATAGAAAACGCGACCGACGCCGGTGTTCTTCGCCAGCGACAAGACATTGCGAATACCGTCGATGTCTTCCAACACGGCGACGGGATTGGCCAACGTCCGTTGCACGCCAACCAACGCCGCGTAGTGGAACACGGCGTCGAAACGAGTCGCCGTCATGATCGGCGACAGATCATTCATGCGATTGACGTCGGCTTTGATGAACCGCACGTTCTTCGCGGACGACGGTGGCAGTTTGGAACGATCACCCGTGACCAAATTGTCGACCACCACGACTTCGTTCTGCGGCGATTCCGCCAAGCGACACGCGAGCGAACCGCCCACGTTGCCAGCTCCGCCGGTGATCAAAATTTTTCGTTGCGTCTGGGTCATGGTGAACATCGAGAGAAGAGAAGCGACCGCGTCAATGATAGCGAGCCCAATCAAACTTCGCGACGCACTCCACCTGAGTTCACTTCATCAACGAAAATTTGAGGCCGTGCCCGCGTCATTGCGGTCGTTTCTCGCAAGTCCGCTGCCGCACACCAATCGTCTAAGCCAAGCGATGCAAACGCCGGGTGATCCATTCAAACGTCAACACGGATGCGATCAACCACATCAAAATCGCGTTGCGACGAAGTGTGAACGCCGCGTCGGGTGTTCCCGCCAGCAAGGTGACTTGCGACTGCGGCACGATGGCTTCGTTCAACTTTGATTGCACAGTTTGCATTGCGACGGAGTCATCCACGCGGACGTACTCGCCTCGTGTCGCGGCGGCCAAGTTCTCCAATTCATCGTCCGCCCGTCGCGGTCGTTCCAATTCGCTGGTCGGCAAACGCACTTGAACACTCTGACGCAAAAGCTGCTCGTCCAAGGCATCACCAACGGCCAGTTGAATCTCGTAGCTGCCGCTCTTGGTCGCCACAAAGTTGCCCGTGTACGTGCCTCCTCGCGGTGAATCAGCCGCCGGCGTGAGCTTCAGGTCTTTGATTTTTCCGTCCGGAGCCAACAACTTCGCGGTGACCGATGGTTCCGTCAGCGGTTGAAATTGATCGTCCACCAACACGGCTCGCAACGTGATGTTTTGCCCCACCATCGCACGGTCGGAATCAACCAACAACACGCCTCGGTTGCTATCGCGAAGCAATCGGCCTTCGCTCACCCAGCGTATGAGCTTGGTGTAGTAGCTGTCAAAATAGCGATCACCTGCCGCACGTAAACGCCACACCTCGCCGCTGCCTTGAAAGAACACTCGACCGGCACCATAGAATTGACTGGCCAAAAAGATCGGCAGGCTACCACTAACCTCGGTCGTGGGATCGGAGAAGTACGCGTAGACCTTGGCACCGGGCTTGGCACTCTTCACGCCGACGTAGTCGTAAACGCCACCGTACTCTTGCCACGTTCCGAAGCTTTCTTCGGGGGAATCAGCCACCCATAGGAACTCAGCCTGCGACGCTTCGGGTGTGAACTCGAGCGGCCACGAATCCGAACCGCCCTGGCGACCACCGCCCAACAACGGTCCTCGTGTTGCCAAGTTCACCGGAAAGAAAGCACCGATTTGATTCGAGCGTCCGTCCGACCGGTCGCCGGAAATCTTGGGATGAAAAACGGGGCCAGCTACCAGCACCAATCCACCGGCCTGTTCCGTCAAAAATCGATCCAGCAAATCCAACGACGACGCATCGATCGCCGACCAATCCGGATCGAACATCACCACCGCGTCGTATTCGAAAAGATCCTCTGCGGTCGCCGGGAACGCGCTCAGCAGTTCATCCGCGTCCTGGCTCATGCCCTGCATTCCCGTTTGCAGCCAAACGTCCAATTGGACGGACTCGTCTCGGTAGAGCAAGTTCCGAACGAAGCGATATTCCCGCGTCGGGCCACCCGCGATGGCCAATACACGCAGCTTTCTAGCGACGACTTCGTAGCGAGCCGTTTGCATGTTGTCGGTGTCGTTGCGATCTTCCGCGGGAACCACAACACGAACCGCCAAACGACGACGCCCTACGGTCTGAGGCTCGATCTCAAAACGCAAATCAGTCAGCGTCGCGTCGGGCTGCAATGTGATTCGCTGGGTCTCCAGCACCACACCTCCGGGCAAAGTGGTGCTGCCATTGGCGGAGCCTTCATCGGCGGCACCTTCGTTGTCCAATGCATCCACCAATTCAACATCAACTTCCATTTCCGATGTCCCGGTGGCTTGCAAGACCGAGGCGACCACAAACTTGTCACCTGGGTACACACGACGCGGCACTTCCAAATCGACAACGCGAATATTGGTGGGTGGCTGGCTGCTGCCCATTCCAACCGGATAAACCGGCACTTCACCGCGGCGGGCCAACGCCAATGCGGACGTCAAGGTTGCTCCGCCGTTGTTCTGCCCATCAGTGATCACGATCACGCCGGCCAACGTCGTCGGATCATGATCCACCAACACGGAACGCAAGGCGTCGCCAATCCGGCTTTGGGCTCCCCCCGCAACAATGATTTGATCCCAATCGACCGCCTTCATCGGCATGTCTTCGTCGGTTTCGCCGGAGACCTCTTCGTCGCCTTCTGCATTCGTTTCGTCATCCGTGGTGGCTTGGGTCTCCATCCCCATCAATTCAGTCAGAGTGCGATCGGTGTGGACGGCATACACACCACCGATGGACACAATGCCACAGACCATGGTGATCGCAGCCACCAACAACGCCCAGCCAATCGCCGATGCGGACGCGGATGATTCCGCAGCCCCCACCGAGGCTCGCTTGTTGGAACCTCGTCCTGAACCAATGCGGAAAATCCCCAAGGCGAAACTAACCACCGAGGCGATTGCAAAGACGATCAAACAAAAACCGCCAAACAACAAAAACGGGCTGGTCGGTTCGCCGCTCTCCGTTTCCAACGACGATGCTTCCTCAGACGCATTGACTTCTTGATCGAAACGCGTTTGCACCAACCGAGGCTCCGTCGCTTGGTCAAACACGTAAACACTGGTGCGATGTTCTTCGGCAAACGTTTCGACGAGATTCGAATCCGCCACCAACTCTCGCGCTCGTTCCATTCTTGACGGAGCTTCGATGGAATCGCCGGATGGCAACGACATACTTTGGCTGGTGTCCACCAACACAATGACTTCGCTGGGACGCGTCACTCGACGTTCCGTTCGACGAACCAAATCGAAGAACAAAAACACAATGGCGGCAACCGCGACCAAACGCAAACCGATCAGCGTCCATCGGACCGGCCGGCGAAGCTCTTCCACATCACGTCGGTAGAAGTAAACGCACGCGGAAAAAGCCGCGACCACGACCAACAACACCGCCGCCCAAATCCACCAACCGTCCAAGGTCGTGGCTCGCGCGAATTCGTAAACGACTTGTTCGGTTGGGTTCATCGCGAAGCTCCCGCGGAGGTCGAACCGGCTTCGTGTTCGTGACGATTCTCCGCCGAGACCGTGCGTTTTCGCGAACGACCGCGAGGTGCGGGGCGAGGCATCTCGGACACGGAAGTCTCACGCCGAGCACGTCCCGTTCGCCGGGGTCCGGCGCCGTCGGCTGTTGGACGAACGTGATACGAAGCCCAGGCCGCCAAAGCTTGTTCCACCGCCAGCATCAACGCCAACAACGCAAGCAAAATCAACAAGAACGTCGACATTCCACCGCCGCCGCCTGGTTCGCCCCAATCGCCGGGCGACAAAAACTCCACTTCCAACGGCAGCAGATCTCGAATCACTTCGGCGTTGCTCACGCGAGCCAAATCCGACTCGCCAACGTTCAGTACAGAGGCGACCGGCAACACCATCGTTTGCCCGTCGACGCCCGTGCGTTGCCATTCAATCGTTCCAGGCATCAACAACTCGTCCAGACCGGCCTGGTCAGCAACGATCAATTCGCGAGGCGAGATCTCAATCGAGTTGGCATTGGCTTCTGCTTCCAATTCGATTTCCAATCGAGGCGGCTCTTTCGCGGGCGGCAACAAAACAACCGATGGCAGATACGATTCACCAGGAACCTCCACCGAGGCGACGGAATCGACCAATCGGCTGGTTGGCGGTGCCGCACCACTGAACAACATCGCATTGCTCTGCAGCAAGAACACAACGAAGGTGGGATCACCGGGCCAGTTGTTCCAACTGCCGTCCAATCCGGTTGCCACCGTCACCACGCGGCCACGACCAAATGAATGCAAGGTCGCAACGGGAGTCTCATCTTCTCGGGCCAACAAAGTTCTGACATTGCTCGGCTGGTTTTCATCGGCTTCGTTGTCCTCGCCACGGAGTTCATTGCGAAGCTCTTCCGATGCAGGAACCGCCGGAACCCATTGCTGGCGAATGTTGACCAAGCCAAAGATCCCATTGCCAGCAGACGCGATCGGACCTAGCAACTGGGCATCGTCACCCAGAACCAACTTGGGCGACTCTTCCGAGTCCGTCCCAAAGTTCAGCGTCGGTGCGATGTTGAAAGGCAGCAAGCCTCCCGCTTCACCACCAACCAATTGGTTGTAGTTCTCAGCATCCACGTTTTGGCCCAAGAACCAACCAAGCCCTCCGCCGTTTTCCACGTATTGCGTCAACGAATCGACGGCTCGGCGCGATAACTGCGGCACGTCGATCAAGTAAACCGCCCGGTAGCGAGCCAATTGCTCGACCGTTACGTCACGCAGCATGGTGACCGGCTGCACCTCAGGAATGGCGCCAATGCGAACCTGGCTTCCCGGATCCAGGACCGACGCAACATGGTACGCTCCAATCGCATCCGCATCGCCACCATCAATCACCAGAACTCGCTGCGCATCTGCGAGCGGAATCGTGCAAACTCGTGAATTGTCGATCTCCAGTGCATCGGATGGCAACTCGACCTTCACCACGTGCGTGCCGACTTCGTTGACGAAGATCTGAAACGACTTCGTCAATTGCTGGCCGCCTGGAATCGAGTCGATCAAAATCACGGGTAAGTTCTGGACTTCGCCGCTGACCGTCACCGTCGGATCAGCCGTTTGCACATCATCCCCATAGGTGATGACGCTGGCCGAAAGCGCCACGTTGGTCGCTTCACGCTGCGAGTAATTCTTGACCGTGACGTTGACGACCACTGGAACACCCGCCACCCAAACATCGGGCGAAGGCGTCAAATCCGTGATCGCCAAATTGCGGTTTGTTGTGTCGCCTCGGTTGCTTGCACAGTCGATCATGCGGATGTCTGCGCCGGCCTGGTCCGCTGACTCCAAAGCTTCCGCCAATCGACGCGGCGAGGCCCAATCTCGCTGAGTGAAATCGCTGACAACATACAACGTTTGGGAATCGGCCGTGGTGGCGGCAATCAAGTCCGAAGCCAGATCGATCGCCGGTACCAAGTCGGTTCGCAACGAAGACGCTCGCGTGGCCATCAAACGATCAATTTGCCGTCCATCCTGAGTCACGGTTTGCGCGGACAAATCTGCCGCCACATCAGCGGACGCGTTTTCTCCCGATGCAACCATGGCCGCGCGACTGGCACGCATTACTGTCAACGTGTGGTTGTTACCATCGGCGGCCAAGCGTTTGACCAACGCCGCGACGGACGCCAAGGCTCGATCGTAAGCCGTGTTGCCGCTGGCTTCGCTCGTTTCGTCATCGTTGTTTCCGGCTCGCGAAACGGATTGTTGCATCGAGTAGCTGTCGTCCAACACGATCACGTGATGCGTCGTTTGCCCGCCAATCGCGGCAATCCACTGCCGACCGCCGACCAACCCAGCCAGCAGAGCGATCAACAACGCCGCCACCGCCAGACGCGATAGCAACAACAACAGTTGACGCAGAACAATCCAGCGTCGTTGTTTGCGGTAGCTCGCCAACAAAAAGTCCATCGCCGCCCACTTGGTCCGGCGATGCCGAAGCAAGTTGATCAGGTGCACCAACAAAGGCACCGCCACAAAAGCGAAGCCAATCGATAGGACGGGGTATAGGAACAAGGGTTTGAAACTATGGTTGGGTCAGATGGGTTTGGTTGTGATGTTCTTCGTGTTGCGTTTGGAATGGAGAACGTTGAACGGCCAGTCTTCTCATCCCAGCTTTCGCCGCTCGCCAGGATGATGCCGTGATCACTCGCTTGCGTTGTGTGCTCGTATGGTTTGCATCGATCTCTTGTTGTGTGTGGGGGTTCTGGATCGTTACCGGACGGCTTGCGCCGTGCCGCTTTCAACTTCTGGTGGTACGGTGCGAACCGTCCGGTCTCGTTCATTCACCCGCGTAACTTTGGCAATGCCTGACGTGCCGACAAAAACTTCGCCAACACGGCGTCCAAAGGCTCGCTCGTGCGAACCTGCAAATAATCAATTTTGAGCCGCCCACATGCTCGACGTGTCTTCTCCAAAAACTCGTCCAACGCCTCCAAATAGCCTTCGCGAAGCGCCGCCGGATTGCAATTCAAAAACGATTCGACCTCCAAACCTTCAAACCGTGTCGCTCCGCTGAAATCGAAATCCATTTCGTCATCGTGCAAGACATGGATCAAGGCAACATCGTGGCCGCGAGCTCGCAACACTCGCAAACCCTCGTGCAATTCCTCGACGCCCAATAAATCCGAAATCACACACACCACGCCAGCACGCGGGATCGCCGAGGCGACTTGTTTGGCAACATGATCCAACTTGGTCTCACCGTCGTGTTCCGCTGACGCCAAACAGGACAACATACGATTGAGTTGATGCTGACTCGATTTCGCGGGAACGCTGTCACGCAACTCCGTATCAAATGTGTACAACCCACAAGCATCTTTTTGCCGCAGAGCCAAATACGCCAACGACGCGGCCAAAGATGCCGCGTACTCGAATTTATTCTGGTCGCCTTCGCCGTAGGACATGCTGCCGCTGCAATCGACCAACAACTGCAAACGCAGGTTGGTTTCTTCTTCGTATTGCTTGATGTGCAAACGGTCTTGCCGCGCGTACACCTTCCAGTCGATGTGCCGCAACTCATCCCCGGGAACGTATTGCCGGTGTTGCAGGAATTCGATGGATTGCCCGAAGTAAGGGCTGCGGTGCATTCCAGATAGAAACCCCTCGACGACTCGCCGGGCGGTCAATTCCAACCGGCGAATCCGAGCGGTGACCTCAGGACGCAAATATCTTTTGGAATCGGGCATCGCGAGACAGTTCGTCCTCGGTCGTCGGGGTTGCGTCAATGATTCGAGCGATCACTTCATCACTGGTGATCCCTTCGCTTTCGGCAGCAAAGTTCACCACCATGCGGTGACGCAAAACGGGAGCCGCCAACGCTTGGATGTCCTCCACCTGCACATGATGTCGGCCTTGCAGCAACGCGCGAGCCTTGCCACCCAGAATCAAAAACTGAACCGCCCGAGGACCGGCCCCCCAGCCCACCAGGTCTTCCACAAAGTCAGGCACGCCTTCGCCGCCAACGCGTGTTTGCCGAACCAGCGACAACGCGTAGCGGACAATGTGATCGCTGACGGGAACTTGCCGAACCAATTGCTGCAACCGCAGGATCTCATCACTGCGAAGCACCGGCTGCGTTTCCGCGACTGCCGATCCAGTCGTCCGACGAGCCACCTCAAACTCCTCATCGAAGCTCGGGTAGTCGACATAAATTTTGAACATGAACCGGTCTTGTTGAGCCTCAGGCAGTGGGTACGTCCCTTCTTGCTCAATCGGGTTCTGCGTTGCCAAGACAAAGAACGGATCATCCAATTGGTGCCGCTGACGACCGGCCGTGACCTGTCGTTCCTGCATGGCTTCCAACAACGACGCCTGGGTCTTCGGCGGTGTTCGGTTGATTTCGTCCGCCAAAACAACGTTGGCGAACAACGGCCCCGGCATGAATCGCAATTCGCGATGCCCCGTCGCCCGATCCTCCTCCATGATCTCCGTGCCCGTCACGTCGGCCGGCATCAAATCGGGTGTGAACTGAATGCGGCTGAACGACAGATCGAGCGTCTTCGCCAACGTGCTGATCATCAACGTTTTCGCCAAACCAGGCACGCCTTCCAGCAACACGTGACCACGGCTGAACAGACAAATCAGAATTTCGTCGATCACTTCTTGCTGACCGACGATGATCTTCCCCAATTCTTCCAACACTCGACGCCGAGCATCATGAAGCAGGTTCAGGTCCGCCTCGCCGATGGCAGCGGAATTTGATTCAGGTGCATTCATCCAAGATGTCTCAGTCGTGATGTCTCTGCAGAAAAAGTCACGTGGGTGGTCCGTCACAGAGGGCGCCGCACGCTTTACCAAGGTAGCCCACCGAACACCGCCGGAGTAGACCGGTCCGCCCGAGCCACCCCAGTTGTTACGCGAGGGAGGAATCCGACACCTACGCCATTCGCGTCTCAGGGGATCTGGACTTTCCCCCAAAAAGGCCGTGCCCGGTCGGCTCGCACGCGGACGTCTTCCAACATCACACCCACCGATTGATCGAAGTTGAAATCCTTTCTTCGCGATCGATAACGCACCGCAATTGGCTCTTTAAAATCCAACGGCATCTGTGGCGTCAACCAAACGGTGAAGGAATCCGAGGGTGCCTGAGAAATCAACACTTCGTTGTTTGCCATCACGCGGGCTCGCACGGGAGCGGCTTTCAAGCGTTCCGCTTCGTCCCAAAGGATGGGGTTGATTGCTAACCCGGGCAACATCTCCTGCCACTCCAGCCACCAAAAGAATCGATCTCCGTCACGCATCGATCCAACTTCGAGGTCCTCCGGCGGCGGCGGCCGACGATGATTCGGCGTCTTCATCCACTCGAAAATCCGATCGGCTTCTTCGGAAAAGAAATCCAACCCGCGACCTCGATACAACACGATCATCGCATCGTGGTCGTACGTCATGTATCGGTCGTAGATCGCGCCGAAATCTCGCAATGGCACACCATCCTTGTCCCCTTTGACAATGTAAACCGGCACGTACTTCGAATTTGCGTTGTAGTGTTGCAGTGTTTTGTCCGGTCGACTGCTGATGCTGATCATCCCCGACCATAAATCCGGATGAGACACCGCGATGTCCCAAGCCGCCGTGCCACCGGCACCATGACCACCGATGAACACCCGATCCGCATCAATCGCGAAATGCCGCATGGCGTGGCGAAATGACGAGAGCACGGCATCGTGTTCACGCATCGTGTATTCGTAATCCGGTTGGCCACCACGCGTCCACCGCGGTGCCACAACAATAAAACCATGTCGAATCGAGTGGCCCAAACGCATCATCGACGGGGGCTCTTCATCCGCCGGACCATCTCCGTTCTCATCGCGTGCACTTTGCAGGAACGACTCCTGAGGCACTCCAGACCACCAATTGAGTTGCGTTTCAGCGGGAGCCCCCGCGGCATGCAACGCGACCACGCATGGATAAACCCGATTGGGGTCGTACTCCGGCGGCAACTGAACCACATACGATGCCGGTGGAATCGCGGATGGATCCTCCGCTTGAAACTGGTGAAAGGATGCTTGATCCAAACCGACGTGGAACATGCCGGAGACCACCGGATCGGGCTGGATCATTTCGTCGGTCGCGACGGCGTTGATCCTTGGCGGCTTCATCAGCGGCAACATTTTCGCGACGTAGTCCGCGCGTGCGCCTTCCAACGACGATAACCGCTGAAGGATCTCCTCGCGTTTTCCAGGATCATCCTCCACCAGGTACTCACGCACCAACGAACGCACTTCGATTAGCGACAAGACGATCTTCAAGTTCGTTTCACCCGAACCGTTGCCGAGCAACCAACCGGCGATCGCCAGCGACACTCGGGTTTCGGGATCGATGGTTGAGTTGCCTCCCATGCGAATGAAGTCACTCAATCGGGGAAGCGTCGCCGGAGTCAGCTCGGTCTGAATTTCCGACACGATCGCGTCCAGTGCGCTCTGCTCCGGTTCACGAAGCCCTCCGATCAACTCGCTCAATTGCTGCTTGACCGTTTCGATCTGCTGCTGAGTCTCGTCCATCGACGCGATGAGGTCCGAAACCTTCACCCGAGTCACACGGCTGACTACCGAAGTCGGGAAACGATCCAAAATTTCGCGAGCCAATTCATACTGCCCCGATTCGCGACGCAGGGCCGCTTGATCTAGAAGTTGGCTGGCTTCGTTTTCGACGTATTGAGCGACGATGGGTTTCAGGTCCGCACTCTCGGGGAATTCGTCCAAAATCCGAACCAATTCGCGACGCGCGTCGGCGTAACGTTCCGACTCCGCGAAGAATCGAACCACGTTCAAACGCTCGTCGACATCTTTGGGATCAGTGCTGCGACGAAAGATGTCGCGCAGTTGATCGCTGCTGATCGACGACGTCGCGATCCGCATGTCCAACTTGATCGAATCGTCGGTCTTGAGTGCTTCGACCTTGGCATATTTCGCGGTCAACTCGGTGATGCCCTGAAGCACGGGAAAGGGAGCCCCGTTGGGCCCGCGAATGGTCATGCGTCGCCGACCGAACTGATTGAACGGCGTCACCCCCAACGTCTGCCCGATCGACGCAACCTGATCCCCACCATCCGGAACCGGCTGAAAGAACTGAATGCGTTCATGCAGATCCGGCACATCGCGAGGCTCCGCCGCCACCATGCCGCGGCGATGAACATAGGTTCGGCGCAAACCATCATCGACCACCCAGATCGGACGATTTTGTATGCCGCCTTCGTTTCCCGCCGAAAAAGCGTTCTGGTTCATGCTGGCGACTTCTAGATAAAGCCCACGCAGCACCATCCCATTGCGAAGCGAGATCAGTTGCTCCGCCGAAACGGACGCGGGCCACGCCACCAACCCAAAACAGCACAACGCCACAACCGAGCAAATGAAAACCGATCTCGCGACAAACGATCGAGCGTCAAAACCGCGAGAGACGACCTTCACCGCGTTTGACTCAGCTTGAGAACGCCACCCCCGAGTGCACTCCGAACGCTGCTGTTGGTTCGAGCCGTTCGAGAGCGAGGAAGCAGCGTTCATACAGATTCAGTCGGAGTCAATAAAACAAATTCGCCGTGCGTTGAAGCGTTCGCCCCAACGGTGCAACGCCGGTGCTCAATTGGGCCATCGTCGGTCGTGAATTCGCAATCCACTGAGCCAACAACACCGAATGGCCGCCGGGTTCCGTGTCAGCCACGGGCGGCGAAACCGAGTCATTTGGCACCGATGCAGTGGTCTTGGCTGCTTCGGACGAAGCAATCCGCCAACGGTCCCATTGTGAATTCGCAGCCGCCCGACCGTCGGTTCGCGGACCCGACATCCATCCGTCATTGGAAGCGGACTCATCCGAACCGGATTCCGCCGAAGCGATTTTCGGCATGCCACTTTCGGCACCTGAACTCGCCCCCGACAAAACGCGTTCGCGATCCGACGATTGTTGACTCAACTCTACCTCAACAGATGAATTGGTCGACGCAGAATCCACCATCAAAGCCGCCATTTGGGTGCTCGGCGGCCGTAGGACGATCACTGCCATCACACATGCACCGATCGCCATCGCCCAAGCGGGCATCGATGCCCGCTGCAACAAATCTCGCCAACGAACCAACCGCGAATCGGCGGAATGTCGCGACGCCGTCGATTTCAATCCGGACTCCAGCTGACGCCAAATCTGAAGCGTTTGCTGACAATGCGGACATCCCACCAAATGCGGATCGCGTTCGATGTCACTTTCTTCGCCCAAATCGATCCACTGATTCATCCGAGCCTCGAAGGCTTCGCATGTTCCGCGGGAGCGACTGTTGTGTTTTGTTTCTGGCTTCATTGCCGATTCAGGAAGTTCGCGAGTCATGCGACACCTCCGCTCTCTTCTCTTAAACGTTCGATAACCTGAAGACGGGCGCGATGCACCCATGTTTTGATTGTGCCGGGAGGATGTCCCATCCAGCGGGACGCTTGCTCGTACGACATCCCGTCCAAATGAACCAATTCAAACGCTTGACGACTGGTCGGCGACAACGCGTTCATCGCCTCTTGTAACGACTGCTCCGCCACCACTCCCGCCGCCGTGGTTCGCTCGTCGGCGATGGACGCGTGTGATTCGTTGATCAACGCGACACGTGGTCGGCCGCGTTGCTTCGCCAAGAAAGATCGGCAGCGATTCCCCGCAATCGTTGCCAACCACGGTTCGATCGGACGAGTTCGATCCCAAGACTGGATCGAGGCGGCGACCCGACGAAAGGTTTCTTGCGTGACGTCTTCCGCGTCTTGATGATGCCCTAACCAACGGACGCAGACCCGGTAGACCATTTCGCGGTGCCGGCGAAACAGTTCAGCAAAGGCGGAATCCATTCCCGATTCACGTCCCAGATAGGCGTCCGCCAACGCCTCATTGGATAACATCGCAAGCGTGCCTGTTTTCATAACATCACTATCGCTCAATTACACCTTCATCCGCCAGCGGGCAAACCTTACTCCGCCAGCAGACAAACTCTCCTCTGCTAGCGGGCATCGACTCATTCGCCGACACGGATCCGCCTTCTCGAGCAAGATCCACTCAGCGACCGCTGAAGAAACGCTTCAGCGCATCGTCAGCCGCGTCACGCGAATTTTCTTTCAATGCCTTCTTTGCACTAGCGGGCAGCTTGCCAGGCTTGCCTTTCGGCGGGATCACGCGTGAACCGGTGCTGGTGTCATCGTCGGATGACATGCGAGTGTCATTGTCAGCCTTTGGCTTTTTCACCGCATCTTCGATCATCACCGTTCCATCGACGGACAGATCATCGCTCTTGTCGCCGTCCTTCCCATCCAAACGAAACTGCCGCGTGTCGGGATCGGTTTGTTTGCGAACGCGATCAATCGCATCCGCCTCGTCCAACCACGAATCGACGTCGACATCTTCGAAACGACTGTCTTCGCTGCCACCTTCCTTCACTCGTGCCGCTGCGTCGGCGACGTTTTTGACTTCCGGCTTTTTCGCTGCGTTCAAACCATGTTCGATCACCAAGGTGAACATCAATCGACCGATGCGGAGCTGGTCACCGTCCTTCAGCACCTTGGCTTTGTCGGCGGGAAGACGTTTCTCGTTGACATAGGTGCCGTTGCGACTCTTCAGATCCTGCACTAGGACCCGGCCGTCTTTCAGTGCCAAGATGCAATGGCGTCGACTGACCGATTCACTCTTGGGTCGCAGTTGGCACGATTCACTCCGGCCGATCAAGAATCGTTTTTCGGAAACCTCGATCTCTTTGCCTTCATGGCTGCCCGATTGGACTCGCAGTCTGACTTGCATCGGTACCCTTCGTCGCGAAAATCGAACGTTGAATCGCTGGAACGGATTCGTTCACGAATCAAACGCATGGATGAGTGGCTGAACGCGGTGCATTGCCGGTGCAAAGAGAGGACCGATTGGGATCGTTTTTGTCACCAAGAATCATTTCTTGGCCGGTCGTCAACCGCGTTCGTCGCCGATCTTATTGTAATTGCCCGAATAGTGGGAGAGGATTCATCCTCCATTCCAGCCCGTTATAGCAAGTTTCGGCACCACTACCTCTTTTGGGGAATACGGAACCGCTCATCTCTAGCACTCACTCGGCAATCTTGAACAGGCCGGATCTAGGCTTCCGGCTTCTCGCCGGCCCGTGTGGTCTTCGAATGACCTTTGGACCCACGTTACGATCCAAAAACTGCCTATTTTAGGCATGTTTTCTCAGCGAAATCATTGCTGACTCGCCAAAAAAGAACGGCAGAATCCATGCCACTTTGGACGGATACTGCCGAACGAGATCTTGCGATGAACAGAAAAATTTTCGCAGTTAGCGAGAGAACCCGATGCCGTGGTACTGAAACCCAAGCTCTTCGAGCGACAAGCTCTTCAGCTTATTGCGACCGTCAAAGATGAACGCAGGTTTTTTCATCTGCTCGGCGATCGCCCGAAAGTCGGCTTCTTCAAACTCGTCCCATTCCGTCAGCACCGCGATCGCGTGAGCGTCCTTGGCGGCGGACTCCGCATCCGAAACGACTTCGATGTTGTTTTCGATCAGTTGACGCGAAATCGCGCTGAGTTCCTGGTCGCCGTTTTGGAAAACGGCTTCCATGTCCGACACAATCTGTTCTTTCGTGACTTGCGGGTCATAGATCGACAAACGAGCTTTCTCGAGCAACAGATCTCGACACACATAGATGGCCGCCGATTCCCGCGTGTCGTTGGTGTCTTTCTTGAACGCGAAACCCCAGATCGCGATCTTCTTGTCCGAGACCGTGTTGAACATCGTCCGAACCATGCGATGCACAAACCGACGTTTCTGGTAGTCGTTCATCGCGACAACTTGTTGCCAGTAATCAGCCACCTCGGGCAACCCAAAGTATTCGCACAGATAAACCAGATTCAGAATGTCTTTCTGGAAACACGAACCTCCGAATCCCACCGATGCTTTCAGAAACTTTGGCCCGATCCGCGAATCGGTGCCGATCGCTGCGGCCACCTCGTCGACGTCGGCTTCGGTGGCTTCGCACAACGCCGAAATCGAATTGATGGAGGAGACTCGTTGGGCCAAAAAAGCATTGGCGGTCAACTTCGACAGCTCACTGCTCCATAAGTTGGTCGTCAGCAAACGTTCGCGTGGAACCCATTGAGCGTACACATCGACCAAGGCCTGAATCGCTTCCTCACGCTCGCCACCAATCAGAACACGGTCGGGCGACAGCAAGTCGTCAACCGCAGTGCCCTCGGCCAGGAATTCAGGATTGGACAAAACGTCAAAGGTCGCGCCGGTAGTCGCTTCGCCCAAAATCGCCTTGACGGCCTCGGCGGTACGAACCGGCAGCGTCGACTTCTCGACGACGATCTTGTGTCCTTCAGAAACCTCCGCGATCTTGCGAGCACACTTTTCAATGAACTCGAGGTTCGCTGCACGACCGGCTCCCACACCAAACGTCTTCGTGGGCGTGTTGACCGAGATGAAAATCATGTCGGCTTCGCGAATCGCTTGATCCACTTCGGTGGTGAAGATCAAATTCTGGTCGCGTCGCCCTTTGACAATCTCGTCCAGTCCTGGTTCATAAACTGGAAGTGTGTCGCTGTTCCACTGAGCGATTCGCTGCGCGTTGATATCGACGACTTTGACTTCGATGTCATGGCACTTGTGAGCGATCATCGCCATCGTCGGACCGCCGACATAACCAGCGCCGATGCAGCAAATTTTCTTCACAGGCCCAACCGCGGGAAGTTGGGGCGAGGGGGCAGCAGCAGTTGCGGACATGAGCAAGATCGATACTTGAAGACGAGTTCAGGAAAGGGCGTTGTCGAATCGCCCGTTGGCGTGGCCTCACCAATCTAGTCGCCTCGCCTGACTTCGCCTCCCCCGGTACCGATACCCTTCCATTTTTCGCATGCGGGGGTTTGGTTGTAACGGCGCAGCAGGTCAATCCTTCGATGCATTCGCTGGCTGCTTAAAAAGATCAGCAGACCACTACCGGCATTCAATTCCGGTTGTGACACCCGTAGCGATTGTGCGGATTCGGCAAAGTAGACGGGTGGCAGAACAGCGACCACCAAGTCCATCGCTCGGCAGTGAAGCTACAACGCCGACCAAATCGTGTCATCGCCGCGATTGAGCCGACGGCGCGCTCATCAATTGATAGACCGATGCACTGGGCGAAATTTGCCCGCGCGAAATCTGCCCTGACGACACCTGTCCTGAAGGAACCGGCCCAACCGAGCCTCGTCCGGACAGAGTCTGCGGCGAGAGATTCGGTGCCAGGTCCGTGATCATCCCTGACGCCGCATCGCTCACCAGTGGCGTCGCCGATTTTGGTGCCCAGGCCAAGCGATCTTGCGAGTCCACATCATCCAAGTGCTCCAGCAGAATCCGCCGAACCTCAAAGATGGCTTTGCCGGTCATGTGCAATTTGGTGTGCGTGGCATCCACCAGCAATTCGCTCTCCGTATCGTCCATCGTCGCACTGGCATACTCCACAACGCCATCGCCCCGATGATGCCGTCCGGCAAACAGTGGTGGATCCTCCAGCACACCAACAATGTTGTGATACTTCACATGCGACGAACGCTTGGCACGCAACATCACCGGAAAGATCGGTGAGTCCGGTGCCAATGAGTCCACTGCATTGGCCTCGGTCAACAATCGCGTGTCGCGGAAGAACCCTGGGTTGGCTCGCGTCAAACGATTGCCTGCCGACACAGCCATTTTCGGAAGCTGAATCATCTTGCCGGCCAACCAACGCGTCGCCGTGTTTGCGAGGTTGCTCCCGCGATGAGGCGTTCCGATCGTGATGACTCGGCCGACCGTTTGGTTCGGCCGAAACTCCAACGCACTGACGAGCTTGTTGATATCTTCCGGCGGTCCGCGCAGTTTCTCTTTGGGTTGATCACTGACTAAGTTCCAAAAATCGTCGCCGCTTTCGATCGTTTGCATTCGGCTCACCAGCCCACCCATGCTGTGTCCGACCAAGACGGTGTGGTCGACCGCACGATCTTGTCCCGCGGGATCGAACGTCTGTCGCATGGCGAACAAGTCGCTTCGCAACTGCGTCGCGCTCAACCAAAACGGTTGACCCGATGGATAAAGGTAAAACCAAAACTGGTACCGTTCTCGAATTTCCGGAAAGCTGCGGAGGTCATTGAACATGTCCATCCAAGTCAGCGGGCTGGACCACAAACCGTGCACCATCAACACCGGGATGCGATTGGGATCGTACGGCTCCAACATGTAGATGCCGCGTTTCTGCTGAGCATCGTCTGGATCCAGCAAGCCTTCGGTGGCTCGGTCGCGTTTGCGGTATTCGTCACTATCCAAGAAATACGCCAGTGGCGTGGTCAGGTCGGTTTCCAAGGGAACCCAACTGCCGGCCAACTGAATCTGGTTGGCTCGTAGCGGGTCAAAGAACTCCAAGACACAAACCGCCGTTTCCTCAGCCGCGCGAAAGTCACCCGAATGCGAGGCTGGCATAACGCGAGACGCATGACTTGGCCGCGAAGGAGGCTCGGTTGAACAACGCAGCAACGCGGTCACGGCGTAGCTCAACCCTTCCGGATAGTACTGTTCCTCTCGATGCCCCTCGCCACGTGGCTTGCGAACGGCAATCAATGGAACCCCCAAGCCGTAGGTTGTATGCCGGTTGTTCAGTGTCTTGATGTCGTAGTCGCTGACGAATTCGTAGTGGTCGAATTCGTCTTCCTTCCAAGCCCCGCGCATTTCGGCGCGAATCACAAACTTCTGATTCGCGGTTTGAATCGTGTAGGTCTGCCCGGGACGCAAACGGTTTTCCGCACACAACAACCGCAGCAAGTCTTCCAAGGACTCGTTGTACAGATCGCAAACAGCACGGAACTGTGGGTCGTATTGATTGCGAACTTCGCTCAACTGATCGCCAAAGAGATAGCGATAGCTGGTCGTCAGCGCGACGCCGTAGTGATTCATCGCATCGCTGGAGCGTCCGTCGCGGTCCGCGATTTTTCCTTCGACGTAAGACAATTCCGACAGAGCGTAAGCAAGCTCGACATCGGGGTTCTGCGCATTCAGCGTTTGCAAGCGATGCAAACAAATCTTGCTGTCATCCTGATAGGTTTCGATCAAACCATAACGACGAAGTGTTCCTTGCGTTCGAACACTGATCTCGGGCCCACGCCAACGCAGAAGGTGCAGCGTGTTGGTCAACGCGTTGTCGCGAATCGACCTGTTTTCCAGATAACGAGAAGCGACACATCCGGTCGAGCTTCCGAAACAGGCGAGCAATAGCAGGAAGATCCAGGCGCAACGCAAACGACTCACCGGGGGCGGAGAGTTCGAATGCAAAATCGGTCGTCGGTACGAACGATCGGAGCGGACCATGCGTGGACACTAGGAAACCCGCGGGTTTCATGTCAATGTGATCCCGGAAAGTCGCGAATTCATGCCGCTATCAAACCAATCCGAAAGAGACAACTCGTGCACCGGCCAGATCGCGCCGCTTCCGCTCACAAGCACCACCCCATCGCGGCTCGGCACGAGAAGGCTGGTGTCAAATCTCAGCCTTCGTCGATGAACACGCCGCCGCGTCGCTCGAGCCACCAATGAAAAAACGCTCGCCAGAATTGATCCCGGCGAGCGTCTTGATGTTGGCTTGGAAACGGAAGTTTGATGACAAACAACCGTGACCCGCTATCAGAACTCTAGACCTTGAGTTTCTTTCATCGCCTTGGTTCCCAAAGCTCCCCACAAACCGTAAGGGCTTCTTGCTCCCGGAGGTGTGGTAGAAGATCCAACCGGCCAGTTTGGCGCGTTCGCTCGCGAGTTCCCCGCTTCGATCGAGTCAGTGATGAAGCGAACCGCCCCATCACCCATCAACACGTGGGCACCGCCTTGGTGACGACTACCAACGGTGACCATGCAGTCCGAACCGTCGCCGGCCCATGAACAACTGACGCCGTTCGGAGGCATAATTGTCGTCACACTCGACATCACGGGACGACCATCCGCCCAACGCATCCCGCGTCGCTGCGAAATATCCCACCTATTCGCGTTAGTGCCAGCGACGTGGAACTGCGGGCGTGCCGGATCAATGGTGTCTTCGCAAACCGCTGGCTCACTGAAGAAGGCAGCGTTGCGGTTACGGTTGACGACCACGGTGTTGATTTCCAACGTGTTGTTGTCGACCACAATCTCACCGCAAGCAATCGTGTTGCTCAAACCGTCCAAGACGTCACGAAAACGAGTCTGAACCCGAGTCACGAAGAACCCCCGGTCCATCCCGCCTCGGCGTGGCAAGCACCATCCCATTTCGGTGCCGTTCTGATTAACACATGAGTGGTTGTTACTGCCGATTCCGTCACCGATACAAGCTGCGTAATTGGTGAAGGCTTCAAAGTTACCCGGAGGTGTAAGCGGATCGCTTGGGCAACGGAATGTACCCACCTGAGTCAACCAAGGCGTGTAGTTGCGGTCCCAAGGCACGGGCCCCATCGCGGGGAACGGGGTGCCACGGGTGCTTCCGTTGTGGTTGATAGCGCGTGGGTTGGCGATTTGCTCCCACAACCCCTGCTGCTCAATGAATGGGGTCAACCCGACCAAAAAGCTCTGCAGGTGGCGATTTCCTGGATTGTCGTAAGTACCACCACTTTGGGTCGGCAGTCGGTTGTACGCCGAGTGATAGTTGTGAATACCCAAGCCAATTTGCTTGAAATTATTGCTGCACTGCATACGCCGCGCTGCTTCGCGTGCCGCTTGAACAGCAGGCAAGAGAAGCCCCACCAGCACGCCGATGATCGCGATCACGACCAACAATTCGACGAGGGTGAAGCCCTGAGGAGATTTGCGTTTCATTGAAAACGCTCCTTTGAAAACAAAGAAAAGAAAAGTGGACAACCAACACGGTGTCCAGAGAAAGAGCTCTCAATCGAGAGCAGAATCGTCTCAGCAAAACCGACCCGAAGTCGGTCAGCCTCGCAAAATCACTTGCTCATCATGTCGGCGGCGTTGGATTCCTCCATCGCCTCCATTTGCTCTTCGGTGTGCACGACGCTGTCGTCCACCTCAGAGACCGTGACGTCGTTGTTGGGGCCGCACCCGACAACACCAACGAGACAAATTATCGAAGCAAACGCTGCAAATGCTTTTTTGACCATCATACACTCCTGATGAAAAACTAATGAAATCTCTGCGTGCGGCGGCATACCGTCAGAACTGGATCCGCCAACTCCATGGCTAGTCTATGGACGCGTAGCCGACAACGCAAAAACCGCATAAGTTCGCTGCCTGCGACATTTTACGCAGCAAAACCCTCTTTTTTCACCGATCCTAAACCACCCTCCAGGGGAGCCTACGCTCACATTACGCACCCACCCGCTCATGCAGATGCACCGCCCACCCCTCTTCCTTACTGCAGCCAGTTGAAACGGCAACATTTCTTACCCTTTATTTTTGGGTCGCCCGCGAATCTACTTTTTCAGCGAACAGCCGGTGTCGCCTGAACACCGCCGACTCAGCTCAAAGGCCCACTCTCCTGAAAGGAACGAATTCGAGAATGAGAATTCATCGCTGATTCGGTTTCTGACCTTGTTTCATGCGGCGACGGTTTGCTAACCACGCATGCCTGGAACCAGACTTTCGCCAGGATGTGACGCGAAAGACACGCAAAGGAATGCGAACGATGGAAATTTTCGGCAAACGAATTGGCTACCGGCTAACAGGCGGAGTCGCGACAATCTTGTTGGGTGCTTTTGCCGCAGCCCAAGCCCAACGCAGCGAACTGCCGGACGACACCCAACTGGCCGAGGCCTCCGCACCCGCGCTCGACGTCCCGAGCTGGCAATCGGAAATGCTGGCCCCCATCGCCGCGCCCCAATTCGATAGTTCATCGGACCCAACGCCGACGAACGAACCGAGCGTGATCCAGCAAGTCGGATTCGATGACGAGACCTTTGTCTCTCAACCGGTCGACATGGCGTCTCATAGCGAATCGGTTTCCGACCCCGGCGCCGGTCCTTCGTCATTCTCGATGCCCGAACCTGGATCCCAGCCCGAAGCCAACGTGGCGGACGCTCCGGCACCCATGACTTTCGGCATGCCTCCCATGGACGCGCCCGCGGATGGGAACGAGCCCACAACCGGAGGCCAACCCATGGCAATGCCAGAAGCTGATCTATCGATGCCCGGCGGCTTCGAAATGCCTGACATGAGCATGACCATGTCAACGCCCGCCCCGATGGAGGCCACCGCACCGATCAACGAAGGACCTTCCGCGGACATGCCAGCGACCGACCAAGGCGGACCTGGAATGCTCGGCAGCTTCGGCGAAGCCAGTGCACCATCGATGCCCGCTGCTCCGGTCCCTGGCCCAGCCACTGACGCTGCGGCGATGACCGACGTTCCCGTCAACGACATGCGTTCGGGCAACGCCCTACGAATGGGCGATGCTCCCAACATGTCCGCCATGCCAGAGCCTGTTGGGATGCCTTCGGCACAAAACCAAGAAAACTCTTTCGCCGACCAACCACTTCCAAACCTGCCCGCTCCCGGATTCTCAAACGATTCCGCTCCCGCCAACCGCGCGGACTACGGACCAGCAGCGGATCATGGTTTTGGCGCAGATCCCAACCAGCCAAACGCTTTCGAATCACCCAATCAGTTCGCCGGCATGCCGGAACCCACCGGCCCGACCAGCCGACGTGGTGCTCCCGCCATGAACGACCTGCGATCGGCACCAGCCGACATGCAGTTTGGTGCAAACGACTCGATGAACGCACCTTCCGCCTACGGCACGCCCGAACCAAGTTCGCCTCACCCCGCCGCTCAAGACCTATCGACGCCCAACCCATCGGCGCCGAACCAGTTGCCAACTCGTTTCGCCAGCCAACGTGGACTGCCCGCACCCGGTTTCGCCATGGGTGGAGCCGACGCGGGCACACAAGCTCAATCAACCGCATTCGCGATGCCCGGCGAACGACGATTGGAAGGAATGCAAACACCAAGCATCGTCATTCACAAAGAAGCTCCGCCGGAGGTCAAAGTCGGCCAACCCGCGACGTTCCGCCTGAATGTTCAAAACGTTGGCACCGCCGAAGCCATGGGTGTGCGAGTCCACGACACGATTCCCGCTGGCATGCGATTCAATGACGCATCAGGCAATCCCGTGATGCAAGGCGATGCCTTGATGTGGGAACTTGGCAATCTGCCCGCCGGCGAGCAACGCGTGATCACGATGAACCTGACACCGATCGAAGAAGGCGAACTCGGCAGCATCGCGCGAGTGACTTTCGAAGCGGCCGCGTCCGTTCGCACTCGCAGCACCCGACCTGAACTGAAAGTGGTGCAGCACGCACCGACTCAAGTTTTGATCGGACAACAGCTCGAAATCGAATTGGAAGTTTCCAACGTTGGATCGGGTGCCGCAACAAACGTTGTCCTTCGCGAAGACGTCCCGCAAGGCATGGACCACCCCGGTGGCCGCGAATTGGATTCGTATTTGAATACTTTGCGTCCCGGTGAAGTTCGCCACGAAGTGCTTCGCATGCGAGCCACCGCTCCAGGCGTCATTCGCAATACCGTGCAACTCGTTTCTGACGATGCCGAGCCCACCCAACACACCGTTGAAGTGGAAGTCGTTGCACCGGAGATCGACATTCGCTTGACCGGTCCAGGTCGCCGCTTCTTGGAACGACAAGCCACCTACGAAGTGGAACTGCTGAACCGTGGAACCGCCCCGGCCACCAATGTCGAAATCATCGCACGCTTGGATCGCGGGTTCACCTTCGTCAGCACCGAGAACGCTGGCTACTACGATCCCAACCGCCACGCCGTGTTGTGGTCGCTGGCTTCGCTGCCACCGGGCAAACCAGCCAAGGTGCCTTTGACACTGCTGCCAGTTGAAGAAGGTGAACAAGCCATCCAACTGGAAGCTTCCGCCGACCTGGACACTCGTGCGACCAGCGAGAACACCGTCCGAGTCGAATCGCAAGCCGAGCTGACCTTCGCCATCAGCGACTTGGCGGATCCGATCGAGCAGGGCGCCGAAACCACCTACGAGATCCGCGTCCAAAACACCGGCTCGCGAAACGACTCGAATGTACAAGTCCGTTTGATGGTGCCTCGCGGCATGGAAGTCGTCGGTGCCGACGCGGACGTTCGTCCCGACGGTCAAGGCGGCATGATGTTCGCCCCGGAAAACGAACTGCCGGCTGGCTCCGAACTGACCTATCGCATCCGCGTTCGTGGCTTGGCGGCGGAAACGCATGTCGTGAAAGCGATCGTGACCAGCGACCAATCGCCCAAACCGGTCACGAAAGAAGAATCGACCATGGTCTACGCAGATCGCTGATGGAATTCGCGACGTTGGTTTGTAAGGCTGGCTCGTCGGGTCGACGAGCCCCTCACCTGACGAGCCCCAACCAGTAGCAGCGAGCAATCCGAACTCGCGACGAACACAGGTCTCGATCAGCACGGACTGGTGGCTAACATTCCCGAGCGGCATCTTCGGGTGGTTTCCTCACCCGAGAAGGCGACCTACAGTATGGATTCCTGGGGACGTTGCCCCGGGCGCTGAAAATCAGAGGGCACGAGATGCCCGGGGACTGAGATTCAGCGGCTCGACTGTTTGCCCTTCGCGGAGTCTGCTCCCGTGAGTGATCGCGTTCTGATTATCGAATCCGATGCGGATGCACGCGACGAATTGGTGCGCATTCTCGAGGACGATTCTTTCGAAGTCGTTTCGGCGAACACTTGCGACCAGTCGCTCGAGCATTTGTCAGTCGACACATTCGATTTGATCATCACCGAGCTTCCTCAGTGCAAATCGATGAGCGGTTCCAGCTCGCCCTCCAGCGACGCCGGCACCGCTGCGATCCGATGGGTCGAACAATTGCGAGCCCTCGCCCCTCGCGTTCCAATCATCTTGATCACACGCGAGGGAGCCGAACCCGTTGCCGGCGAAGCGTTGATGCGTGGCGCGGCGACCTACATTCCACTGCATTTGGCCAGTGAAGGTTTGGTCGAAACGGTCGAGCAAGTCCTCAAGGTCAGCCGATCAGCATCGCAAGCCACTGACATCGACCAGTGCGTTTCGCGAATCAAGCTGGAACTGGTTTTGCCCAGTCACGAGCAACTCGTTCCCGCGGTGATCGCGCGACTGGAACATGAACTCGAACAACTTCATTTGTTCGACGAGATGACCTGGACGCAAATCGCGATGGCACTCGACGAAGCCATCTTGAACGCGATGATCCACGGCAACTTGGAGGTCGAATCGGCACTTCGCGAAGTCGACGACGGCAAAGCCTACCAGGAAAAGATCGCTCGCCACCGCGAAACGTCTCCTTACGCGGAACGACGGACCTACGTCACTTTGACCGCAACTCGAAGCCAAGCCGTGTTTGTGATCCGAGACCAAGGTCCGGGTTACGACGTGTCGGCATTGCCCGATCCAACCGATCCCGCCAACCTGGAATCGATCGGCGGCCGGGGACTGCTTTTGATCAGCGCGTTCATGGACGAGATTCATCACAACGAAATTGGGAACGAGCTGACGATGATCAAACGCAAACGTTCCGGCGTCGTTGCCACCTGAGCCGTACTCGGCAGCTTTTTGCGTCTTCAGCCGAGCCACTTTGGACTCGAAGCTCTCTTTCTGCGGGCGGCTTGCCTCCAACACCACCATGGGTGCTCGCGTCGCCATGGAGTCCGAGGCAACAAGAATTTCTTTCGCTCAAAATGCGATCCGCACGCGGTCTTCCTACGTCCTACAATGACGGAATACCCAAACAGAAACCTCCGGCCGCCTGCCATTTCGCCCCCAGCCCTGCCTCATGACTCCGGTCCACCCCGGCGATCGATCTTCCGCAACGACGTTGCGGAAACAAGAAGCCATCGAGCAATCGATGTGTTTCGGCCGTTCGATTCGCTGGCCGGTGGCACGCGTGGCGGGCGTCGAGGTTTCTGTTGCCATGTCATTGCCGCTCGGAATTTTCGCGGCGATCGCCATTGGCATCTCCGCTTACTTGGCGGATGCCAACGGAACGACTGACTGGCAAACCCATATTCATTGGATGGGATGGCTGCTGTCGTTTTGGATCGCGGGACTCGCGTTGCAAACCAGCATTGCTATTTGGCAGCAACGCGGCGCGAATATTTTGCGGGGCGCATGCATTGTCACCGTTGCCGGCGTTTGGACGGCCCCCAGCGGACGGCCGCACAGCATCTCCATCGCCGGCGTCTTGATGACATGGTCTTTGTGCATGCTGAGCCTGGGGGTTGGCTCGTTGGCACTGATCGCCATCTCACTACTCTTCGGAGAAGCCACCCCAGAACGATCGCCGTTGGTTTGGCTGGACGACCCTTGGGCCGCTGCCGCATGGTTGTGGTGTTTGCAAGGCTTATGGAACCTGACGCCACTGCCTCAATCGCTCGGACGAGTCGGCTGGTCACTGGTGATCGCACTGTTTGGCGGCGGTCCCCAAAACGATCCGCGAGTTTGCTTGCGAAGCATGCGTGCCTGGGTCATCGCGTCAGCTCTTTTGATTCTCGTTGGCGGAAACTGGATTTTGCACACGACGGGAATCATGGGACAACCGGGCGGCATGGCGTGGCCCGCCGTGGCCGGCGTTGTTGCGCTGTCGCTCTGGCTTTTCACTTCCTCCGGCAACGCGGACCTGACCGCGATCTACGAATCGATTGTCCGTCGAGCCGAGTACACCGAGGTTGGCGAGATCAATCCCATCGGGCGGTTGCGAGGCAAGTTCGGCCCCGCCGCAACGTGGCGCAGGTATCGGACGACTCGTGAGAATCGTCGGCAAGAACAAAGACTTCGCGACGCACTGCAGAAGGAACGGCAAGAAGCCAACGACGCCGCCCGAGTCGACGATATCCTGCAGCGATTGCACCAAGACGGGGTCGAATCGCTGTCTGCCGACGAGCTGGAACTGCTGCAAAGAGTCAGTGACGCACTTAAGAATGAGCGTCGCAGCCTGCAAAGCGAAGAAGGCGAAAACGCCTAATCGTTACATCCCGCTTGAACGCGCGGGGGGCAAGGAACCATGCCGGTCCCAAAATGGCACATTTTCGTTGCGAGTGTGATCGAAGTGGTACGGTTTGGCATGACCGCTTCAACAACTCAGCCGATTTCCGACGTCGACCCGCTGCATGCCAGTGTCATGGCCAGCGTCTGCGTCGCCGAACGCGCGGCAACTGAAGCCGCCAATGTCGAGAGCGATCCCGCCGAGGCGATCCAGCGTGTGAACCGAACCTTGGTTCACGACATCGAGCAACTGTCGATCTCCCTGTCGGACAAGTTCGAAGAGATCAGACTGATCCACGACTTGACCGCCAAGCTGGAATTGGAAAGCAACGCGGAAGAAGTCGTGTTGGACATGCTGCACCAATTGGCAGTGTGCGTCCCATCCAAAACATTCATTGTTGAACTTGCACCGGCAGACACAGACTGCTTGGACGGCGAACCCGATCGCTTGTTGGTCGGCGAAGACCTTTCCACCAGCGAGATTGAATCCACCGTCGCGGCAGCTTGGCGACACGTGGCCAAGACCGACGGCATCGTTCGCGACATCACCATCGTGAACCAGAGCAGCGAACCAAGGCTCGAGAACATCCGAGTCATGATCCTGCCGATTCATCGCGGCGGAACTCACCTCGGCCGAATGATCACGATCCGCTCGACCAGCCAACCTGAATTCACGACCGTCGACATTGATCTCGTGCGTTCCGTGTTGATGATGCTCTCGATGCATTTGGTCAATCAACGCCAATACATCGAAATGCAAAGCATGCTCGAGGGCATGGTCCGATCATTGGCTTCGGCTCTGGATGCAAAAGACGCTTACACCTGCGGACACAGTTCACGCGTGGCCGATTTGGCGGTGGCGTTGTCGCGGCGATTGGGCATGACCGAGCAAGACTCCGACTCGCTACAACTCGCTGGCATCTTGCATGACATCGGCAAAATTGGCGTGGATGACTCGGTGCTGAAAAAGCCCGGTGCACTGACCGACGAAGAGTTCGACCAAATCAAACTTCACCCGGTGCTGGGTTACGAAATCCTGAAAGGGATTCGCCCCTTCCGTCATATCCTGCCGGCGGTTCGTCACCACCATGAATCATGGGACGGCCGCGGGTACCCGGACGGATTGGCGGGCAACAACATCCCTCGCTCAGCACAGATCTTGGCCGTCGCCGATTCGTTTGACGCGATGGTCAGCGACCGCCCTTACCGACGCGGCATGCCTCTTGATAAGGTACGCAAAATCTTTCGCGAAGGGCGCGGCAAACAGTGGGCCGCCGATGTGGTGGACGCGCTGCTCAGCAATGAAGACCTCATGATTCGTTTCGCGGAGAGCTATCAGTCTCAACCGGAAACCGAATCCGCCGCATGTTCCTAATCGCAGTCGACGAAGCTGGCTATGGCCCAAAACTCGGACCGCTGGTGGTGGCTGCAACTCGCTGGGACGGCCCAGTCGACTCCGAGGAATGGTCAGACGACACAGCCAACCGATTCGACCTTCTGAAGACGCCCGTTCGAATCGATGGGCAACGAATTGTCATCGACGATTCCAAGAAAGTCTTCCAAAGCCGAACGCATCGACGCGGTGACTCATCGCCCCTTGGCAATTTGCACCGAGCACTCTCGTTTGCACACCATGCGATGCAGCGTCCCGAGTCGACGTGGCAACAACGATTGCCAACCCTGATCCCGGACGACATCGAGCAACTCAGTGCCATCCCATGGCTGAGCGGCATGCGCCAGGCGACGAACTGGCCCACCGACTTGCCAACCAAGTGGCTTTCGCGTGAGACCGTCGAACCAGCATTCCAAGCTTGGCAAGTTCCGGACTGGTCCTTGCACGAAGCTCGCGCGAGACTGGTGACAGCAAAAGCCTTCAACGCCTTTTGCGAACCTTGTCCCGCCACCGGACGCACCGCCAACAAAAGCGACCTGCTCGGTGAAACCAGTTTGAACTTGGTCGCTTCCATGCTTCGCGATCCGGCGCTGAAGCAACATCGCCATGGACAAGTCTTCTTCGACCGGCACGGCGGGCGACGCTACTACGCTGGTGTTCTCTCCGCGACGTTTCCGGACGCCAACATTCGCGTCGTGCAAGAAACCAATCGGTGCAGCAGCTACGACGTGCGACTTGATGACCAAACCCTGCGAATGCACTTCACGGTCAAAGGTGATTCGTTTGCTCCCGTCGCACTCAGCTCGCTGCACGCCAAGTGCCTTCGCGAAATCGCGATGACGTTCTTCAACGACTACTTTCAGAGGCACTGGTCGGGCGACATCCCATTCCAACCGACCGCTGGCTACCCCGTCGATGCCGACCGATTTCTTGTCGCGGCCGAACACACCTGCCGCCAACAATCCATCTCACCCTCCGACCTCGTCCGCACCCGCTGACCACAAACCACTCCCACGCGCCCCCCCGGCAAGTGGCGATAGCCATTCTCTGCCCAACAGGGTCCACCAACCGCCGGCGCAAAACAAAAGGCAGCCCCACAGGACTGCCTCCAAACTCCGTCGAAACGGACAACCTTTCTCTTCGGACGCTCAGCCCGACTTGCGGACAGGTTCGCCGCTCATCGACGCGTGCGAAGCGGGCGTGTCGCGGAGCAACTTCGTGTACTCATCCACGCCTTCCTGTTCTTCTTTCAGGATGTCTTCCAAGAAGACGACCAAGCTGCGCGTGGGCTCGGCCAACTCGATCGCTTTGGTGTACATCTCGACCGCCTTCGCCTCGAAGTCGCGGCTGAACTCGAGCACTTCGACGAGATTCTTGCTTTGTTTGATCTCGTTGCGAGTCGCAACGGGCACGCCGCCCAACGCGACGATTTTCTCGCCGACCAATTGAGCGTGACCGAAGGACTCCTTCGCGTCGCCCAAGAACTTGTCGGCGTAAACTTCACGCCACACACCTTCGATGATGAAGGACGCTTGGGAGTACTGAGCCACGCCGGTCCACTCGTGCTTCAGGATCTCGTTCAACTGATTGATCAATGCTTCGCTAGCCATTGCATTTCCTTGTTGCGGTCACGGATGAGTTTGGGTTGGCGGAGCAATTTTCCTCCGCTTTCACAATCCAAGCTTTGCAGAATTCTCCTGCAACGCAAACCCCGACCGACGCCCCGAAAGGCGGACTTCAACGATGTTTTCGCGGCGTTGATATCGACTCTCAGCATTAGTAGTTGAGCCCACCCAAGACCCGCTTCAGCAGCGATCATCCGACGCCCGAGACTCACACTCTTCAAGAAAACTTTTCCAATCTTTTTCCCTTGCCCACCGAAGTGGACACTTTCAATTCAGGCATTTCTCACCTGCTAAAAAAACGTGCAGGCCGGCGACACCCCGCCGCGAATGGGCGTGCACAAAAAACAAGCAAGGCCACACAACTGACGTAAGTCCTATTGCTAGCAAAGGTTCCGAAGACGCATTTGATCACCTTGGAGGATGGCACCACGTCCCAAACGACCCGTGCACCGCCAACCCCGATCGCCCACGACATGACGTCATCGCCTTCGCAACGAGACTCTTCTCAAACTTCCCGACAAGCCTCCTTGGAAATCGCAAGCGATTCCGGCAGCTCGGACAACGAAGCGAGCGACAACAACGCGGCGATCTACGCGAGCGATCTGCCTTCGAAAAAGTCCGCGGGACGACCCAGCAGCACTCAAAAGAAACGTGGCGTTGTGCCTGAAGCCGACTCCACCGCCAGCGACATTGTTCTGTCGCCCTACGACCCGGAGATGCCCTACGAAGAACGCGCGGAGATGGCCTTGAAACTGGCCGCTGAAGTGTTCGCACAAACCGGCAGTTGGGTCGTCTTCTATCGCGAAATCATGGGCTGCGATGGAGTGGTCTGGAAACTGTTCCCCGAAGCCGCCCAGCGCCGACACTTCGAGGCCTCGCCGGAGTTCGCCGAACTGCTCGAAATCATGACCTCGATCCGCAGCCAAGATCGTTCCAAAACCAGCTTGCACGAACCCGAGCGAATGATCACCGTGCGACTGCCTCGCACCATGCACGCCACCTGCGTTGCCGAAGCATCGGAATTGGGACTCAGTATTAACAACTACTGCCTGACCAAATTGCTGCAGCCGATCAACAAACGATTCACTCCCATCGAATCGGGGCCTCGCCGCGGTCGCCGCCCCGGACCACAAATCCAAGTCGAAAAGACAAAGGACGGCGAAATCTCGATGCAGCGAATTCGTGTACCGGCCAAATCCAGCAAAGACTCCTCCGCCCCCAAGACCAAACGCCCGCGAACCCAAAAGTAGTTCGAACTGTCACGACGACCAAGCCTCCCGCACCATCGCTTCCGCTCACCTGACGCCCAGGCTCTTCATACGTGGCACGCAACGAACAACTGATTCGCCAACACAAGCTTCTGCAACTGCTGGAAGATTCTCGCTTCGGCCGAACCCTGGACGAACTTCGCGGGGATCTGATTCTCGATCTGGGGCTGTCCACCTTGCATACCCGCACGGTGCGACGAGACCTGGAAGCACTGCAGGGCGCCGGCTATGACATCCAAAACGAAGTCCTGGACCGTGGTCGCATCTATCGCCTGGGCCGCAACCACACTGCGGTTCACGAGATCGCATTCTCAGCCACCGAGCTGATCGCGCTGTCGATTGGCCGTGAACTGCTTTACCCGCTGATGGGCACCCAGTACTGGCAAGGCATCGAGACGTTCTGGAACAAGGTCCAAGAAGCAATCCCCGAAGGCGTCTACGAGCACTACCAACGCTATCGCAAAGTCCTGTACGTCTCTGGCACCCCCAGCAAGACCTACGAAGCCCAATCGGGAATGCTGAAGACCATCAACCGCGCGATCCTGGAACATCGCGTCGTCGAAATCAAATACAAACCGGTCGGCCGAGAAGCATCGCTTCGACAAATTGAACCGTATGGTTTGGCGGTTCACCAAAACAGCATCTACGTCGTCGCCGCGGCACCGGAAGTCACCGACGAATCCGAACGTTTGCGCAATTGGAAACTGGATCGCTTCACGCAAGCCACCGTGACGGACGACTACTTCAAACCCGATCCAAAGATCAACCTGAACGAGTTCCTCGGAAAGAGCATCGGCATCTTTTCAGGAGACAGCAGCACGCAAGTCAAGATCCGGCTGGGCAACCGATCGGCCTCGTACCTTCGTGAAGATCCCTGGCACCCCGAACAAACGCTGGAACCTGAATCAACCGCCGACTCATCCAGCGATTTCATCCTGACGGTGCCCGCCTCGCATCCTCGCGAATTGCTTCCGAAGGTATTGGCGCTCGGAAGTGACGCGGAAGTCTTGGAACCCGCCGAATACCGCGAAGCCGTCGCGGATGTGGTCAAGAAACTGTCGCAAGCATACGACGAGTAGACGTTCGCCTCAGCGATTCCCTAACCGATCACCGTACCGCCAATGCCGGACGGGCCAGCTTGCGGCCATACCAGCCGGGAACCTCCCCCAACCCGCGCGTCTTCACCGCGCTCGGTCTCAATCCCAAACGATCTTGCACGCGTCGAAGATCGGGCCTTCCACACACGTGCGTTTGTAATCCCATTCGCCATCGTCTTGCTTGACTTTCGCGACGCAGGAAAAACAAATCCCGATCCCGCATGCCATCGGGGTTTCCATCGAGACTTGGCAATCCACTCCGAGTTCCTGGCAAACCTCGGCTGACTTTTCCATCATGATTTCGGGACCACACGTGATCACTCGAACGGTCTCATCCGGCGACGTGGCTCGCACTTCCTTCAACCGATCGGACAGAACGTCGGGCACGCGAGCCGCTCGGCCTTCGGAACCATCGTCCGTGCAAGTCGTCACCTGAAAACCCGAAGCACGAAAATCGTCGACACCCGCCAGCAACGACGCGCGGCGTGCCCCGTAGATCAGCTCGACATTCTTTGCCCAACCCTTCTGCATCGCATCACGCCCGGCGGCCAACATCGGCGTTTGACCGATCCCGCCAACGGCCATGATCAAACGATCGCACGAACGATCATCAAACCCGTTCCCCAATGGCCCCCAAACGGTGACCATCGTTCCCACGGGTGCTTCCGACAAAGGAAGCGTCAACGCACCTTTGCGCAGATAGACCAAATCGATCGATTCGGGCTGACCATCCGCCCCCGCGTGCACATCGTAAATCGCGAAAGCGCGGCCGATCAAAGGAGCGTTCACGCCGGTCATCCGAATCATCACGAATTGCCCCGGACGAAACGTCCGAGCAATCTCCGGCGCGGCCACACGCAACAAATGAGTGTTCTCGGCGATGGCCTCATTGCGAATCAACGGAGCGTCGACTCGAACCATCGCGTCGGCGTAATAAGCGGCGTGCAGATTGGACATGTGCTCACGGGGTCAAAACTCGAAACCAACTCTTCGGTCCGAGAAGTGTACCGGCACGCCGGGAATCGCTCCAGCCAACCACGCCCGCGACGTCACACGGGCTTTCGCACGAACTCAACGCGAGGCGCCTTGGATCCTTGTCGGTCGCATCGAAAGAACTCCGCGACGTAACGCACCGGTGTCCGCTGTTCCGGCACGCGGAACCGGTCGCCCTTTTGCAGCACGGGCCGAGATTCCAACATCCCTCCGAACTGCTCGGTCCCCGCCGCTTGGCACGGGTACCATTGCCCCGCCAATTCACCGCGAGCCGCCGTCGCCTCGCGAGGTTCCAAATAGAACTCGGGATAGCAGTGCCCCGGAATCCATACCATGCGAGCTGGGATCCCCGCGTTCCGACACAACGCGACAAACAAACTGGTCATGTCTTCGCAGTCGCCAACGCCCGTCTTCAATGCGTCCGAAGCTTCGCGAATCGGCCCTTCTTGGTATCTCACTTTTTCGCGAACCACATCGTAAAGATGCCGAACCTTTTCCCAAGCGTTCTCCGGTGCATCGTTTGCCAACTCGCGAGACAGATTTCGAATGGATGGGTGCGACGCATCGATCATGGGACTGTTGCCCATGTAAGCTCGCATCTCCCGAGGCATCCGAGCTGGGATGACCAAGTCACTCGTGTCCTCGGGTGCGACGATCGGCTGCCGCACAACCTCCATTTCAAACTCGACTCGCACGGACCCGCCGCTGGTCAGTCGAGGGATCGTGCAAACAACTTGCTTGGCTCCTGGCAAGTCACGAACCGCAACGTTGCCAACCCGGCCCTCGACCAATCGGTTGGTCACCGCGACGGTTTGCTCGGGCCAATCCATGAATACGGGGAAGGTCGCAATCCCCGATGTGAATGTCACCGGGGTATCGATGTTCACACCCACCTGCCAACGAGTCGCTTGAGGCTTGGTCAGATCCATCGGAGCCGCTGGCGGAGCAACCGCTTCTTCCGCGTCCTGCCCAAACAAGAACGACTCGGTGGCGGAGACGCACCCCAGTGCAAACGCTCCGGTGAGAGCACGCAAACAAGATCGACGCTGCATTGATTTTTCAGTTCGTTTCATGCCACCATTTTACCTCGGCGACTTCGGCACCCAAACAAATTCGCGACGACTCACCCGAGCAATCTTTCAGGCCGCTTTTTGTGGGCGCATGAACAGCAATACCAATACAAACCGCTCACCCAACACGCCCCGTTTTCAAGTAGCATGACTGCGTGATTGCCGCCAAGTGCTTGCCCCCATTCGACGGCATCTCCTTCCCACCTACCTTCACTTCCCACCCCATCCGCACGATGCCCCACCACCAACTACGCAGTCTCGTTGGCTGCCTTCTCGCCCATGCATTGCTTCTAAATTCACATGCAATCGCGGCTGATTCGCCTTTCGCGAAATCGCCCAACGTGATTGTGGTCATGACGGATGACCAAGGCTACGGCGACTTTTCGTTCAATCACAACCCGTTCATTCGAACGCCTCACCTCGATCGTCTCGCATCAGAAAGCGTCCAGCTCACTGATTTTCATGTGGCTCCGATGTGCACCCCCACGCGCGGCCAGTTGATGTCGGGCCTGGACGCCTTTCGCAATGCCGCGATCAACGTCAGCAGTGGTCGGACACTGCTGCGTCATGATTTGAAGACGATGGCGGACGTCTTCCAAGAGTCCGGCTATCGGACTGGGCTCTTCGGCAAATGGCACCTCGGTGACAACTATCCCTTCCGTCCGGAAGACCGCGGGTTCGAAGAGGCTCTTTGGTTCCCGTCGTCACACATCAACAGCGTTCCCGATCACTGGGACAACGACTACTTCGACGACACCTACATTCACAACGGCCAACGTCAAACCTACTCGGGCTACTGCACCGACGTGTTCTTCGACGAGGCAATCCGCTGGGCAAAGAACGACACCCAACCTTTCTTCGCCTACATCGCGCTGAACTCAGCCCACTGGCCGTGGTTCGTCCCTGACCGCTATCGCGACCGCGTTCGCGAAATGATCGGCGATGACGAAACACTTCGTCACACCATGGAAACCAAACCAGCCCAATACGAAGACCTGATCAGTTTCTTGGCGATGGGGATCAACATCGATGACAACGTCGGCAAGTTGACGCATTTCCTCGACCAGTCGGGCCTGGCCGACAACACGATCGTCGTCTTTCTGACCGACAATGGCAGCACTTTTGGGTTGCACTATTTCAACGCGGGCATGAGGGGCAAGAAGACCCAATTGTGGGAAGGCGGGCACCGGGTGCCTTGTCTGATTCGCTGGCCGAACAAGATCCAACCCGCCGAGATCGACGACCTCACCCATGTTCAAGATCTCCTGCCCACACTGGCTGATCTTTCCGGTTGCCGAGACAACCTTCCGGAAGCACTTGATGGAACCAGTCTGGCCGATCGGATCACGGGCAAAGTCGACTCGATTGAAGACCGGATGTTGGTCATCAACTACAGCCGCATGCCTCAATTCAAAGTCACTTACACCAAAGGCAACCCCGCCATTCCGAGAAAACATGGCGCCGCCGTGCTATGGAAAAAATGGCGCCTGCTCGAGAATCGGCGTCTTTACCATGTTGGCAGAGACCTCCACCAGGACCACAACGTCGCCGCCGATCACCCCGAGGTCGTCAGCAAGATGCGGACTCACCTGGACCAGTGGTGGGATGGCGTGAAAGACGATGTGATGAAACCGGAACGGGTGGTGATCGGTCACGAAAACGAAAATCCAAGCCTGTTGACCGCGTGCGAATGGCTGGACATCTTCGTCGACCAACAAGTCCAGATCCGTCGCGGGGTTCGCAAGAACGGTGTTTGGCATTTGATCGTCGATCAACCCGGGACCTATCAATTCGAACTGCGACGTTGGCCCAAAGAGTCAGGTTTAAAACTTGACCAAGCCATCCCGTTGAAGCAGGTCACGGACGGAACCTTTCCCGCCGGGGAAGGACTTCCGATTCAGTCCGGACGCCTGCGAATCGGCGACTTTGATCAAACCAGCCCCGTGGATTCATCGGGCCAATCGATCACGTTCCGCACGCAGCTTAGCGCCGGACCGATCGAGATGCAGACCTGGATGCTCGATCAAGACGGCAACTCCATCTGCGGCGCCTACTACGTCGACGTTCACCGTCTTCCAAACACAAACCCCTGAACAGGGATCATCAGGACGACGCAAAAAGCATTTAATTCGTGACGGCGATGCGTGCTCGCACGCCTGTTGATATTCGACAGTCGCCTTTCGTGCGATTGGCTCGCCGCCATCGCTAGTTTTGATCGACCACATCACCGACGGCGTTCCCGACCGCGACATCGAAAACGCTGATTTCTCGATCGCGGTCGGTACCTTGGCATAGGACTTCACCGTCGGCGCTTACGCAATAACTTTGACCGCCGTAAATCATGCCTTGCCACGGCCCACCGCTGATGGCTCCGACCAGATTGGTTCCGACGATGGTGCAACCGATCCGCTTCGTCGCTCGTGAAATGGTTGCCTTCAACGACTCCCCGTGCTTTGGCCAGTCTTCGGCTCGCGCGGCCCAGCCATAGGGCACGACGAGCAAATCGGGACGCTGCGTTTGCATTCGCTCGACGACCGAATCATCAAAGGTATCCGCACAGATCAACACCCCCATTCGTCCGAACCGAGTCTCCACGGTCTCGACGTCGGTGCCAGCTTGATAGGGTGGCTGCATCAAATGTGTCAGCACGTTGATCTTGCGATGCTTCAACAGGATGGTGCCATCGGAATCGATCAACACCGCGGAATCATAGAGCGATTCTCCGTCCTTTTCCGCCAACCCGACGGACAACATCACCTGGTGACGTTTCGCAATCGCGGCCAGCGCGTCGGAGTCGCGTCCAGGAATCGTATCCGCCAACTCATGGGCGCTCGGATTGACCCAACCGTACAGCGCGGTTTCGGGGAAACAAACCAGATCGGCCTCCCGCGAGGCTGCCTCTTGCACCGCGTTTTCAATTCGACGCAAGTTCCCATCGCGATCGCTGTCGATACAAACGATCTGAGCCATCGCGACTCTTACGGGAGTGCGTTTTGAATCCGCGTGTGCGGCGGTGTAGCAAGGCAATCCGAGCAACAGAACGGCAAACAGTCGAACGCAGTGATTCATGCCAAATCGATGAACGGAGGAAATTCGGGTGATGAACCCAATATAACTCAATCGGTCATCGCATTTTGCAGTCGAGCCATCACGCGTTTCCATCCCAGACATTTTGCCAACGCGTAGGGCGTCATCCCGTTGGACGCCTTTCGATTGGGATCCGCTCCGTGTTTCAAACAGACATCGACGCCATCCAACGATCCCGCCAAAGACAACTGATGCAAGAACGTGTATCCGTTGTCATCCAACTCGTGGACCATGTCTGGATTTTCCGACAGGGTTTCCTCCAGTGACTCACGTATGTTGACCGACATCGGATGCTCCGTTGCCGCCACCTTGTCGTAATCCTGCGGCGACACTTCCGGATGACTGAATCGTGAAAACAGCCCCTTTTTCGCGGGCGGTTCATCGCCGATGTAGTCCGGAGGCACCAAATTCACGATGCCGACCTCGCCGAAGTCAAATCCCCATGCCTGGTCGTGTTGCTTGCGTTCCGACTTGCCCATCCGTGACCGCATCAGGTCCACGGTGAAACCACCATAAACATTGTCACCGATCACATACATCCAATCGCAAAGCTGCTTGCCAGCGACGGTCACACGATCGCCCTCGTCGATGGATTGCAACGACTGAGGCGAATTGATCAGCGTCCCCTGCAAACGCCGACCATCGAAATCGACATCCACCAACCACATGTGCTCCGCTTCCAAAGCATCGGGATCCGTCGATTGCATTTCAGGCGGATCACGAAACGTCGCCTTGATCGCCGCCAGCGACAAACCCGGAATAATTCGCCGCCGCTCCCACGACATCTCTCGCCAGAAGTAGCGAAACGTTTTGCGGGCTTTGGCTCCGGCGGCTTCCATTTCGGAATCGTTACCGGGCACTTGGAACACTGGGGATGCTTCGGCTGACATTGAACTCCACCCATGCGAATCGAATGAAACGGAAACGACGGTTGCGGACGCATCACGCTGAAGTTCAACGGACGCTCACAACGTCGTGCGAGCCAATTTCAATTCGATTGGCGGAGCAATTCCCGATCGCCCCGCTGGACACGCGATCGACTCGATTTGCTCGCAACGCCTTAACGTAACGCAATCCAATGGCCTGTTGTGCAACAATGCGACCTGAAACAACAGAAAAAGCCGCCAAGGCGAGACGACACGCCCCTAAACGAACCGATCAGCCAGCGACGACTCAGCTCGCCACGTTGAAACGGCGATAGCAGCCTAAAAGTGCCATGTGCACCGCGTACGCCATCAATCCAAACCCGACCACGCCCAGCAAAATCCGCCCATAAGTCTGGCTGGCGATCGCGGAAAGCGCATCTCCCATTCCTGCGATCTCCCCGCCTCCGGTTCCTTGCCACGCCGATTGAGCCAGAAAGTACCCGATGATGGCGAACGCAATTCCGCGAGTGATCAACCCAATTCGCCCCGCATGCAAAGCGGCTTGGCGGAAGGTGTTGCTCATTTCAGCCAGGTGATACTTCGACATGAACTTCGCTTGATAGCCTTTGATCATGAAGTAAATTCCCACACCGATCGTGATTGCCCCAGCGATGCCCAACACCACTCGGCCCGCCGTACTGTCCAACAAGAAAGACGCTTGCGAATTACCACCCGATGATGAACCGCCAAGTCCCAACGCGAGCGAACCCGCGTAGCCGCCAAGCAACAGATACGTCAATCCACTGATCGCGTATCCAGTCCGTTTCACCAAACCTTTCGTGTCTGTCCCCGCGCCCTCGGTGTCTTTGGCGGCCTGCACCCAACGCCAAGCCGTGTAGCCCAACAATCCGATGGCAACCAGACCCAACATGGCTTTTCCGTAGGGCTGCTGTCCAATTTCTTGGATTGCATTGCGGGCTCCACCAACCTCGCCTCCCGCACCAATCGTCACACGAAAGGCGAGAAAGCCGACGATGAAATAAACCACGCCTTTGGCGATGTGCCCCGCTCTTCCCAGCGTTTCTACCCAGGAAGGCACCTTGGGCAAACGAGCTTCTTGAAAACCATGCCAAGAGAATCGTGACGCGGAGGTCGTGGACATCGGAGGGATCCTACGTGCGAGAGTTGATGAAGTCTGTCGGAACGAGGTGATCGAACCAACTTGATTTTCATCGCTACTCTCGCAAACACCGTACCAGCCACCCGACGGCTGACGCGAATTCAGCCGTTGGCCTGCGCCATCTCGGCGATGGGCTGATCTTCTTTGACTGGTTCGCAATCTGAATGAGATGGATCGCACGCCGATTCGCCCAACACCACCGCGAGTGGGAAAGTCGATTCAAACGCGGCAAAGATCTGACGCATCATGATCAACATTGGAACCGCCAGCAGAACACCGGGCAGTCCCCACATCACTCCCCAAAATGCGACGGCAACCAAGACGATGATGGGGCCGACCTTCAACGTGTGGCCGACCACCGCCGGTGTGACAAACTGCCCTTCGACCGCGGTCACCAACCAAAACGCAATCGCGGTCAAAACGGCTCGGCTTGTCGAATCAAACGCACTGCCCGCCGCCAGGAAAACCAATCCGGTGGCCCCCAGTGGCCCAACATACGGGATGAAGTTGAAGAGTCCCGCCAAGACGCCCCACAGGATCGGAGTCGGCATCCCGACACCCCACATCACAAGCGTCACCGCGACCGCCAATCCGAAATTGATCAGACTGATTTGAGCTAGATAGCGACCGACGTTGTCCTGGATATCGCCAATCGTTTTCACCACCTCGCGGCGTCGCGACTCATCAGGCAACACATTCAAAATGCGATTGAGCAGGTCGTCCCCGCTGGCCAACATAAAGAACGTCAGCACCGCCACCGCCAAGATGAAGGCGAGAACATTCCCGGTCGTGTTGATCAAATACGACGAATCAATCAACTCCGGTTGATCGACTTCGATTTCTACTTTCTGCTCCACACCGATTTCTCGGCCGGTTTCTCGAACGGACTCTTCGGCCTCGTCCAATTCGTCCAGTCTCTGAGTCAACGAATCAAAGTTCCCACGAAACCGTTGCAGCGTTTCGGGGGCTCGCTGCATCCAAGACTGAACGGGCGAATACAACACGGTCGCGATCAAAGCAACGGACAAAAACGCGACCAAGATCACGGACATGCTCGCCAACGTTTTCGGCACCCCAAAATGACAAAGCTTTGCCACCGCGGGACGCAGTGACAGGTAAGCGAGCAAGGCGATCGTCAAAGGAACAAACAACGACGCGCCGAGATACAACAGTCCGCAAACCATGCAAATCGCGATCACAATCAACCATGGATCACTTCCGCGCGGTGACGGTTCCGGCGGCAGACGGTCCAGACGCAACCGTTTCCCGTCCAATAGCTTTCGCTCCGACGGTTGCTGAATGGACTCGATCATGGAACTCGATACATGGTTGAGTCTCGCCGATAAAGCTGAATTGAAGCGAATTGCTTTCCGCAGACGAGAATCAGGTTGTGTTTACAAAGCAGATGCCGATCTGGCACGCAAACGATGTTCCACAACGATCGAGTAGGGTGAGCCAGCGGAGCGACCGCTGACTCAGCCCTCTCACAGAACCGTACGTACGGGTCCGTATACGGCTCCTGTCTTACCTGCCTAAGTTGCCT